>NZ_MAEV01000013.1:0-231396 GCF_002013385.1 Mycobacterium sp. D16R24 | reverse complement strand
TCCGCACGCCCGTCGCAATGGCGCCGTCGCCTGACCAATGCCGCGTTGCCGCTGCTGTCGGTGGTCGCCTTCGTCGCAGCTGGCAGCGGCGAGCGGTATCTGGAACCAGACCTTTGTGCCGTATCCGAGCACCGTCTGGAACGCATTCATCGAGGTCTCCACCAACCACGACGGCGTCCATGGGTACGGGCGGCTATCTGCTGGCCGAGCACCTGTATATGACGCTGCGCCGCTTGCTTTTCGGTGTGCTCATCGGTGTCACCGGCGGCGTGCTGCTGGGCCTGGTCATGGGATCGGTCGGCTGGGTGCGCAGCGTCCTCGAACCCTGGCTGACCTTCCTGCGTACCGAGGTGGGCAAGGCCGTGAAAGCCGCGGCCGCTTAGCCGGTGTGCTCGCGCAGCAGTGCTGCGGCCTCGGTCTGGTACGCGTGCTCTGCCCATTGCAGCGGTGTTGACCCGAAGCGGGTATCGGTCATCGCGCGATCGGCTCCGGCCTCCAGAAGCCGGCGGATCAGCACCAGATCACCGGCCCAGGCCGCCTGGTGCAGCGGTGTCGCACCTTCGTCGTCGCGGGCATTGACGTCGGTGGGGAAGGAGGCCGTCACGAGAGTGACACCCGCGGTATCGATTCCGTGTCGGGCGAGCAGCTCCAGACGATCGGCGAACCCATGCTCGGCGGCCCAGTCGACCTGCCGCCGCCACATCTGCTCGCGGGTCTCCATCGCCTCGCCCAGGCGACGCTCCCATGGGCTCGTACCGGCATCGGCCAACCCGTGAGAGAACAGCAGCTCCAGATGTGAGTCGTCGGGACGGAACATCCTGTTGTAGAGGGTCTGCTGGTCCACCGGATGTGCACCTCGCTGCAACAGCACGGTGGCCAGTGGTTCGGCGAAGGGGTGGCGGGGCTGACGACCGGGCCCCTGCTCGCCCTCGCCGAATAAGCCCGTCAACGCGGTGAACGGGGTGGATAGTCCGCGCCACAGATATCCCGAATTCGGGTCGGCGCCGCCGTCGAGAAGAAGATGCGCGGCCGCCAGCGTCGCGTTCGCGGTGCGGCCCAGCGGTGCCCGTCCGTAGCACAGGTACATCAGCGGGGACCAGCCGTACGGACCGCCGTTCGTGGTCTCCAGTGCCGGGTGTGCCGCCAGATGACGTGCGAGCGCGACCGGATCCGCGGCGGAGGCGGCGGCCCACACGTGCCGATCCACCAGCGCGGGATCGGCGGCCACCAGATCAGCCGCTGCCTGCCAGCGCGGAGGTTCGTCGTCCTCGTCGTACCGCAACGAGGCCAGGGCGCAGAACCGGTCGGCCGCGCCGAGGTCCGGTTCATCGACCGCGCTCGGATCGGTGCTGAGCCCGGCGGCAAGCTCCACATAGTGCACGAGAGCGGGCCAGCCGGTGAAACCGTAGCGGCGGGCCACCGTCAGCTGGGCATCGTGCAGCGCGAATAGCTCACGCGCGAAAGCGATATCCGGCCGCGGGTGGTGCTGACGCACCGTGCCGATCGCCGCGGGATCCTTGGCGCGTACCGCGCGCTGAAGTTCACGCGCATCGCCGCGGACGCGGTCGAGTGACGGATTGGTGGGAAGGGTGCTGGCCATGACGGCCTCCTCTCGTGAACCCGATGTCCGCGAGACCAGGTGTGAGAAGAGGTCGGGTAAACCACGTCAAGGATGGCAGGGAGGCTGAGCCTCTTCGGGCGGACACCGGGCGCTCCTGCACGCCCGGCACCCACATTACCGCGCTAGAGCGTGGGGCGACGGTGTGCCCACGGCTCGGTCGCTTCGAGCTGAGCGGCTAGCCGGATGAGCAGAGATTCACCGCCCAATGGCGCGACGAACTGCACGCCGAGCGGCAGGCCCTTCGGGGTCTCATACAACGGCAAGGAAATCGCCGGGCGCCCAGTGAGATTCGCCAATTGGGTGTATGGGACCCAGCCGAGGTTGTCGTTGATCATGCTGTCGACGATGTTCGCGTACTTGAGCACGCGGGCAGTCTTGGTGCGCAGCAGTAGATCGGATACCGCCGCCAGCGGCGCCGGGAGATTGAACTCGCCGATCCGCGGCGGAGTCTTGGCGAGTGTGGGTGTGAGCAGCAGGTCGTAGTCGCCGAAGAAGGTCGCCAGTTCCCGCACGTAGTTGTGTCGGCGTTCCACGGCCGCAACGTAATCGGGGCCGCTGGTGGCGCGGCCCAGAGCGGCGATGAGGAGGGTGTCGCGCTCGAACCCCTCGTCGCCCGCTCCGGTCAGCTTCTTGGTGTCGTCCACTTCGTAGGCGGCGTGCACAAACCAGGTCAGCAGGAAATCACGGGCGAGCTGCCCGTCGTCGTAGGGGGCGCTCACCTCTTCCACCTCATGGCCCAGGTGAGTCAGGAGGCGCACCGCGGCCTCGACGGCGGCCACCGCGGCGGGATCGGGATTCGGGGTGATGACGGTGGGGATGCGCACCCCGATCCGCAGCTTGCCGGGGTCCCGGCCCACCTGCAAGGCATACGAATCCTCGGGCATCGCCGGGAGATACGGCGATGTGGGCTCGGGGCCGGCGATGACATCCAGCATGGCGGCGGTGTCGCGGACGGTGCGAGACACCGTGCCGCTGACCGCCGCGCCGTGCATGGGCTCACCGGCCCCCGGACCCATCGGAGTGATACCGCGACCGGGCTTGAGACCCACCAGACCACAGCATCCCGCGGGGATGCGGATCGACCCGCCCCCATCACTGGCACCGGCCACCGGCACGATTCCCGCGGCCACGGCAGCGGCAGAACCACCCGAGGACCCGCCCGGGGTGCGGCTCAGATCCCACGGGTTACGGCTTGGCCCAAAGAGTTCCGGCTCGGTGATGCCCTTCGACCCGAACTCGGGGGTGTTGGTCTTGCCGAAGATGACGAGACCGGCATCGAGCCAGCGCTGCACGATGGTGGAGTGTTCCGGTGCGGGGCGGGCGGACAACGCCCGGCACCCTCCCGATGTCGGGTGGCCCTTGTAGTCCTGGCCGAGGTCCTTGATAAGAAAGGGCACTCCGGCGAACGGTCCGGTCAGCTCACCGGCGACCTGCTGATCGGCCTCGGGGATGGTCCGAACGATGGCACCGATGTCATGGTTGACCGCTACCGCCCGGGCGCGGGCGGCGGCGAGCAGCTCGGCAGGACTGACCTGCTTGGTGGCGACCAGTTCGGCCAGGCCGGTGGCGTCGTGTTGGGAGTATTCGGAGAAATCCACCCGGCCAGCCTATGCGGCCTCAGGGGATCAGGCGTTGGCCTTCTTCAGCACATCGTTGTAGATGGCGACGATCTTCTCGGTCTGCAGCGACTGACGTGGCTCGTCCTGGTGCGCGGCGACAACTTCCGTCATCTGTCGTAGCTTGCCGCGGTCATCGGCCAGCGAGCGGATGGCCGCAGCGATCGCCTCCACGGACTCGTTCTCCGTCACCAGACCACCGCCGTCGGGCACCGACTCGCCGAGGATCTCGTCGCAGAAAATGACGGGCGTCGACATCGAAATAGCTTCCAGTAGAACCAGTCCCTGAGTGTCGAAACCGTAGGACGTAAACAACAGCGCGCTGCTGGCTCCCATCGCCGCCAGGCAGCTGTCCTGGCTGACCCGGCCGCGCAAACGGATCCGGTTGGAGGCTCCGTGCGAATCGACGTACTTCTTAATGGCGTGCTCGAGGTGACCGTCGCCGTAGATGTCCATGACACAGTTCTTGACCTGGGTGGCGGCCTTCACGGCCTCCAGCACCCGCTTCTCCGGGGAGAGGCGTCCGCACCAGATCAGCCGCAGCGGCTCATCGTCGGTCGGCTTGTCGTCCGCCGCTTCACGGGCGATGTCCACCAGCTCGTCGTCGACACCGTTCGAGACCACCGAGATGGGCCGACGTAGGCCGCGGTCCGTGAGGGCCTGGGCGAAGTGCGTCGTCGGGGTGATCTCGTGGTCCACGGCCTGTGCCTGAGCCATCATCAGCTGCCATGCCCGCCGCGATGCCGCGGACTCCTGCACCGTCGTCAGGTGAAAGTCCCTGGGCAGGTGGCGCTCCTGCATCTGGCTGAAGATCCACGCCAGCAGCAGCGGGTTGGGGCTGGCCTTCTCGAAGTAGACGTCGTATCGGGTGTGCTTGGTCTGCACCACCGGGATGCCATTGCGGCGGGCGGCTTCCACACCGGCGATGCAGACGCCCAGGTCGCCCTGACTGTGGATGATGTCGATGGGTCCGCGGGCGCGCAGCTCCCGGTCGATCAGCTCCCTGTTCGCAGTTCCCGGCCATACGAAGGTGAAGTCATCGTGCTTGCCGAGCTTGCGCATCGCCTCCGCCACGAACGGCACGGGCTTGACCTCGACGACGTTCGGGTCGGGGTCGACGGTGTGGGCCAGGGGTGCGGTGAACACCGTCACCTTGTGCCCCAGCCGCTCCAGGCCGTGCCGCTGCCGGGCCACCGAGATCTGCGCCCCGCCCAGGCTCTCGGGATGAAGATCGGTGAACAGCGCAATATGCATCGTCGAAACCTTGTCGTTGTGTGCCAGTACGGCGTGCGGAAACCGGGCTCAACCCGAACCGAACCGTATCGGATCACCGGTCGTGCTGCTGAGATACCCAGACAGAAGGCTCAGAGAAAGGCCAGCCTCCCCGCCGCCGATGGCCTCACCCAGTAGTCTCGATGCTGTGCAGCGTCGAATTATGGGGATCGAGACCGAGTTCGGCGTGACGTGCACATTTCACGGCCACCGGCGACTGAGCCCGGACGAGGTTGCTCGCTATCTGTTCCGTCGCGTGGTGTCCTGGGGGCGCAGTTCCAACGTCTTCCTGCGCAATGGCGCACGGCTCTACCTCGATGTGGGCAGCCACCCCGAGTACGCCACCGCCGAATGCGACAGCCTGGTGCAGCTGGTCACCCACGACCGTGCCGGGGAACGTGTCCTGGAGGACCTGCTCATCGACGCCGAGCAGCGCCTGTCCGACGAGGGCATCGGCGGCGACATCTACCTGTTCAAGAACAACACCGATTCGGCCGGCAACTCGTACGGCTGCCACGAGAACTACCTCATCGTGCGGGCGGGGGAGTTCTCCCGGATTTCCGATGTGCTGCTGCCCTTCCTGGTGACCCGCCAGCTGATCTGTGGCGCGGGCAAGATACTGCAAACCCCCAAGGCGGCGACCTTCTGCTTGTCGCAACGCGCCGAACACATCTGGGAGGGCGTGTCCTCGGCGACCACCCGTAGCCGTCCTATCATCAATACCCGCGATGAGCCGCACGCGGACGCCGAGAAGTACCGGCGGCTGCACGTCATCGTCGGCGACTCCAACATGTCTGAGTCGACCACCATGCTCAAGGTGGGCACGGCGGCGCTGGTGCTGGAGATGATCGAAAGTGGCGTCGCCTTCCGGGACTTTTCGCTGGATAACCCGATCCGCGCCATTCGTGAGGTCAGCCATGACCTCACCGGACGCCGCCCCGTCCGGCTCGCCGGCGGACGTCAGGCCAGTGCCCTGGACATCCAGCGTGAGTACTACGCCCGCGCCGTCGAGCATCTGAATACCCGCGAGCCGAACGCGCAGGTAGAGCAGGTCGTGGAGCTCTGGGGTCGCACGCTGGATGCCGTTGAGGCCCAAGACTTCTCGAAGGTCGACACCGAGATCGACTGGGTGATCAAGCGCAAACTGTTCCAGCGCTATCAGGACCGCTACAACATGGAGCTGTCCGACCCGAAGATTGCCCAGCTGGACCTGGCCTATCACGACATCAAGCGCGGCCGGGGTGTGTTCGACCTGTTGCAGCGCAAGGGGTTGGCCGCCCGGGTCACCACCGACGAGGAGATCAAGGCAGCCGTCGATCAGCCGCCGCAGACCACCCGGGCCAAGCTGCGCGGCGATTTCATCACCGCCGCTCAGGAGGCCGGCCGCGATTTCACCGTCGACTGGGTACACCTCAAGCTCAACGACCAGGCACAGCGCACGGTGTTGTGCAAGGACCCGTTCCGGTCCGTCGACGAGCGGGTGGAACGGCTCATCGCCAGCATGTAGCGCGGTTCTCCGCCGAGTGCGAGGCTCACGCGGAAATCTGCCCAGAAATCCGCGCCAGGCTCGCACTCGGCGTTTGGGAGTGTCCGAACAAACATTCGGACACTCCCGCATGCGCTCCGGGCTGACGTGCCGGTTTCCTCTAAGCTTTCCGCCGTGGCGATCTCCAAAGTCGAGCGGTTGATGAACCTGGTGATCTGCCTGCTGTCCACCCGCACCTATGTCACCGCCGAACGCATCCGTACGTCGGTGGCGGGTTACTCGGATTCGCCGAGCGACGAGGCCTTCAGCCGCATGTTCGAGCGCGATAAGAATGAGCTCCGCGATCTGGGCATCCCGCTGGAGACGGGGAAGGTGTCGTCCTTCGACGCCACCGAGGGGTATCGCATCCGCCGCGACGCCTACGAGCTGCCCGATATCACCCTCACCGCCGACGAGTCCGCGGCTGTCGCGGTCGCCACCCAGCTGTGGCAGTCGCCCGAGTTGGTCACCGCCGCGCAGGGCGCGTTGATGAAGCTGCGCGCGGCGGGGGTGGACGTCGACCCGGCTGCCGAGAACGTCTCGGTGGCGGCACCTGCCGCCATGCCCGGCGGCCGTGGATCGGAATCGGTGCTGCGAATCCTGCTGTCCGCCATCGACTCCGGTCAGGCTGTGCAATTCGGTCACCGGCCGTCTCGCACCGAGCCATACGTCACACGCACCGTCGAGCCGTGGGGCGTGATCACCGATCGCGGGCGCTGGTACCTCGTCGGACATGACCGGGACCGGAACGCCACCCGCACTTTCCGGCTCTCCCGCATCGGGGAGGACGTCACGATGCTCGACAAACCGGGAACGGTACGGCGCCCCGAAGGGGTGGACCTGCGCGCCATCGTGGCCAGGGCTGTCGGCGACGGCCCGGTGCGGATCACCGCGCGAGTGTGGATCGCCGAAGGACGCGCCCAGGAGCTGCGCCGAATGGGTGCCGTCGTCGAACCACAGCGGCGCGGAGAGCGCGACGGGGATGTGGTCGAGATCGAGGTGGCCTCACCCGACCGACTGGTTCGCTCGATCGCGTCGCACGGCGCGGATGCGGTGGCGTTGGAGCCGGCACAGGTGCGCGATGAGGTCATCACTCGTCTTCAGGAGCACGCAGGAGTCACGGCATGACCGAGCTGTCGAATCGCCTGGCCCGGCTTCTGAACATGGTTCCGTATTTCCAGGCCAATCCGGGCATCAGCGCCGCCGATGCCGCCGCGGACCTGGGCGTCACGACCAAACAGCTGATGGCCGATCTGAACCAGCTGTGGATGTGTGGCCTGCCCGGTTACGGTCCCGGCGATCTGATCGATCTTTCCTTCTCCGAGGAGAGCATCGAGGTCACATTCTCGGCCGGTATCGACCGTCCGCTGCGCCTCACCTCGCCGGAGGCCACGGCACTGCTGGTCGCCCTGCGCGCCCTGCTGGACATGCCTGGCACCGTCGACCCGGAGGCCGCGCGCAGCGCTATCGCCAAGATCGAGGATGCGGCGGGCGCCGGCGATGAGTCGCTCGGGCGAAGAGAATCAAACACCGAATCGGATGGTTCACCGGCGACTCCGGTGGAGTCCGAGGCGGTCTCCGCGGTGCGTTCAGCCGTGCGTCACCGCAGGGCGCTGCGCATCGAGTACTACTCGGCATCGCGAGACGCGTTGTCGGAGCGGATAGTTGATCCCATTCGGATCGCAGTGGTGGGGGACCACAGCTACCTGGAGGCGTGGTGTCGCGCATCGGAGGGTGTGCGGTTGTTCCGGTTCGACAGGATCGAACAGGCCGAGGTCCTCGACCAGCGCGCGGCGCCCCCCGCTCCCGCGGTCCAGACAGCTACCGACACTGGTCTGTTCGAGGCGGATCCCTCGCTTCCCGCGGCCACGGTGCTGGTCGGCCCGAGTGCGTCCTGGGTCTTCGATTACTTCCCGATGCGGCCCACCGGTGTTCAGCATGCCGATGGATCGGTGGAGGCCGCCATGACCTACGCCTCCGAGGACTGGATGGCGCGGCTGGTCCTCGGGTTTGGATCGGCGATCCGGGTGCTGGCACCGGAGTCGTTGGCGCTGCGGGTACGCGCCGATGCGGCGGTGGCGCTGGCGGCGTATCAGGCCAGCTGACCGAGATCGGCCCTGGGGTAGCATTCAGGGCAGACACGACGCCAGAGGAGGTGACCACATTGGGCGGCCTGCAACCCATGCACTGGGTGATCGTAATTGTGGTGTTCGCGCTGCTCTTCGGAGCCAAGAAGCTGCCGGATCTCGCGCGTTCGCTGGGTAAGTCGCTGCGGATCTTCAAGTCGGAAGTCAAAGAACTGCAAAACGAGGGAAATGCTGCGAAGGTGTCCGACACCCCACAGGCCGTGGAGCAGCAGCAAGTGCCTCCCACTGCCGCGGTGGAAGCGCCCCCGATCGAATCGACTCCCGGTCACAAGCCCACTGCCTAGCCGCGTTCCGCCGCGATAGGCCGGCCGGATAGGTCATGCGTTCATGAATAAGGTCCTGGGGGCTCTTGGGCTGCGGCGAAAATTCAGGCAACCCAAAAATGCCGATGGCACCATGTCGCTCATCGAGCATCTGCAGGAGCTGCGCACCCGCCTCCTGATCTCGGTGGCGGCGGTCCTGCTCACCACCATCATCGGTTTCATCTGGTACGAGCACACGATGTTCGGCCTCGAGAGCCTCGGTGAATGGTTGCGTGAGCCGTACTGCTCGTTGCCGGCGAGCGCCCGCGCCAATCTCAGCGCGGACGGTGCCTGCCGACTGTTGGCCACCGCGCCCTTTGAGCAGTTCATGCTGCGCCTCAAGGTGGGCCTGACGGCCGGCGTGGTGCTGGCCTGCCCGGTGTGGCTGTACCAGATCTGGCGGTTTATCACTCCTGGCCTGTACCGCAACGAACGCAAGTTCGGCATCATCTTCGTGACCGCGGCCGCCGTGCTGTTCGTCACCGGCGCGTTCCTGGCCTACCTGGTGCTGGCCAAGGCCCTGCACTTCCTCTTGACGGTGGGCAGCGACGTTCAGGTCACCGGGCTCAAGGGTGACGAGTACTTCAGCTTCCTGATCAACCTGCTGCTGGTGTTCGGCGTCAGCTTCGAATTCCCGCTACTGCTCATCATGCTGAATTTCGTCGGGATGCTGCCCTACGCCAAGCTCAAGAATTGGCGCCGAGGCATCATCTTCGGCCTGTTCGTCTTCGCGGCCTTCGCGACGCCGGGAGCCGATCCGTTCTCGATGACGGCGCTGGGGCTTGCCCTGACACTGCTGCTGGAGTTCTCCATCCAGGTCGCCCGCATGCACGACAAACGCAAGGCCAGGCGGGAGGCCGCGCAGGAGCTCAGTGATGACGAGGCCTCCGCATTGGACGCGCCCGAGGCCATTGCCGCGCCCGAACCGATCGGTCCCCCCGATCGGTTTGACAACATGGGCAAGTGACCAGCATCGGAACCGAACTGAGTGCGTTCTCCCAAGGGCTGAGTTTCGCTCTCGATCCGTTCCAAGTGCGCGCGTGTACCGCGCTGGAGAACGGCCACGGCGTGCTGGTCTGCGCGCCCACCGGCGCGGGCAAGACCATCGTCGGAGAGTTCGCGGTACACCTGGCCCTGGCCGCCGGCCGCAAATGCTTCTACACCACCCCGATCAAGGCGCTGAGTAACCAGAAGTACAACGACCTGGTCTCGGTGCACGGGACGGAGAAGGTCGGCCTGCTCACCGGAGACTCGTCGATCAACTCCGATGCCCCGGTGGTGGTGATGACCACCGAGGTACTGCGAAACATGCTATACGCGGATTCGCCAGCGCTGCATGCTCTTTCGTATGTCGTGATGGATGAGGTGCACTTCCTGGCTGACCGATTCCGCGGTGCGGTCTGGGAAGAGGTAATCCTGCATCTGCCCGAGGATGTCGCCTTGGCCAGTCTGTCGGCCACGGTGAGCAACGCCGAGGAATTCGGCGGCTGGATCAAGACGGTCCGCGGAGATACCACCGTGGTGGTCGACGAGACCCGGCCGGTTCCCCTGTGGCAGCACGTCATAGTCGGGCGGCGGCTGTTCGACCTGTTCGATGGCGATGAGCCTGTTGGGCGAAGAGCATCAGGCGGGGCGGGACATCCTTCTCAAGTCGATCCGGAGCTCACGCGCTACATAGCCCAACGGCGCCAGGCGGATCGCTTCGCCGATTTCGACCGCCCACACCGGCGGCCGCATCAGGGAGCGCCGAACCAGCGTTCGGGGAGGCCGCCCACCCTCTATCGTCCGCCGTCGCGACCCGAAGTCATCACCCGGCTCGATGAGGATGGGCTGCTTCCCGCGATTACCTTCATCTTCTCGCGCGCCGGATGCGATGGCGCTGTGGCGCAATGCCTTCGGTCCCGGTTGCGCCTGACCACCGAGGAGGAACGGCGGCAGATCGTCGCCGTCATCGATCGCCGCACCGAAGGGCTGCCCGAGGGCGACCTGGAGGTGCTCGGGTACTGGCAGTGGCGGGAGGGGCTGCTGCGCGGTATCGCCGCTCACCATGCGGGCATGCTGCCGGTGTTCCGGCACACCGTCGAGGAGCTGTTCACCAAGGGGCTGGTGAAGGCGGTGTTCGCCACCGAGACACTGGCATTGGGCATCAACATGCCCGCACGCACGGTGGTGCTGGAGCGGTTGGTCAAGTTCAACGGGGAGCAGCACGCGGCGTTGACTCCCGGCGAGTACACCCAGCTGACCGGGCGTGCGGGCCGGCGCGGCATCGACGTCGAGGGACACGCCGTCGTGTTGTGGACACCCGAGGTGGAGCCCAGCGAGATCGCGGGATTGGCGTCCACCCGTACCTTCCCGCTGCGCAGCTCCTTTGCGCCGTCGTACAACATGACGATCAATCTGGTGCACCGCATGGGCCCGGGGCCGGCACGCGAACTGCTGGAGCGATCCTTTGCGCAGTTCCAGGCGGACCGCTCGGTGGTGGGATTGGTGCGTGGCATCGAACGTGGTCAGAAAATGCTTGACGAGATCGCCAACGAGCTTGACGGACACGACGGTTCGGTTCTGGAGTACGTCCGATTGCGCGGCAACCTCGCCGAGCGCGAGCGCGCCGCCGCACGCGCGTCACGGCTCGAACGTCGCGGTGCGGCCAACGACGCTCTGGCCGCGCTCAAGCGGGGTGATGTCATCGCGATCCCCCATGGCCGTCGCAACGGTGTGGCCGTGGTGCTGGAGCCGGCTAACGACAATGACGATCCGCGTCCTTTGGTGTTGACCGAACACCGTTGGGCCGGACGGATTTCGTCGGCGGATTACACGGCGGGCGCCGAACCGCTCGGATCCATCGCACTGCCCAAGCGGGTCGAGCATCGTCAGCCCAAGGTGCGACGTGATGTGGCATCGGCGCTGCGGTCAGCGCTTGACGAGGGCCGGGTACACAGGCCACAACCCGTGAAGAGCCGCAAGAACGGTGCGGGCGCCGACGGCCCGGATCTCGGAGTCGAGGTCGAACGGTTACGCCATGAAATCCGGCAGCATCCGGTGCATCGCGTCCCCAACCGCGAGGAGCTGGCACGGACAGCAGAGCGCTATCTGCGCATCGAACGCGACAACGCGCAACTGCAGAAGAAGGTGTCGGCCGCGACCAATTCACTCGCGCGCACTTTTGACCGGATCCTCGCGCTGCTCACCGAACGTGGATATGTCGAGGACAGCGCCGAGCTAGGTGTGAAGGTCACCGACGACGGCATGCTGCTGGCACGCATCTACAGCGAAAGTGACCTGCTGGTGGCCGAGTGTCTGCGGCGCGGGCTGTGGGCGGGCCTGAAACCCGCGGAGCTGGCGGCCGTGGCATCGGCCGTGCTGTACGAGTCGCGGGGTGACGCGGTGTCGGAGACGGGTGAGGCGCCGACGGCCGCGCTGCGGGCGGCACTCGCCGAGACCCACCGGGCCCTGGCCGGGTTGCGCCGCGACGAACAGCAGCACCAGCTCTCGCCCACTCGCGAGGTCGATGAGGGCTTCGTCGCGGCGGTGTACCGATGGGCGACTACCGGCGATCTGGCGGCGTCGCTGGAGGCGGCCGGCAATACAGGCACCGCGTTGCCGGCGGGTGATTTCGTGCGGTGGTGCCGGCAAGTGGTTGATCTGCTCGACCAAATCAACAAGGCCGCGCCGGACGCCGCGGTGCGCTCGGTGGCACGGGCCGCGGTCGCCGACGTGCGGCGTGGCGTCGTCGCCGTTGATGGCACATAAGGTCGAGCAAACGCTAAGGTGGAGCGTCAGCACGCTCTTACACACCGGTAAGTAACAATGTCGCGACACGGGAGGAACGATGAGCGGTCCACAGGGAACCGAACCTGGCGGACAGTGGGCGCCGCAACCTGGGCAAGGCCAAGAGCCGTGGCAGACACCGCAATCCTCAGATCCGGCAGGGCAGGGCGAGCAGGGTTGGCAGCAGCCGGCCTACGGTCAGGGACAGCAGTATCCGCAGTACCAGCAGCCGGGTTTCCCGGGTGGTGGATTTGGGGATCCGAGCCAGTTCGGCCAGCAGCCCGGTCAGCAGGGATTCGGCGAGCCGAGTCAGTTCGGCCAGCCCGGCGCCTACGGCCAGCCGGGACAGTACGGGCAGCAGGGTGGATACCCGGGCCAGTACGGGCAGCAGCAGGGACAACCGTTTCCGCAGTTCGGTGCCGGTAAGCCGCAGCGTTCCACCAAGACCATCGCCATCATCGGCGGCATTGTCGCGGCCGCGGTGGTCCTGATCGTGGTGCTGGTTACCGCCTTCCTGGCTCCCGGCTGGGCCATGACCACGACCCTGGACGTCAGCAAGGCGCAAGAGGGCGTGACCAAGGTTCTTACCGACGAGACCAACGGATACGGCGCCAAGAACGTCAAGGACGTCAAGTGCAATGACGGCAAGAACCCCGAGGTGAAGAAGGGCGCCACCTTCAACTGCGATGTCAGCATCGACGGCACCAAGCGGCAGGTCACTGTCACGTTCCAGAACGACAAGGGCACCTACGAGGTAGGCCGCCCCAAGTAGATCGATTCTCGAGAAACGCCGAGTGCGCAGATCCGCGCACTCGGCGTTTTTGTGTTCAGGGGAGTCCGTCGAGCGCCTTCTGCAGGCGTGTGATCGCCGACCCGATCCCCAATGCGGCACCCAGTTCGGCGACTCGCTGAGGATCTCGCGCTGTCAGCGGTAGCGCATCGCTGCCACGATCGATCGTGACCGGCGCATCCACGGCCACCCGCACCACCGGTTCGGCAGCCGCGATGTAGTCGGTGGCGGCCAGCAGCTTGGTGCGAACCGCCTTGGCCAGCCCGGATTTTGGATCGTCGGCGGCGGCAAGAATGCCGGTCAGCGACCCGTACTCGGCGAGCAGCTTGGCTGCCGTTTTCTCGCCTACGCCGGCGACACCGGGCAGCCCGTCGGACGGGTCGCCGCGCAGCAGAGCCAGCTCCGCGTACGCCGCGCCGGCACGCTCCGCGGGCACTCCGTACTGTTCGGAAACCTCTGCCGGTCCGAACAATGTGGCCTTGGCGAACCCGCGTCCCATGTAGAAGACGCGAACCGGGACCGGGGCATCGGTGACCACCTGCAGTAGATCTCGATCTCCGCTGACCACGACGACCGGGTCGCGGCGTTCGGTCGCCGCCAGGGTGCCCAGCACGTCATCGGCCTCGAAGCCGGGTGCCCCCGCCGACGCGATGCCGAATGCGTCCAGCATGGCGGCGATCATGTCGACCTGGGGTGTCAGCTCGTCGGGCACCTCTTCGACGTCGACGTCTGTCGCGATCTCCTCCACGACGCGGTGCGCCTTGTAGGACGGAATCGCTGCCACCCGCCAGGCCGGACGCCAATCCAGATCCAGGCACACCACCAGCCGATGGGGCCGGTGCAGGGTGACGAGCTGCGACACCGTGTCCAGGAACCCGCGGACGGCGTTGACGGGTCTGCCGTCGGGGGACGTGATGGAATCGGGAACTCCGAAGTACGAACGGAACCACAGGCTGGCGCCATCGAGCAGCAGGACGGGTCGCGCGAGATCATCTGACACGGCACTCAACCTATGCCAGATACCCTGGACCGTATGGCAGCCCAGCGTTTCGAATCGGATGTGTACGCCAACCGCCTGCGACGCGCCGCCCAGGAGACCGCGGCGGCCGGGGTGGCGGGACTGGTGATCACACCCGGATATGACTTGAGGTATCTGACGGGGTCGCGCGCGCAGACCTTTGAGCGGCTCACCGCACTGGTGGTGCCGGCCTCGGGAACGCCCTCCGTGATCGCGCCACGGATGGAGCTTGCGGCGCTGCAGGATTCGGCGATCGGGGACCTCAACATCCCGATCAGCGATTGGGTCGACGGTGAAAATCCCTACGAGCTGGTGCGTGCGGCACTGGGTGGTGCGGGCGGTGCTGTGTCAGGCACCGTGGCCGTCACCGAATCGATGCCCGCAATGCATCTGCTCCCGCTGACCGAATTGATCGGGACGGTGCCGGTACTGGCCACCGGAGTGCTGCGCCGACTGCGCATGGTCAAGGACGCCTCCGAGATCGATGCGCTGCGCAAGGCGGGCAGCGCGATCGACCGGGTGCATGCCCTGGTGCCCGAGCTGCTGGTGCCGGGGCGCACGGAGGCGCAGGTGGCCGCCGATATCGCTGAAGCGATTGTGGCCGAAGGTCATTCGGAGGTCGCCTTCATCATCGTGGGTTCGGGCCCGCACGGGGCCGACCCGCACCACGAGTGCTCCGAGCGCGAGCTGCGGGCCGGGGACATCGTGGTGGTGGATATCGGCGGCAGCTACGAGCCGGGTTACAACTCCGACTGCACGCGTACCTACAGCATTGGTGATCCTGACCCCGATGTGGCTCAACGGATTTCGATTCTTGAGCAGGCGCAGCAGGCCGCGGTTCGGGCGGCTCGCCCCGGTGTGAGCGCCCAGTCCGTGGATGCCGCCGCGCGCCGTGTTCTCGACGAAGCGGGGATGGGCGAGGCGTTCGTGCATCGCACCGGACACGGCATCGGGCTATCGGTCCACGAGGAGCCGTACATCGTGGAGGGCAACGACCTGATCCTGGAGCCGGGAATGGCCTTCAGCATCGAGCCGGGTGTGTACTTTCCGGGACAGTGGGGCGCACGGATCGAGGACATTGTCATCGTCACCGAAAACGGTTGTGAGTCGGTGAATTCACAGCCACATGGCCTGACGGTGGTGCCGTCCGGCCGCTAATCAGCCGGGATGTCGCCGCGGTTCAGCAGATCCGAGGAGCCCAGCACCCGCTCGATCTTGACCTCGATGACCACCCGCTGCGGGTTGACGCGGGGAGTGCGGTAACGCTGTGCGTAACGCAGTTCGGCGTCGCGCACGGCTTCCTTGTCGGTGACGACGGTGGCCGTGCCCTCCAGGGACAGCCAGCGGGCTCCGTCGACCTGACTCAGCACCGCGAGGCCGCCGCGCTCGGCGTTGACGGCCTTCTGCGACCCGCCGGTGGTGATGACCCGCGCGATGTGAGTCGCGGGGTCGAAGGTGAAGCCGACGGCCACCACATGCGGGCTGTTGTCCTGCCGCAACGTGGTCAGCATCGCGAGATGGCGCTCGGAGAGGAACGCCAGCGCATCATCGGTAAGTCGGGTCGTAGGGGTGTTCGCCATCAACTCTCACGCTAGCGCAGGACATAATCGCTGACGTGACCGACACGGTGCGACACTCCGGCCAGCTTGGGGATGAACCGCGTCCGGGAAGACCGTCGACGGTGGTGATTTTCGGTGGCCGTAGCGAAATCGGGCTCGAGGTGGCTACGCGCCTCGCGCCCGGAAACACCGTGGTTCTGGCCGCGCGCCGGGCCGAGGACCTGCGCGAGGAGGAACGACGCGTCCGTGACGCCGGTGCTGCGGCCGTCGACTGCGTCGAGTTCGACGCAGACCGGCTCGACACCCACGAATCCGTGTTGGCCGCGATCATCGAGCGACGGGGAGCCATCGATGTGGCGGTGCTCGCGTTCGGGCTGCTCGGCGACCAGACACGGGCGGAAACAGATCCCATTCATGCGGCAGCCATCGTGCACATCGATTACGTGGCACAGGTGGCCCTGTTGACTCAGCTGGCGGTTCGCATGCGCGGCGCCGGCCGCGGCGCGCTGGTGGTGTTCTCGTCGATCGCCGGATGGCGGGTACGGCGCGCCAATTACGTGTACGGATCCGCCAAGGCGGGACTGGACGGTTTCGCGAGCGGGCTGGCCGATGCCCTGCACGGTTCCGGCGTACATCTGTTGATCGCACGCCCGGGCTTCGTGATCGGCCGGATGGCGGCGGGCATGTCCCCGGCGCCATTGGCGAGCACACCGCCCCAGGTGGCAGAGGCGACCGTGCGGGCTCTGCGGCGCGGGAAGCGCACCGTGTGGATCCCGCGAGCACTGGGAACGTTGGCATTCGTCATGCGGTGGGTACCGTCGTCGGTATGGCGCAGAATGCCGCGATGAGTCCCTCGGGCGAAGAGTATCGAGCACAGATGATTACCGTGGTCGGGATAGGTGCGGACGGGGTCGACGGCCTATCGATGCGTTCTCGCCATGAATTGCAGCGTGCATCAGTCATTTTCGGCTCATTGCGCCAGTTGGAACTGCTGGCCGCGGAATCCCTGGCCGCGGAATGCCGAGTATGGCCCTCCCCGCTGTTGCCCGCGTTGCCCACCATGTTCGACGGTCTCGGTGATGTCCACGTCCTTGCCAGCGGTGACCCGATGTTGCACGGCGTCGGCACCACACTGACCCGGCTGTTTGGCGGCGAGCGGGTGCGGGTGTTCCCGCATGTATCCAGTGTGTCGTTGGCCTGTGCCCGAATGGGTTGGGCGGTGAACGATGTCGAGGTCATCAGCCTGGTGAACGCACCGGTCGACTCGGCCCGCAGGTTCGGCGGACGGGCCGTGGTGCTGAGCCGCAATGCCAACACTCCGGGAGACTTGGCGCGAGCCTTGACCGGAGCCGAGCTGGGCGCCTCGCAATTGACGGTTTGGGAACAACTGGGCGGCGCGGCCGAGCGTTCGTTCGCCGGTGCCGCCCGCGGTTGGAGTCATTCGCCCGGCGACGCATTGAATGTCATTGCCGTCGAATATGTTCCGGCAGTAGAGGGCGCCGTCCTGCCGCTGGTCGCGGGGCTGCCCGAGAACGTGTTCGAACACGATGGGCAGATCACCAAGCGTGAGATCCGGGCGGTCACTGTGGCGTCGCTGGCGCCGCGGCCGGGCCAGCGGTTATGGGACGTGGGTGCGGCCTCGGGCAGCATCGCGATCGAGTGGTCACGCAGTGGTACCGGCTGTAACGCCTCGGCCTTCGAGATCGAGCCGTCGCGACGGGCCGCCATCATGGCCAACGCGGCGAAGTTTGGCGTCGATATCGAGGTTTTCGGCTCGGCTCCAGAGGATTTCGAGCAGGCCATGGCCCCGGATGCGATTTTCGTCGGTGGCGGCGTTACCGGCCCCGGATTGCTTGAACACTGCTGGGAGCGGTTGCCGAGCGGCGGCCGCATTGTCGTCAATGCGGTGACCGCTGAATCCGAAGCGCTTTTGTTGCAATGGTATTCCGGCCACGGCGGAGAGCTGCGCAGGTACCGCATCGAGGATGCCGCCCCCCTCGGGGGTTTTACCAGCTGGAGATCCCGGCTGCCTGTCACCCAATGGAGCGCGCAAAAGCCATGACGGTTTACTTCATCGGTGCCGGACCGGGCGCCGCCGACCTCATCACGGTGCGCGGGCAGCGGATCCTGCAACGGTGCCCGGTCTGCCTGTACGCGGGATCGATCATGCCGCGTGACCTTTTGGACGTGTGCCCGCCGGACGCCCGGATCATCGACACCGGGCCACTGACCCTGGATGCGATCATCGAAGAGATATCCGACGCCGACGCACAGGGACTCGATGTCGCTCGGCTGCACTCGGGTGACCCATCGCTGTACAGCGCCGTCGCTGAGCAGTGCCGCCGGCTGGATACCCTCGGCATCGGTCATGAGATCGTGCCGGGTGTTCCGGCCTTCGCCGCCGCCGCGGCGGCGTTGGGTACCGAGCTCACCGTTCCCGGCGTCGCGCAGACCGTGACGATCACCCGGGTTTCGACGTTGTCCACCGCGATGCCCGCCGGCGAAGATCTGCGCACCCTGGCCGCGCCGGGGGCTACCCTGGCGCTGCATTTGGCGGCGGCTCAAATCGATACGGTGGTCGCCGATCTCGTCGCTGGGGGCTACCCGCCGCAGACGCCGGTTGCTGTGGTGGCGTACGCCAGCTGGCCATCAGAGGTCATCCTTCGCGGCACCCTTGCGGATATCGCCGGGCAGATGACGGAAGCGGGTGTCACCAAGACGGCGATCATCTTCGTCGGGAAGGTGCTTGCGGCAGAGGGTTTTACCGACAGTTATCTGTACTCGGCGGGACGTCGTAGAGGGGCTTCGCACTAGATGAAGATCTTGATCCTCGGAGGTTCGGCGGAGGCGCGCCAGCTGGCCGAGCGGCTGGTACCCCGATTCGACGTCACCACCTCGCTCGCGGGTCGGGTGCGCAACCCGGCGGTACCGGCGGGCGCGCTGCGCATCGGAGGATTCGGTGGCGAGGTAGGTCTGCGGACATGGTTGTCGGATAACAACATTGAAGCGGTTGTCGATGCCACCCATCCGTTCGCCGCGACGATCACCGAGAACGCCGTGGCGGCCTGCGGACGGCTGGGCATCCCCCACCTCATCCTGCGCCGCCCACCCTGGCCGCCAGGCGATGCGACGGTGGTGTCTTCGGCGGCTGAGGCCAAGGATGCTGTGGTGGCGCAGGGTTTTTCGCGGGTGTTCCTGACCTCGGGACGCTCGAGCATCGGGGCGTTCCTGTTCTCGGACGCTTGGTTCCTGATCCGTGTGGTGGAGCCAGTGCCCGCAGACGAGCTACCCGAGCGGCATCATGTGTTGTTGTCGCGCGGGCCATACTCGCTCGACGAGGAAACCGAGCTGATGCGCCAGCATGAGATCGACGTTCTGGTCACCAAGAACAGCGGGGGGACAATGACCTCCGCCAAATTGGAGGCCGCTGCGGCGCTGGGCATTCCCGTCGTGATGATCGACAGGCCGGCATTACCGGAGAACGTGACCACCGTGACCACCGTGGACGCGGCGCAGCAGTGGGTTACGGAGCGGGATAACGCCGAGGCGTGAACACCTGAGGCCCGGAATCGGTGTCCTGCCACTGAGTCTGCGAGGAACCGATGATCAGCAGGGTGCGCATGTCCACCGCTGACGGGTCGAGCTCACCCAGCGTCGTCACCCGCACGGATTCTCCCGCGCCGCCGACATCGCGTCCCAACACGACCGGCGTCGCCGGGTCGCGGTGTTCCAACAGCACATCACGCATGGATGCCACCTGCCACGTCCGCGACTTCGAGGCCGGGTTGTACACGGCGAGCACGAGATCTGCGGCCGCCGCGGCGCGTAGACGGGACTCGATGATCTCCCATGGTTTGAGACGATCGGACAGTGAGATCACCGCGTAGTCATGGCCCAGGGGTGCCCCCACTCGGCTGGCCACGGCCTGCGCCGCCGTCATCGCCGGGAGCACCCGCACCGTGACATCGGGCCACGCACGGGCCTCTTCCATCACCGCGGCGGCCATCGCGAACACACCAGGGTCGCCAGAGGACACGACGGCGACCCGGCGGCCGCCCGCCGCGAGCTTGAAGGCCAGTTCGGCGCGCGCGGGTTCGTCGCGGTTATCGCTGGCGTGACGAACCTGGCCGTCTCGGGCGGGAATGCGATCCAGGTAGGGGCCGTAGCCGATGAGGTCGGTGGCGCGCGCGAGTTCCTGACGGACTTCGGCGGTGGTCCAATCGTGGCGGCCCGGGCCCAATCCGACCACCGTCACCATCTCGTCGAGCCGAGTGTCGGCGATGGGTTGCGCCCCGGGAACCAGGACCAGTGAGAAGTACGGCACCGAGGACGGGTCGACATCGGCGGCGGGAAGCACCCGCTGCTCGGTGGTGCTGGCCCGTTCCACGTAGTACGCACGGTCCAACATCCCGGAGGTGTCCAAAGCCTGCCGGACGGCGCCGTATGAGCGGCCCAGTTTCATGATGATCGCGGCGCCTCGATATTTGAGATCGGCGAGCCTGCTAGCGATCTCGTCGGCAGGCAAGGTGCCGGGAATGACGGTGAGAATCTCGTCGCCCTCGACCAAGGGCGTCCCCGTCGCCGCGGAGGCGGCACTGACCGACGTCACGCCGGGGATGATGACCGCATCGAACCTGTCGGTCAGACGGCGGTGCATGTGCATGTACGAGCTGTAGAACAGCGGATCGCCTTCGGCGAGCAAGGCCACGTTGCGGCCCGAATCCAAGTGGGCGGCAATCCGATTTGCGGACTCTTCGTAGAAATCATTGATGGCGCCGCGGTATCCGCCCGGATGCTCTGTCGTTTCGGTGGTCACCGGGTAGACGAGATGCTCCTCGATCTGGCCCGGCCGCAGATACGGCTGCGCGATCGAGCGGGCGATGCTGCGGCCATGCCGGGCGCTGTGGAACGCCACCACATCGGCCTCACCGATCAGTCGGGCCGCCTTGACGGTCACTAGCTCGGGATCGCCGGGTCCCAGCCCGACTCCCCACAGGGTTCCTCTACTCATTCCTTATCGCTCGCAATCGCGTTCACCGCGGCGGCGGCCATCGCGCTGCCGCCCCGTCGACCCCGCACCAGGAGGTAGTCCATGCCGCGCGGGCGGTCGATCAGCTCTTGTTTGGACTGTGCCGAGCCGACGAAACCGACCGGGCCGCCGAGGACGGCCACTGGGGGAGTAACCCCTTCGTCGATGAGTTCGAGGATGCGGAACAGCGCGGTGGGGGCATTTCCGATCGCGGCGACCGATCCGGGCAGCCGATCGGCCCAGAGGTCCACGGCGGCAGCCGATCTTGTGGTTCCGGTGCGCTGGGCCAGATCCGCGGCGCGCGGATCGGCCACCAGGGACACCACCTCGTTGTCGGCGGGGAGGCGCAGGCGGGTGATCCCGGCCGCGACCATCGACGAATCACACAGGATCGGGGCACCGGCGTCCAGGGCCGCCTGGGTGCGTGTCACCACGTCGGGGGAGAAGGCGATCTCGCCGGGCAGATCTACCTGCCCGCAGGTGTGAATGAGCCGGACCACCACGCGCGCGACATCGTCGGGGAATGCCGACAGATCGGCCTCGGCCCTGATGGTCGCGAACGATTGCCGATAGATCTCGGCTCCGTCTCGCACGTAGTCCAGCACGCGCTCACCCTACGGGTGCCGCTCCAGCGGCCGATAACCCAGCTCCGTCGCCACCAGCACCTGGCCTGTGGCGGGGGAGCCGCAGGCCCGGGGACAGCCAACCCAGTGCCGATGCACCGGGGAATGGATCCCGCTGGCGATCTCTTCGACCACTTCGAGCCGCACATCGGCATGCACGTCGGCCCGCGAGCGCCCACATCCGGGTAGTCCGGTGCATGAACTGGCATTGAGCCACGGGGAGCGTTCGTCGAACACCAGGCCCAAGGGCGCCAGCACCCGCAGTACCACGTCGGCGTCTTCGTGGGGCAGATCGCACAACAGCACAGATCGCCACGGGGTGATGACGACGGGTTTTTCGGCGGCCGCCAACAGCGCGGCCACTCTCGCCGGCAACTGACCCAACGGAACCGCGGCGCCCAATGTCACCATGTCGTGGCAAGAGTCACCCGCGGAAGGCTGCTCGATCCATCCCACGGGTGCACGTACCGTGGCCATGGGATGAGGTGCGCCTTCGATCAGCGTCGCGCCGATCGCCTGGGCAAGGGTCTCCGCCGCGTCCGGCAGCTCGGCCACGCGCCACGCGTTCCCCCGGATGTGCACGAAGGTCTGCGCGATCGCGAGCACGCGTTCCACGGCGGCATCCCGGTCGTTGATGCACACCGACGTGGCGCGGCCGTCGAGAATCAGTCGCCATCCGCCTGGGTGGTGCCGCAGTCCGATATCGGCCCCCATGGCCGTCATATCGCCGCGCCCGTCGTCGAGGCTGAACAAAAAACGACCCGGCAGGTCGGCGAGAACGGGAGCAGAGATCAGCCCGCGGTCCAGCGCGACGACCAGCGGACGCACATCGGGAAAGTAGCCGGACCGACCCGACAGCGGCGAGGCCACGATGTTGCGTACCCGTTCATGGCTCGGCGACGGCAGCAGCCCGGCCTCCGATAAGAGGGTGCCCACCGCATCTGCATCACGGATCGATCGCAGCTGAACATTGCCGCGGGAGGTCAGCTCCAATACCGGCGCGCCATAGTCGCCGGCCGCCTCGGCCAACGCGGCCAACTGCGCTGACGTGACCATTCCGCCGGGCAGCCGGATGCGTGCCAGCGCTCCATCGGCGGCCTCGTGTAGACGCAGCGCGCCGGGGCACGCGTCGTCTGCGGTGCCTCGTGGTCTTCGCGCAAGCGGCTCATCACCAGAGCGGGTCACCTACTCACCGTAGGACTACGGTACGAATGTCCTGTGAGCAATGCCCCGATCCTGATCCTGTCGACATCCGACACCGACCTGCTGAGTGCGCGTGCCAGTGGTGCGAACTATCGATGGGCCAACCCTTCTCGTATCCACGTAGACGACCTGCCGGCCCTGCTGGACGGGATGGGGACGGTGGTTGTTCGGCTTCTTGGTGGCCGTCGCGGTTGGGAGGAGGGCATCGATGCCGTCATCGCCTCCGGTGTGCCGGCCGTCGTGGTCTCCGGTGAGCAGGCTCCCGATGCCGAGCTCATGGAATGTTCGACCGTCCCGGGCGGCGTAGCCCTACAGGTCCACCGGTACCTGGCTGAAGGTGGGACGGCGAATCTGCAGCAGCTGCACGCCTTCTTGTCGGACACCGTGCTGATGACGGGAATCGGCTTCGAACCGCCGGCGACAAACCCGGCCTGGGGGGTGCTACAGCGGGCCGCCCAGAATGCCGACGGTCCCACCATCGCGGTGCTGTACTACCGCGCCCAGCAGCTGGCCGGAAACACCGCGTACATCGAGGCTCTCTGCACTGCCATTGAAAACCTTGGAGGACGGGCACTTCCGGTGTACTGCGCCTCGCTGCGGACCGCGCCGGCGGAGCTTCTGGAGAAGCTGGCGGCCGCCGACGCCATGGTGGTCACCGTTCTGGCCGCCGGTGGTGCGACTCCGGCGGCAGTGGGAGCCGGCGGAGCCGACGACGAGTGGAATGTCGGCCACCTTGCGGCCTTGGATATCCCAATCCTGCAGGGGTTGTGCCTGACCAGCCCCCGCGATGATTGGGACGCCAACGACGACGGTATGAGCCCGTTGGACGTCGCCACCCAGGTCGCGGTTCCCGAATTCGACGGGCGCATCATCACCGTGCCCTTCTCGTTCAAGGAGATCGACAGCGACGGCCTTATCACCTACGTTCCGGACGCGGAGCGCTGCGCACGGGTAGCCGGTATCGCGTTGCGGCACGCAAAACTTCGATCCATCCCCGCCGGGGAGCGTCGGATAGCGGTGGTGTTCTCCGCGTATCCCACCAAGCACGCCAGGATCGGCAACGCGGTGGGGTTGGACACCCCGGCGAGTGCGGTGGCGTTGCTGACAGCCATGCGTGCGGCGGGCTATGACGTGGGCGCCGACGGTGACATCCCCGGACTGCCCGCCACCGGCCGGCCCGCGACGGATGGCGACGGCGACACGCTGATTCACGCGCTTATCGAACGGGGCGGCCAAGATCCGGACTGGTTGACCGCGGAACAGCTGGCGGGCAACCCAATTCGTGTGCCCGCGCGACAGTACCGGGAGTGGTTCACGCGACTGGCGCCCGGGCTCGCCGAGCAGGTGGTCCAACACTGGGGCCCGCCACCGGGAGAACTGTTCGTCGACACAAGCGTCAACCCCGACGGCGACATTGTGATTGCTGCGCTACAAGCGGGCAATGTGCTGCTACTCGTACAGCCGCCGCGTGGATTCGGGGAGAATCCGGTAGCCATCTATCACGACCCCGACCTGCCACCCAGTCACCATTACCTCGCCGCATACCGCTGGCTGTCGGCCGCGCGAGAGGAGGGCGGGTTCGGTGCCGATGCTCTGGTACACCTGGGCAAGCATGGCAATCTGGAGTGGTTACCCGGGAAAACCGTTGGCCTGTCGGCAGATTGCGCCACTGATGCCGCGATCGGTGATCTGCCGCTCATTTACCCGTTCCTGGTAAACGATCCGGGCGAGGGCACTCAGGCCAAACGGCGCGCGCACGCGACCCTGGTCGACCACCTCATCCCGCCCATGGCCCGGGCCGAAACCTATGGGGATATAGCGCGTTTGGAGCAATTGCTCGATGAGCACGCGAATATCTCGGCGCTGGACCCGGCGAAACTACCGGCAATCCGTCAGCAGATCTGGACGCTGATGCGTGCGGCGAAGATGGACCACGACCTGGGGCTTCAAGAGCGCCCCGACGAGGACGTCTTCGACGACATGTTGCTGCATGTCGACGGATGGCTCTGTGAGATCAAAGATGTGCAAATCCGCGACGGCCTGCACATTCTGGGCAGCGCTCCCATCGGGGGAGCTCAGGTTGATCTGGTGCTGTCGATCCTGCGTGCCCGACAGATGTGGGCCGGTGAACAATCGGTACCCGGATTGCGTCAGGCACTCGGGCTGGCCGAGGACGGCACCGATGACCGGGTGCGCGTGGATGAGATTGACCAGCAGGCACATTCGCTGCTGACGGCGCTACAGGGCTCGGGCTGGAATCCCGACGCGGTGGACGATCTCACCGATGACCCTCAGGTCGCGCAGATCCTGCAGTTCGCGGCGACCGAGGTAGTGCCCAGGCTGGACGGCACCAACGGCGAGATTGACGCGATTCTGCGCGCCCTGGATGGCCGGTTCATCGAGGCCGGGCCGTCCGGCTCACCGCTGCGGGGGCTCGTCAACGTGCTGCCTACCGGGCGCAATTTCTACTCGGTGGACCCCAAGGCGGTTCCGTCGAAGCTGGCCTGGGAGACCGGGCAGGCCATGGCGGACTCGCTGCTGGAGCGATACCGCACCGACTATGGAGATTGGCCGCGGTCTGTTGGCCTTTCGATATGGGGTACCTCGGCGATGCGGACCTCCGGTGACGATATCGCCGAAGTTCTTGCACTCCTCGGTGTTCGGCCAGTGTGGGATGAGGCTTCCCGGCGCGTGGTGAGCCTGGAGGCGATGTCCCTGGCAGAACTCCGGCGCCCACGGATCGATGTGACGGTGCGCATCTCCGGATTCTTCCGCGACGCCTTCCCGCATGTGGTGACCATGCTCGATGACGCGGTCGCGCTGGTGGCGGGCCTCGATGAATCCGCGGAGCAGAACTATCTGCGGGCGCACGCCGAAGCGGATCGCGCCGAGCACGGTGATTGGCGACGCGCCACCATGCGCATCTTCGGTTCCAAGCCCGGCACGTATGGCGCAGGACTACTTCAGCTGATCGATAGCCAAAACTGGCGCAACGACTCGGATTTGGAGCAGGTCTACACCGCGTGGGGCGGATTCGCTTATGGCCGTGGATTGGATGGCGCCGCCGCGAGTGAGGACATGCGGCACCAGTATCGCCGGATCGCGGTCGCGGCGAAGAACACCGACACCCGCGAACACGATATTGCCGATTCGGACGACTACTTCCAATACCACGGCGGCATGGTCGCCGCGGTGCGCGCACTCACCGGTAAGGCTCCGGCGGCGTATATCGGTGATAACACCCGACCTGACGCTGTGCGTACCCGCACGTTATCTGAAGAAACCACAAGGGTTTTCCGCGCACGGGTGGTCAATCCGCGGTGGCTGGAGGCGATGCGCCGGCACGGATACAAGGGTGCGTTCGAAATGGCTGCCACCGTCGACTACCTGTTCGGATACGACGCCACCGCGAACGTGATGGCCGACTGGATGTACGAGCAGCTCACCAACAGCTATGTGCTCGATGAGCAGAACCGCAAGTTCATGCAGCAGTCCAACCCGTGGGCACTTCATGGTATTGCCGAGAGGTTGCTGGAAGCGGCCAGTCGGGGTCTGTGGGAGAACCCGGATCAGCAAGTTCTGAGTGATTTGCGATCAGTGTTCTTGGAGACCGAGGGCGAGCTGGAGTCGTAGCATCGGAGCATGGCCCGGAATATCGGCTTGGACATCGGCACCGTAGCGGCCGGCCGCTACATTCTGTTGACCACATTCACCAAAGACGGTGTGCCCAAGCCAACTCCGATGGGCTTCGTCGCCGAGGGCGATGAGCTCTTGCTGACCACGAGTGCGAACACCTGGAAGGTCCGAAGGATCCGGCGAGACCGGAAGGTGAGAGTGGCCGTCTGCACGCAGCGCGGCCGGGTGATCAGTCCGGTAGCCGATGCCACCGCGGTGATCGTCGAGGATCCGGCCTCGGTGGCGCGTATCCGGGAGGCGGTGGTCACACGGTACGGACTACCCAGCCGGATCGTGACAGCGTGGTTGGACCGGCGCAACGGCGCCAGAGTCGGTATTTCGGTGACGCTCGGCGCGCCGGAAACGCTCTGAGGTTCCTAGACTGATCGGCATGGGTGCGAACCTCCCGGTGCCGACATTCGACGACGTCTGTGCCGCCAAATATGTCCTGTTGACCACCTACACCAAGGACGGTCGCGCGAAACCGGCCGCGGTGTGGGCGGCACCCGAGGACGGCAAGCTTCTCGTGTGGACCGAAGCCACCTCCTGGAAGGTGCGCCGGATCCGCAACACCCCGCGCGTGACGCTGGCCGTCTGCGATGTGCGTGGCAAGGTTCGCAGCGGCGAGATCGAGGGCACCGCACGAGTCCTGGACCCCGAGGGGACCGAGCGGGCGCGGTCGGCCATCACCCGTAAGTACGGCCTGCTGGGGTGGGTGCTGGTCAAGGCCAGCGTGCTGCGTCGCGGCACCAGCGGCACCATCGGGCTAGCCGTCACCGCCTGACCCGGAACGCCGAACCGGGAACCCGGCAACGGGCCGGTGCGTTGTCCGGATATGTGGCCAGGCCTGTTTCTGCTGTATGTGATCGTCGAGGTGTCCGCCCTGGTGGCGTTGACCTCCGCGGTGGGCATCGGCTGGACCATCATCGCCGTCGCCGCGGCCTTTGTCGTCGGTTTGATACTTGCGGGCTCGCAGGCCCGGCGCGCCCTTGATCAGCTGCGGCGGGGAGTGCGATCCCCCGGAGGAGCCGTCGCGGACGGTGCGCTCATCGCACTCGGAACCGTCGCAGTGGTGATCCCGGGGCTGGTGTCCTCGGCCATCGGGCTGCTCATGCTGTTGCCGCCGACCCGCGCCGTCCTGCGGCCGGTGCTGACCCTTGTCGCGGCACGGCAGCTGAGCCGGCGCGCACCTCTCTTCACCGTCATCCCCGCCGGATACGGCGCCTTTCAGGCCAGCCGAACGCGTGCGAGCACCGCCGACTACATCGACGGTGAGGTTATCGACGTGAGCGATGAGCAGCCCGGACCGTCTTCGCGTTACCGCCCCGGCCACGACCTGCCTGCGTAGACGTCGTCCGAACCCGGCAGAATTACCGAGTGCAGACTCAACTGCTCGTCAACGCGCGCGTGCATAGCCCGTCGCATCCGGCGGCGACCGCCATGGCCGTGACCGGCGATGTCATCAGCTGGATCGGCGAGGACGACCTTGGTCGCGCAGAGTTCCCCGGCGCCGACATCGTCGACCTGGAGGGTGCCTTCGTCGCGCCCGCGTTCGTCGACGCCCATGTTCACCTCACCGCGCTCGGGCTGTCCATCATCGGGCTCGACCTGTCCGACATGACCTCGCGCGAGCATTGCCTGGCGCGACTAGCCGCGTACGCCGGTGAGCACGCCGATGAGGTGATCTGGGGACACGGCTGGGACGAATCGCGATGGCCAGATCGGGAACCGCTGAGCACCGCCGAACTGGACGCGACAGCACCCGGCCGGGCCGTCTACCTCACCCGTATCGATGTGCACTCGGCCGCGGCGTCGACGGCGCTGCGGCGGCAGGTACCGGGACTAGCCGATGCCACTGGATTTCACCCCGAGCGTCCGCTGGCCGGGGCGGCTCACCACCTATTGCGGGCACATGCACGCGGTGCGCTCTCCGTCAACGGGCGGGCGAGGGCACGGCGCGCGGCCCTCGACAACGCGGCATCGCTCGGGCTGGTGTCGGTGCACGAATGTGGCGGCCCCGAGATCGGTGGGCTGGATGATTTCCGGGAGCTGTTGGCCACCGAGCATGGCGTGCAGGTCACCGGATACTGGGGTGAGCCGGCCCGCGACCCCGATCATGCGCGCGAGCTCATCGCCTCAACGGGGGCTGCCGGTCTGGCCGGTGACCTCTTCGTCGACGGCGCGCTGGGGTCGCACACCGCATGGCTGCAGGAGCCGTATCACGATGCGCCGCACACCTGCGGCACGATGCATCTGGACGCTGAAACGGTTGAGACGCATCTGGACTCGTGCACACAGGCCGGTATCGCCGCGGGATTCCACGTGATCGGCGACGCTGCGGTCACTCAGGTGATCGACGCGCTGGGCCGTGTCGGCGACCGCTATGGCGTGCCGGCGGTGGCTCGGTGTGGACATCGTCTTGAGCACCTCGAAATGGTCTCGGCGGCACAGGCCGAGCAACTCGGTCGCCTCGGGGTGATTGCCAGCGTGCAACCGGCCTTTGATGCCCTCTGGGGTGGCCCAGACGGCATGTATGCAGAACGACTCGGCCCACGCCGAGGTACTCAGCTAAACCCGCTGGCGCTGTTAGCATCCCAAGGCGTGCCTCTCGCGTTCGGTTCTGATGCCCCTGTCGCGCCGATGGATCCGTGGGTGACGGTGCGGGCAGCGGCCCATCACCGCACCGCAAGCAGTTCCGTTTCGGTCCGCGCGGCATTCAGTGCCGCGACCCGGGGCGGCTGGCGTGCGCAGGGCGTTCATGACGGCGCGACCGGCACGTTGACGCCGGGAGCGCTTGCCAGCTATGCGGTTTGGGAGACAGGGGACTTGACCATCAACACCAGCCAACCGGGAGTGCAGCGGTGGTCCACGGACCCGCGCTCGCGGGTCCCGGCCCTGCCGGACTTATCGGACGCCGCTGCTGTGCTCCCCACATGTCTCCGGACCGTTCACCGCGGCACGGTGATCCATGGCTGAAGAAACTGTCGACGAATCCGTTGACGAGATTGTTGGCGAGGACATCGCGGATCGCGATGTGGAGGCCAACGTTCCGGTAGGCGAGCCGATAGATAGGGAGCCACAGGCTCCGGGCAAGACCGGCCCCTCACGCGGTGCGGCCTTCGCCGGTGCGGTGCGCGCCCGCGCTGTCGCGTTCGGCCAGGCCTGGCTGCGTGCGGCGACCCGCCAGGGCGCGGCGTTGATCGGAGGCCTCGCGTTGTGTGCGAGCTTTCCGCCGTGGGGTTACTGGTGGGCCGCGTTCCCGGCGCTGTCGATCCTGGGATGGGTGTTCTGGTCGCCGAAGACCAGGCTGCGCGGTGGGCTCGGCTATGGACTGCTGTTCGGTCTCGCGTTCTTCGTCCCGCTGCTGCCCTGGACGGGTCAGCTGGTGGGCGTCGTCCCGTGGTTGGCGCTGTCCCTGTTAAGCGCCACTTGGGTGGCTCTGTTTGGTGTGTTGGCGGTCGCGGTGCGGAACCTGCCCGGGTGGCCGCTGTGGTTCGCCGCGGCATGGACGGCCACGGAATGGGGCAAGGCAAGCGTTCCGTTTGGCGGGTTCCCGTGGGGCCGTCTTGCTTTCGGGCAGGGCGATAGTCCGATGCTGAGCCTCGCCCGGTACGGGGGAGCGCCTCTGGTCTCCTTTGCGGTGGCCCTGGGTGCCTTCGCGGTGACGGCGCTGGGCATCGAGATGTATCGCTGGTGGCGCAGCCCGTCGGTGGGCCCGGATGGTGCCCGCCCGATTCCCTCGGTGCTGCTGCCCGGAACGTGCGTATGCCTTGTCCTATTCGCGATAGCGGTCAGCTGGCAGCAGGTTCGGCACGCGAGCCACGGCGCCACGGATGGGCGAACCGTCACAGTCGCCGCGGTGCAGGGGAACGTTCCGCGTTTGGGGCTCGATTTCAACGCGCAGCGGCGTGCTGTCCTGGACTACCACGTGAAGGAAACCCTCCTGTTGGCTCAGGACGTCAAGGCTGGGAAGGCTCCGGCGCCGCAGTTTGTGGTGTGGCCCGAGAACTCCTCGGATATCGATCCGATCCGCAACGCCGACGCGGCCGAGGCCATCACCGAGGCAGCGCAGGCCATCGGGGCGCCCATCCTTGTCGGCGGAGTGTTGCGGCACCCGGATTCCACTCCCGAACAGCCCAAGTCGATCAATTCCATCATCGTGTGGGATCCGAACACCGGCCCGGGGGAACGTCATGACAAGCAGATCGTGCAACCGTTCGGCGAGTATCTGCCATGGCGGAGCTTCTTCGCGCACTTCTCGGAGTACGCCGACCGCGCCGGATATTTCGTACCGGGAGATGGCAACGGTGTGGTCACCGCCGCTGGGGTGAAGATCGGTGTGACGACGTGCTGGGAGGTCCTGTTCGACAGGGCAGCGCGGCTGTCCACTCTCAACGGCGCCGAAATTCTCGCGGTGCCGAGCAACAACGCCCTGTTCGGTACTGCGATGAGTGAACAGCAGCTGGCCATCTCCAAGGTTCGGGCCGTCGAGCATGACCGGGAGGTCATCGTCGTCGGCACCACCGGGATCAGCGCATTTATCTCTCCCGACGGCGTCGACGCGGGCCGCACCAAGTTTTTTGAACCGGCATACATCGACATGCAGGTGCGACTGCACGACGACCTGACACCCGCCACTCAATGGGGTCCCTGGATCGAATGGGCTCTTGCTGTGATCGCAGGACTTGCCGTCCTGGCCTCGGCTGGCCTGGCGATACTGCACAATAGAGGGCTGAAGAGGCCGCAACGTGAGGTAGAGCCGGCCTCACCGATTAAGGAGACCTGACCGGAGTGGATCCCGTGACCGAACGTCCGAGCGCCCGGACCCTGGTGATCATTCCGACGTACAACGAGCGGGAGAATCTCCCGCTGATCCTTGGTCGGCTGCACAAGGCGCAACCCGATGTCCATGTGCTGATCGTCGATGACGGCAGCCCAGACGGCACCGGTGAACTTGCTGACGAGGCCGCGCTTGCCGACCCGGATCGTGTGCACGTCATGCACCGCGAGGAAAAGGGTGGCCTGGGAGCCGCCTACATCGCCGGCTTCGGTTGGGGTCTGGCACGTCAGTACTCGGTGCTGGTGGAGATGGACGCCGACGGCAGTCACGCTCCCGAACAGCTATCGCGGCTGCTCGATGCCGTGGACGCCGGAGCCGATCTGGCGATTGGTTCTCGCTACGTCCCCGGGGGTACCGTCGTCAACTGGCCGTGGCGGCGGTTGGTGCTGTCCCGCAGCGCGAACGTCTATGCCCGGCTGGTGCTGGGCGTCAAGCCCCACGACATCACCGCGGGATACCGCGCGTACCGGCGTGAGGTCCTCGAAAAGCTGGATCTGGCGGCCGTCGAATCACACGGCTACTGCTTCCAGATCGACCTCACCCTGCGCACCATCGCGCACGGTTTCGAGGTTGCCGAGGTGCCGATCACCTTCACCGAACGCGCGATCGGTGAATCCAAGATGAGCGGGTCGATCATCAACGAGGCCCTGGTCAAGGTGACCAAATGGGGTATCAGCAGTCGCCTCGATCGGGCGCGCGGCATCCCGCGGTGAAGTACTCAAGCCTTCACGCGTTGCGGGCCATCAGGCCGCCGTCGACGGGAATGACCGTGCCGGTGAGATAAGACGCGGCCGGCAGGCACACGCTCAAGGTCATGTGTGCCACTTCCTCGGCGCGACCGTAGCGCCGTAGCGCGGTGCGCCGGCGGGCATAGGTGTCTTTGTCCTCGGCAGAGATCGCCGCCGTCATCGCGGTATCGATGGGCCCCGGGCAGATGCAGTTCACCGTGATTCCGTCGCGCCCAAGGTCGACGGCCAAACTCCTAGTCAGACCGGCCAGGCCGGACTTGGCCGCGACATATGGGCTGTCATACGGGGTGGCACCGAGAGCCTCGGTGGAGGCGATATTCACCACGCGCGGGGCGGGGGAGTTGCGCAGGAACGGAAGCGCTGCACGGACAATCCGTTGGGGTGCGGTCAGATGGACGGCCAGTGAGCGAGCCCAGGTCTCACCATAATCGGGGTCATCGAGGGACCTGAATGCCGCGAAACCGGCGTTGTTCACCACAATGTCCAGCCGGCCGAATCGCTCGGCGACGGCCGCGACCACCTCGGTGATCTGCGCATCATCGGTGACGTCCAGCGCCCAGGGCGCCGCGGAATCGCCGATCTCAGCGGCGACCGCCTGTGCGTCCTCCAACCGGAGATCGGTGACCGCGACAAACGCGCCATCCTGGGCGAAAACTCGCGCAGTTGCCTTCCCCATGCCGCTGGCGGCACCGGTGATCAGAACGGCCGAACCCGCGACGGACCTGCCGGAGGCACTCATCAGGGCGAGTTACGCTGCCGCGCCCTAGCCCCTGCGACGGCCCTTGATCAGTTCCAGACGTTCCTTGAGCAGCTCGTCGAGCTCCTCAACGCTGCGGCGCTCCAGCAGCATGTCCCAGTGCGTGCGGGGGGGCTTGACCTTCTTGGGCTCGGGCACATCGCCGTCGAGGAGGGTGCCTTCCAGGCCATTGCGGCATGCCCAGTTGGCCGGGATCTCGGCATCGTGGGCGAAGGGAACGTCGAACTCCTCACCGTTCTCGGTGCGGTAGCGAGCCATGCGGCGGGGCGCCAGGTCGTGGTCACGATCGGTTTCGTAGCTGACGGCGCCGAGTCGGCTGCCCCGTAGAACACGATCTGCCATGTGTACTTCTCCTCTTCACTGCGGGTCTCTGCGGATCGGATCCCGCGCTCGAATTGCTGGTGGCTGTCTATCTCAACGCCGTGCCCGCGCCGTTAGTTCCCTGTTCGCGCAGGTTGTGGCCCTCATTATAGCTGGTGAACGCCATTGTGGCGGTCACCGCTTTGCGTCGGTGAACGCATGGCGGATATCACGATTGCCCGAGTCATGCGCGCTGTGCCGTGGTGATAGCTGCCCGGCCGTCGGCGGGCGATCGGCTGGCATATGTCGGTGCGTACCGCTGCAGCAGTTCGCGTGTGGTTAGGTGCTTGTGGCACTGGAACCCGTGCGAGGCCAGCAGTGCGTCGGCGTCACCCGCGGTGAGGCCCGTCAGGTATGGCTCGCCAAAACGTGCGGCCGCCTCGGTCCATAGTCGGGCGCGTACAGACTTGCTGTCTCCACCGGTGACAACACTGGTGTCGAGGTAGTCGAACACCAGCAGGCTCCCGGGTGCGCAGACCGTCGCGAGGTCGGCAAGTGTCGCGTCGAGTGCGTCCTGGGTGAGGTAGGCGGTCACACCGAGCCAGATGAACAGACTTGGCCGGGAGGGATCGAAGCCGCTGGCGAGGAGTCTTTCGCGTAATACGTCGTGTTCGAAATCGCAGGGCACCCAAACGATCTGATCGTTGTCATCGGGTGAGCGGAGCTGCTCCATGACGGCGCGTTTGTCGGCTTGGGTGGTAGGCGCGTCGACTTCGAAGATCCTGACCGAACCGTGTGCCGCCCGCCGCAACGTGGTGGTGTCGAATCCGGCACCCAGCAGCACAACTTGGTCGACACCGTCGTTGATGGCGGCATCGAGGACATCATCGGTGTAGCGCACCCGTAAGACCAGGAAGAAGTGACCCGCGGCGCCGAACACGGATTTCAGCACTCCGATAAAGCCGCGCGCCACCAACGGATGGATCAAACAGGCCCGCAGCAGCGGACTGCGGATGAAGTGCCGCGAGTAAGGATCGTCGAGCAGGCGCCGCCGCGGCGGCTGCAAGGTTTCCGCGGCCCGTTGGGCCGCGCAGGATTGCGCCGTAAAACTCGCCCGACGATCAAGACGACGACTACTCACACCGGTCTCCGCATCTGGTGGCCAACACATTCCCCGCATCCACGTCTAGGCCCGGTGTCCGCCGGACGTTGCGCCGACCAATGCCGGATCCGATTCCCGCAGCGCGCGGCACGGTACGCGCATCGGCCACCAGAACCACCGGCCCAGGAGGGTCGCGATGGAGGGGATGACGAGCGAGCGGACGATGAGCGTGTCGAGCAAGAGTCCGACGCCGACGGTCGTTCCGATCTGCGCGAGCGTGCTCGAGTAGCCCGCGATCAACGCGAACATCGTGAAGCCGAAGATCAGGCCCGCGGTGGTGACCACGCTGCCCGTCCCTACCATGGCGCGGATGATCCCGGTTTTTATCCCGGCGCGGAGCTCTTCCTTGAACCGGGCGACGAGCAGCAAGTTGTAATCGGCGCCGACCGCGACAAGGAAGATGAAGGAACACGGTGCGACGGCCCAGTGCAAGGGCAGACCGATGCCGTACTGCCAGATGGCCACGCTGAGCCCCCACGCGGAAAGAAAGGACAGTCCCACGGTGCCGACGACGGCGACCGCGGCGACGAAGCTGCGCAACAACAGCAGCACGACGCAGAACACGAATGCGAACGCCGCGACCGCACTGGTGAGGAAATCCTCCTTGGCGAAGGCGGCGATGTTGAGCAGCGTGCCGCCGGCGCCGCCGATGCTCACCGTGCTCCCGCCGAGTGACGTGCCCTTGAGCGCCGCCTTCGCCGCGGGGACGATCTTTGCGCTGTAGTCCATGCTTTCTCGGCTGAACGAATTCACATCGCCCATAACGAGCATCCGGGTGATCTTGCCGTCGGGAGAGAAGAAGACGGAGAGCGCGGATTGGAACAACGGGGATTCGAAGGCCTGGCTCGGAAGGAAGAAGTACCCGCTCGGGTCTCCCTTCATATAGGTGTCTGCGATCTCTCTCAGGAACTGGGTGACCTCGTTCATCTGCACCAGCAGCGAGTCCGCCATACCGCGGATCGGCGTCAGCGTGCGTTGCGAGTCGGCGAGAAAACGGTCCAGCATCCGGACCTGGGCCACCAAGTTGGGCAACGATTCCGAGGCGACGCGGGAGGCGTCCACGATGTCCTCGAACTTGCGTCCCCCCGTCTGATTGAGTCCGTCGAGAACTGCCAGACCGGTGAGCGCGGTGTTGCAGGGGAGGAGCTGCTTGCAGTCGGGAACCATGTCGACGAGCTGGCCCGCCGCGTCGATGCCATCTGCGACGAGCGGCTGCATTTCGTTGTGGATGCCCTTCGCCATCTTCAATAGCTCAATGAGACGTTGCCGGGTGGCCGCGCCGGTGCCGCCGGGCAGCTCGACCGCGCGCTGGGTTACCTCAAGGTCTTTGAGGACGACCTTGACCCCTACGGACAGCTGATCGATCTGACCGGTGATTCTGGCGATGCCGTTGAGCTGCGTGCTCACCATCTCGGCTATCTGGGACATCCGTTCGCCGATGTATCCGCCCTGATAGGTCAGGGTGCCTTGGGGAAGCGGCGTGATGAGTGGGCGGGTGATGCCTTGCACCGCCTGGACACCATCCACGGAGTAGACGGCGTTCGTCAGCTTCGCGAGTGCGATCAGGTCGGCGGAGTTGCGCATGTCGTGATCGGACTCGACGAAGAGCAGATTCGGGTTCAGCAGATTGGGCGGCAAGTGCCGATCCGCGGCATCGAGACCCAGGTTCGCCTCGGTGTTGGCCGGTTGGGCGGCACGCTCGTTGTAGCTGATGACATAGGTCGGCAGCACAAGAATCGCGAGTGCCAGCACCGCGAGGCTGCCGGCGAGCACCGGGCCCGGCCAACGGACTACGTGGGTGGCGATGCGCCGCCAGCGGCGGACGGCGCGCTCTCCGCGCGGTTCGTACAGTCCGAGCCTGCATCCGATCGCCAGCAGTGCGGGGCCAAGGGTCAACGCCGCGGCAAGTGCGGTGAGGATGCCGATGGTGCACGGCAGACCGGAGGTGGAAAAAGCGGCGAGTCTGGTGAGGGTCATGCATGCGGTCGCGCCCGCCACGGTCAGCCCCGAGGCGAAAATGATGCGCTGCACGCTTTTCAGTGCGGTGTAGTACGCCGTGGTCGGGTCCTGGCCGGCTCGTCGTGCCTCCTGATATCTGCCGAGCAGGAAGATGCCGTAGTCGGTCCCCGCGCCAAGGACGATTCCGGCCAGCAGGCTTGACGCGAATATGGAAATGCCGATGATCTCGTGCTGGCCGAGAAGAGCGACGATTGGCCGGGCCGTGACCAAAGCGACGGCCACCACGAGCAGTGGCATCGCGGCCGTGAATAGCGAGCGGTAGGTCAACGACATGATGATGGTGATGCAGAGGGCGCACGCGAAGATGATCGGCAGGATCGATCGGTTGATGGCGAGTAGCTCGTCGTTCACGACCGCGGATGGACCGGTCACGTAGATCTTGACGCCGTCCGGCGGCGGATACGCCTTCACGATGTCGCGCACCGCCTGAGTGGACTCCATGGCCAGCGCGGTGCCCATGTTGCCACCCAGGTTCAGGTAGCTGAAGGAGGCCTTCCGATCCTGACTTTCGAACGCTGGGGCAAACGATGGGTCGGACCAGAGGTCGATCGTCGTGATGACGTGTTTCTTGTCCGCCTTGAACTTCTCCATCAGGTTCGCGTAGTAGCGGTGCATTTCCGCGCCGAAGGGCTGGTCGCCCTCGGCGAGCACCGCGACGAAGTTGTTCGTACCGCCGTTGCCAAAATACTTGCCCATGTTGGACAGTGCCTGCACCGACGAGGCCTCGTCGGGCAAGAAGGACAGGGCGTGTCCCTCAATTACCTTCTCCAACTGGGGGCCTGCGGCATTGAGCCCACACGCGAGCAGTACCCACAAGACAACGATGGGTATGGAGAGCCCATACAGCAGTCGGGCGTACAGGGGCCGGTGCTGCTCGGTGCCCGCGTAGGTCTCACGACGGAACGGCACAGAGAACTCCCCGCGCACTCGGCGTCCGAATGCGCGCGATCGGGCGGCGAACCCGTCAGGTGCGGCAGGCGCCTCAGGTGTGCCGGGAGCGGGTATCGGGCCGGTATCCGCCTCGGCCTCGTCTCCGGTCATGCGACTTGCACCTTGCAGCTGGCGATGCCACCGGTGGCGGTCGCGACTTGTTCGTCGCGGACCTGTCCGTTGACGGTGATCCTGCATCCGACCCCAGTGGCGTTGGATTGCACCACCATGCTGGTCACCAGGGAGGGTTCCACGGTCCTCAGCGCCTCCTGCCATGGCAGGACCGTGCTGACGTTCTGGTTGTGACCGTTGTCGTCAAGATAGGACACCGTCGCCGGTGTTCCGGCGGGCCCGACAGCCTCGTACTGGATGGTCCGTTCGGAAAGGCTGCCGAGTACGGGGAGGCGGCTCACGGTTCCCACCGCCTCGTCCGGGATCTCGCTCGACCGCAACTTGAGAATGAACACGGCGGCGACCGTAAGGACCGCCAGCACAACAAGATACACCCAGGCGCTTCTCATCAAGCGACCTTTGGAGGAAGCGGCAAATCCATTGTGAAAACACCCTTCCTCTTGCCGATCAGGCGCGTACAGTGCGAATTCCACAGGATGACACGGCAGGCAAATCTTCTTCGATGGTGACGATGATTGCAGATGAGTTAAGAACGTCCCGCTGTTTCGGCAAAAGTTCCAGAGTTTCCGGACGGTCCAATAACTAGGAGAGGGCAGCACATTGGTCGCGGTGGCCATTATTGGCATTGGATGCAGGTTCCCTGGGGGTATTGAAGACGCAGAATCCTTCTGGGAGTTCGTGTTGCGCAGAGGCGACGCCGTGGCCGATATCCCGAAGGATCGGTGGGACGCGGACAAGTACTACGACCCCGATCCCGACACTCCGGGACGGATGTACACCCGGAGAGGAAGCTTCCTCACTCAAGGATTCCGCCGCTTCGATGCGGACTTCTTCGGGATCTCGCACCGCGAGGCCGCCGTTCTGGACCCACAGCAGAGGCTCCTTCTCGAAACCTCCTGGGAGGCACTCGACGACGCGGGCATCGCCGGAAAAGCCTTGGGCGGCAAAGTGGGAACGTTCATTGGCGGCTTTATGAACGACAACATGGTCAGCCGGGCACTTGCCCGCAACCTTGAGAAGATCAACAACTTCGCCGCTTTCAGCGCGTCTCAGACTTTGCTGTCCAACCGCATCGCGCATGCGCTGGATCTGTGGGGGCCGAGCATGACCGTAGACACGGCGTGCTCTTCCTCCCTCGTGACAACGCACCTCGCGGTTCGGGCGGTCGCCAGCGGTGAGTGCGATGTGGCGCTCGCGGGTGGCGTGAATGCCATGTTCCAGCCGGAAACCTTCATCACGATGTGTAAGGGCAGGTTTCTTGCCGCGGACGGCCGTTGCAAGTCATTCGATGCGGCCGCCGATGGCTACGGTCGTGGCGAGGGCGTCGGAGTCGTCGTGCTCAAAAACCTCGAACAGGCACAGCGCGACGGCGACCGTATCTATGCGGTGATCCGGGGCAGCGGGGTCAATCAGGACGGCAGAACGATAGCGCTCCCGGTGCCGAATCCGGTGTCGCAGCAGCGGCTTGCGGAGCAGGTGCTCGAGGAGGCGGGTGTCGACCCCGCCCTCGTCGGGTACATCGAGGCGCATGGCACGGGGACGAGCGTCGGCGACCCGCTGGAGGCGGAGGCGTTGGGCCTTTCGTACGGCCAGGCAGCCGGCCGCACGCAGCCTCTGCTGATTGGATCGGTGAAGAACAACTTCGGGCACACCGAGGCCGCCGCGGGCGTCGCGGGTCTGATCAAGGCCGCGCTTACCGTGCAGCGCAGGACCGTTCTGCCGCAGGTCGTCCTCGACAAGCTCAACCCCGCAATCCCGTTCGACGAGCTCGGGATTCGGATTCCGACCGAGGTTCAGGCCTACCCCGATCTGGGTGCCCCGGCGTACGCCGCGGTGAACAGCTTTGGCTATGGCGGGACCAACGCACACGTCCTTGTAGAGGAACCGCCGACGCCCGTGGCCGCGGAGCCTGCTGTGCCCGTCAGGGACAGCATCCGGATCTTCCCGGTCTCTGCCCGCAGTGGTCCCGCGCTCCACGAGGTCGCGCGGCGGTACGCCGCGCTCCTGGAGCCCGAAGAGGGCGCAGCGGGCACAGTCTCCGATGAGGCCGCGCAACGCCTGAAGACCGCGGTCACCGGTCGCAGGGCACACCATTACCTCCGTAAGGGCTTCATCTACCGCGGCGCGGATGACCTTCTCGCGCAGCTGAATTCCTATGCCGAGAGTGACGAATCGGCACCCGCGCGTGCCCTGGTCGAAGGGATCTCCGATCCCGTGCTCGTCTTCAGTGGCATGGGTCCGCAGTGGTGGGGGATGGCGCGCGGTTTGTTGGAGCGCCCTGGAGCGTTCCGCGATGCCGCCGCCGAGATCGACGCGGTATTCCAGGAGGTGTCGGGGTGGTCGGTGATCGCCGAGTTGCTGCGCGCTGAGGGTGACTCCCGTGTCAGCCGCACGGAGGTCGCTCAGCCGGCGAACTTCCTTGTCCAGGCGGCACTTGCGAAGCACCTCGAACAGTTCGGAATCCGTCCCACGGCGGTGGTGGGACACAGTGTCGGGGAGGTGGCCGCGGCGTATGTGAGCGGTGCATTGTCCCTGCGGGACGCCGCCACGGTCTCCTTTCACCGCTCCCGTCTACAGGCAAAGACGGCGGGCTCCGGCGGCATGCTCGCCGTTGGTCTCGACGCCGAGGAAGCGCAGCGCCGGGCCGCGCGCTTCGGCTCGGCGGTGTGTGTCGCGGCGGTCAACAGCGCCGCGGCGACCACGCTGTCCGGCGACTCGAAAGCCCTGCGGGCACTGCACGATGAGCTCGCCGACGATGGCGTCTTCGCCCGGATGCTGCATGTGGAGGTCCCGTATCACAGCCAGCTCATGGACCCCATCCTTGGTGAGCTCGCCGCATCGCTGGCCGGACTTGCCCCACGTCGGGCGGACGTGCCGCTGTATTCGACGGTCACCGGCGAGAAGACCGATGGTGAGGTATTCGCCGACCCGGACTATTGGTGCAAGAACGTGCGCGAAAGCGTGTTGTTCGCGAAGGCGATCGACACGCTCATCGATGACCGGTATCGAGTGTTTCTGGAGCTTGGACCACACCCGGTGCTCCTCGGGAACATTCGTGAAAGCTTTGTACGCCATAGTGTCTCGGGCGCCGCGGTCCCGACGCTGAACCGTGAGCAGGATGACGAGCAGTCGGTGCTACAAGCCGTCACCGACTTGTACGCGGTGGGCGCGATCGATGCCCCCGGCGAGGCCGATCTCTACACGAACGGCTCGGTCCCGCACATGGATCTGCCGAAGTACCCGTGGTCGCAAGAGGAACTGTGGGAAGAAGATCCCCTCACGCTGCGCGCGCGTTACGGGGACGCCGATCGCTTCGCCCTTCTCGGCGACAGGGCGGAGGCGCTGACGCCGCAATGGGAAGTGACCCTGGCTCCGGCGAACCTGCCCTGGCTGCCGGACCACACGGTCCTCGGTTCGGTCGTGCTGCCCGGAACCGCGTATCTCGATGCCGCGCTGTCCGCCGTGCGTCAACGCTCTGGCCGTGCCCAGGCCGGACTGGATTCGGTGGTCTTCGCCGTGCCGCTGGTGGTTGCCGAACACGATGCGCCGATTACCCGCCTCACCGTGGACGAGCCCACCAAGCGGTTTACCGTCAACGGCCGTTCCGCGCACACCCAGCTGTGGACGGCACACGCCAACGGCAGACTGGTCGAGGCGAATCTGGGGACGTTGCGGATCGACGTTCCGCAGTCCGAGCACGACACGATCTTCGACGGTGGAGACGTCTATAAGGGGTTGGCTGCGGTCGGACTGTCCTACGGTCCGGCCTTTCAGCGGATCCAGAGTGCGCGCATCGGTTCGGCGGGCTGCGTCGCGCAGCTGGCCAGCTCCGAAGCGGTACCCGAGCCGGGGGTTGCCCCCAAGCACGCTGTCCACCCCGCACTCGCCGACGCGGCCTTGCAGTGCATCGCGGTCCTCTTGGCCGCACGTCCGGACCTGGACATACCTCCAACGGCGCATGTTCCGGCCTCGGTGGACCGGGTGCGGCTGTACCACGAGGTGCCCGAGGACCCCATCGCGGTCGTCGAGATCACGAGCACGCAGCCGCTGCGCGCGAATGCCTATCTCGCTTCGCCCGACGGTGACGTGGCCCTGGCTATGACCGGAGTGACACTGCGACCCGTGGGAGCGGCGTCGGACCCGCTGTCCGAGCTTGAGCAGTACTTCTATGAGCCTCGGTGGGAGCGGTTCGACGAGGAGTCGGAAGGGCAAGAGGGACAACGTGTCCCGGCGCCTGTTACCGCTGCTCGCGCGGCGAACGCGATCGTTGAGATCGGGGACGTCAGCGCAACTGTCGCCGAAGGCGTCCGCCGCGCGGCCGGAGCCGGTGTGGCGATCCAGCGCGCCGACGCGCAGCAGGGGGCAGATCTCGCCGAGGCGTTCGGGGAAGCGTTGCGCGCAGACACGTTCTTGCGCGTGCTGGTGGCTGTCGGCTCCGGGAAGTCCTCGGTAGAGAACCTTCATCAACTCGTCGTGGTCGCGCAGGCGTTGCGGACGGTCATGGAGGCCGAGACCGAGCGCGGTGTGGTGAATCCGGACGTGCAGGTCGTCGTCGTGAGTACGCATGCCTTCCTGGCGCCGGGCGATCGAGGCCTCGTCCTGGACCAGGCCACGCTCGTGGGGGCGCGCCGGGTGTTGGCGAACGAGCAACATCCCGCCAAGTGGTCTCTGGTGGACCTGTCTGATTCGGTCACCGCAGACCAAGTGGCCGCAGAGATCAGCGCGATGAATCGAGCGGAAGAAGTCGCGGTACGCGCGGGTGTGCGGTGGACCCAGCGGATGCGTCGGTCGCTGTCCGAACTCGTCGCGCCGTGGGAAGAGGCATTCGAGCCCACAGACCCGGACGTGGCCTATGAGGTGCAGATCCCGGATACGCGGACGCTCAAGGACATCGCGCTCCGTGCATGCGATCGCGTCGAGCCGGGACCCCGGCAAGTGGAGGTCCGAGTCGAGACTCTCGGACTCAACTACAAGGACCCGCTGAAGGTCCTCGGGATCCTGACTGAGCGTGAACTCGGCGAGACGTATTTCAAGCTGGATCCCGGCATGGAGGGTTTCGGTGTTGTCACGCGCGTCGGCTCCGCGGTCAGCGAACTTCGGGTCGGCGAGAGCATCGCGGTCGCGGAGCGGGGTCTGCTGCGCCGCTACTTGACCTTCGACCTCGATGGTGGCGCGGCGTGGGAGCGGATAGGCGAAGAGCACCTCCAGCGTGAGGATTTCGATCCGCTGGCGGTGGGTTCCGGTGTTCCGTTCTTCACGGCGGGCTACGCCTTCTACAAGCTCGCCGATCTGCAGCCCGGCGAGACGGTCCTCATCCACGGTGCGGCGGGCGGCATGGGTATGGGCGCCGTGCAGATCGCGGTCAACATGGGTGCGGTCGTGTACGCGACCGCTGGCAGCGAGGAGCGTCGGCATGCGGCGCTGGAGCTCGGCGCCACCGCGGCCTTCGACTCGCGGTCGGTCGGGTTTGTCGACGACATACTGCGGATCACCGAAGGGCGCGGGGTAGACGTCATCTACAACTCGTTGCCCGGGGAGATGATCGCCCAGAATTTCGCGGTCGCCGGGGAGTTCTGCCGGATCATCGAAATCGGGAAGGCGGACATCTACTTCGGTGGAGCGATGGATCTCAAGCCGTTCAGCGGCAACCTGTCGTTCCACGCGATCGACATGGACCGCATGCTGCGGCTGCGTCCGGAGACGTTCCGCGAGCTCAGGCGCGAGTGCACCGAGATGCTCACCTCGGGCAAGCTCACCCCGCTCCCGTTCACGCGGTTCCCGATCGACGAGGTCGTAGGGGCGTTCGAGGCGGTGTTCCGGGCAGCGCACATGGGCCGGATCGTGCTGGATCTGCGCGATCAGACGCCCAAGCTGCTGCCGCGCAAGCCAGATCCGGCGCCGGTGCGTCCCGGCCACTCCTACCTCATCAGCGGTGGATTCGGCGGCTTCGGGTTGGCCACCGCACGCTCGTTGGCCAGGTCCGGGGCGACCCATCTGATCCTCGCGGGGCGCAGCGGCGCCACGACGGACGTTGCGCGAGCGCAGATCGAGGCGCTCAGGGCCGCCGACGTCGACGTGTGGGAAGAGCGGATCGACATCAGTGACTACGACCAGGTCGCGGATCTGATCGCGAAGGTGGAGGCCTCGGGCCATCCGCTGCGCGGCGTCTTCCATGCCGCCGCGGTGGCTCATGACGAGGTGCTCGCGGATATCAGCGCGGCGTCCTTGTACAAGGTGTTCGGGCCCAAGGTCGAGGGTGCGCTCAACCTCGACAGGGCCACGCGCGAGCACGATGTACTACTCGACCACTTCGTGCTGTACTCCTCGATCAGTGGCCTCATCGGCATCGTTCCGCAGCTGACCTACGCGGCGGCGAACAGTACGTTGGACGGCCTCGCTCAGGCGCGGCACGCGGCCGGACTACCTGCGCTTTCGGTGAGCTGGGGTGCGATGAGCGGCGGTGGCATGGCCGAGGTTGAGGCCATTGTGAAGTTTCTCGATTCGGTCGGGCTGCGCCGCCTCAACATGGACCTCGGGGCGACGCTCATGCACGAGTGCTCCCGTTTCCAGCTTCCGCACGTCGCCATCGCGGGTGTCGATTGGGGGGTCTTGCGCACGCCGCTGCCCTCGACGGCCAAGAGCACGCGCTTCGCGCATCTGTCCGCTGAGGCTGCCGCCGTGTCGAACGAACAGGCCGCCTTCCGCGCGGCGGTGTTGGCACTGCCGGAGGAAGAACGCGGCCCGATGGTCACCAAGGAACTGGCCAAGGAACTCGCCAACGTGCTCAAGGTTGACGTGGACAGTATCGACCCCACCGGGCCGATCGCCGACCTGGGGATCGACTCCCTCATGGCGGTGGAGTTCGCCGCCCGTGCCGGCAAGCAGTTGAACATCCAGATCAGTGCGTTCCAGTTCACCCCCGACCTCACCCTCGAGGCTGTCGGTGCCCGCGTCGCACTACTCATTGCGCAAGGGGTCGGCGATCCCGAGCACGACGCGATATAGGAGATCCGCGTGACTGTTGCGACTCCGCGTGAATGTTGGTGGTGGCCCAGGGCTTATCAACCGTCCCTGCCCACCGTGTTGTTCTTTCCGGGCGCCGGGGCCAATCACGCCGGTGAGCAGCACCTGGTTCCGCATCTGGCGGGGGTGAATTTCGGGGTGTGGCGGATGCCGGGGCGCAGTACCCGGTCGACCGAGCCATCGCCGGAGAGTCTGCGCGCGCTGTCGGAGGACTGCGCGTCGGCGATCATCGGGCTCGGCTGCCGTCGACCGGTCCTCGCGGGAAAGAGTTTCGGCGGGCTGTTCGGCTACACGGTGTGTCAGGCATTGGAGTCACGGGACTTCGCGGTGGGCCGGTTCGTCCCGGTGGTGAGCGGGCATCCGTCTTTGTGGCGAATGGATGCTCTCTACGCCAAGACCCGGGGCCATAACCCGAAACAACACGCGCTCTGGAGGCTCACCAACGACGAGCAGCGCGGGGCGTGGCCGCCGAAGAAGATAGCGGATGAGTCGCTGCTGGAGCAGGCTCGGCTGCATGCGGTGATCGATTTCAGTCTTGGCCTGCAATCGATTTCGCGCCGCCGGATCCAAACACCGATCACCGAGGTGAGCGCAAAGGACGATGAGGTGATCCCGAAGTTTGCACCGCCGCGCCGATGGGCTCCGTACACGAAGGGGGAGTTCACGAGCATCCTCGTGAGAGGCGGGCACTACTTCTACTGGTCGAACCCGCAGGCCTTGGCGAGCATCTTGACGCACGAGGCAGACCTCGCCCTCGGCGGCTCGTACTCCTACTAGGCGCCGAGGCAAGCGTCGTATTAGGGGGTTTCGCGCTGGCAGTCCGGGCCGGTGTACTGCCAGTTCGGGTTGCTTGAGTATTCGCAGCCCGGGCCCACGTACTTCCAGTTCGGGGCTGGGGCAGGCAGTCGCCCGCCTTCGCCCTGCCAGTTGCGGCCGGAGTATCGCCAGCCCCACGCGTCGAACCAGCTGTCGGGGTTGACGCACCCTTCGACGTTCCCGGGTCCCCACGGGGGTGGGGGTGAGGGATACGGTCCGTTAAAGCACACATCCGTGGGGGCGGGGGTCGGCTGCGCCGACGCCGGGCCCGCGCTCAACAGAGCGATCGGGGCGGCGATGACGCCTGCTGCTAACACGGCCTGCCCGACCATGATGATCTTGTTCATCGCACAACCTCCGACGTTGGATGCCGCTGTGATTCCTAAGATTAGCGCACTATCGCGCGTTTTCTTGGTAATTGTGGCAATTGCGCTCGTTGGCATATCACCACGCCAACCGCCGTACGTCGCACCTGGGCTACCAGCCGTGTTGTCGATCAGAAGGGTGCCGACATCCCGCTCGCGGCGGAGGCCGATCGGTTCGCTGACCCCGACGTCATGAACCCTGTGAAAGCTTGCCGCGCCGAGGGGCTGCCGAGTCACCGCTACGCTCCTGAGACGTGGCACGTCGCAAACACGCTCAGCCCTGCAAGTGGTGCGGGCGCGAAGTCGATGACGCAGAGCTGGGTCGGCGGCGGCAGTATTGCCGCCAGTCCTGCCGTCAGCGCGCGTACGAACAGCGCGCGGCAGTCAAGGGCACCTCGGTGCCTGCGGATGCTGTGGTGCTGACCGCCGACGAAGCGACCGATCTGGCCGATCGGGTGTATCAGGCGAGGTGTGCGGCCGAGGACGTCGCGACGGCCGTCGAAGAGGGCGCGACCCAGGACCAGCTGCGCCAGTTGTGCGAAGAATTGCTGCGCGCCACCAAGGCTGCCGACGGCTGGCGCTAGTTCCGTCGTTCACCTCGGGTGCGGGATACCCGTCGAATCAGCGCGATATTAAGTCTTCACGGAATCCAAACGCGCCCATAGTTTGTCAACACCTGTCGATACCTTGTCGATGCTAGGCGCCGACCCGTGAGGATTCCCGAGCTTTTCATGACCACCCGTAATACGTCGGTGGTCGCCGCGGCGACTGACACCGACGCCCCGATATCCACCCCGTCCCGGCGAGAGTGGATCCTCAATCGGCGCTGGGAGATCATTCGATTTCTTTCGCCGTTCGTGGTGCTGCTTGTTTGGCAAGCGGGGAGTGGCTGGGGTCTGATCGATCCGGACATCCTGCCGGCGCCGTCGACGATCGCGCACGCCGGAATCGAGTTGGTCGGCAACGGTCAGCTCGCCGAGGCGCTGCGGGTCTCCGGAATCCGTGCCGCCGAAGGACTGTTGCTGGGTGGCTTGGTAGGCGTGGTGCTGGGGGCGGCGGTAGGTTTGTCGCGGCTCGTCGATGCCGTGGTGGACCCGACCATGCAGATGGTTCGGGCGCTGCCACACCTCGGGCTCATCCCGCTGTTCATCCTGTGGTTCGGAATCGGTGAGCTTCCCAAGGTGCTGATGGTGGCCCTCGGGGCCGCCTTCCCTCTGTACCTCAACACCACCTCCGCGATCCGGCAGGTTGACCCCAAACTTTTCGAAACCGCACAGGTACTTGGGTTTTCGTTCTGGCAGCGGTTGCGCGTCATCATCATCCCCGGTGCTACTCCGCAGGTGCTCGTCGGGCTGCGTCAATCCCTGGCGTTGTCCTGGCTGACGCTCATCGTCGCCGAGCAGATCAACGCCGACGCCGGGGTGGGCTTCCTTATCAATAATGCGCGCGATTTCCTGCGTATCGACGTCATCATCTTCGGGCTCGTGGTCTACGCACTGTTGGGCATTGTCACGGACGCCATTGTGCGCGTGCTGGAACGGCGTGCGCTGCGGTACCGATCATGAAAGGTACATCATGACAGCGATTTTCGAGATTACTGAACTGTCACGGCAATCTGCTGTACCGGCGGCCGAGCTGACATCGGTCACCAAATGGTACGGACGCAATCGCGTTCTCGATGACGTCTCACTGCGGGTGGGCCGTGGCGAGATCGTCGCATTGGTGGGCCGCAGTGGTTCGGGCAAGTCGACGGTACTGCGGGTGCTGTCCGGGTTGGCCGGCGACTACGAGGGCGAACGCCAGGTGCTGGGCGCTCCCGCGGTGGCATTCCAGGAGCCACGACTGTTCCCGTGGCGTTCGGTGCGCGACAACGTGCTGTACGGGCTCGCCCGCACCAAGTCGTCCAAGGCGGAAGCGCTTTCCCGCATCGATCGGGCCCTTGATGAGGTGGGGCTTGCAGACAAGGCACAAGCCTGGCCGCTGACACTCTCGGGCGGGCAGGCGCAACGCGTGTCCCTGGCGCGTGCACTAGTCGCGGAGCCGCAGCTGCTGCTGCTCGACGAGCCCTTCGGCGCACTCGACGCGCTCACGCGACTATCCATGCACCGACTGCTTTTGAACCTGTGGCGAGAGCATGAGTTCGGCGTGCTGCTGGTCACTCACGATGTGGACGAGGCGATATCGCTGGCCGACACCATTCTGGTGCTGGATGAGGGCCGACTGGTGCACATATTGCGCATCGGCAATCCCCGTAAACCGCATGGCAAGCACGACGCCGAAACCGAGAAATACCGAGGAGGGCTCCTTGCGCAGCTTGGTGTTTAAGTCAATCGTCAGCGCGGCCGCCTTCCTGCTATCCCTGACGGCCTGCGCCTCCGGCCGCGACGCCAAGAGTGATTCCGCTGTGCCGCCGCTTGTCCCGCTCTCGGAACTGGCGAGCCTCAGCCTGCGGGTGGGCGATCAGAAGGGTGGCACCGAGTCGCTGCTGCGGGCGGCGGGTGAACTGGACAACGCACCGTACAAGGTCGAATTCTCCACCTTCACCTTTGGCCCCCCGCAGATTGAGGCGCTGACCGCGGGCAAGATCGACTTCGCCGTCACCGGCAACACACCGCCGATCTTCGGCGCCGCGTCCAAGGCGAGAATCAAAGTGGTGTCCGGGTATACGAATGACGCCCGCGGTGACCAGATCCTGGTTGCCGACACCTCACCGATCCATTCCGTGGCGGATCTGCGGGGTAAGAAGGTGGCTGTCGGGAAGGGGAGTTCGGCGAACGGTCACCTGCTGCTTCAGCTGCAGAAGGCCGGTCTCACCATCAAGGACATCCGGCCGGTGTTTCTGCAGCCGGCCGATGCGTTCACCGCACTGAGTCAGGGACAGGCCGACGCGTGGGCGATCTGGGACCCCTACACGGCGTTGGCCGACAAACAGCTGAAGGTTCGCACCTTGGTGACCGCGACCGGCGTCGCGAACGGGTACGGATTCGGTGTCGCATCGGAGGTGGCGCTGCGTGACGCTCAACGCAATACCGCACTGTCTGACCTGGTGCAGCGCATCGCGCGTGCCAGCGCATGGGCCCAGGCCCATCCACAGGAGTGGTACGGAAAGTATGCCGCCGCAATCGGAATCGACCCTGCGGCAGCAGAGCTGGCGCAGTCGCGCAGCCTGCGGCAACCGATACCGCTCGACGGCGAGGTGACGGGCTCGGAGCAGAAGCTGGCTGACCTGTTCGCGCAGTCGGGCCAGATTCAGGGCAAGCCCACGTTCTCCGATTTCGTCGACAACCGCTTCAACGACGTCCTCACGCAGTACTTCGCCAAGTCTGAATAGACCGCACATCGCATCCCACGCAAGGAGAGCAATTCCCGTGGCCGCCAAGTTCTTCTGGTTCCTGCCCACCAATGGTGACAGCCGTTCCATCGTGGGCGCCTCGCATGCGTCATCGCATCACACCATCCCGGTGGGGTACCGCGAGCCGAGCCTGCGTTATCTCGGCGAGATTGCCCGCGCCGCGGACCGATTGGGCTTCGAGGGTGTGCTGACTCCCACCGGCACGTGGTGTGAGGACGCATGGCTCACGGCTTCGGCGCTGCTGGAGCAGACCGAACGCCTGAAGTTCCTCGTGGCCTTTCGGCCGGGATTGGTGCCACCGACACTGGCCGCGCAGCAGGCGGCCACATTTCAGCGGTTCTCGGACGGGCGGCTGCTGCTGAACGTCGTCAGCGGCGGTGACGATACCGAGCAGCGCCGTTTCGGTGATTGGCTTACCCACGACGAGCGCTACGAGCGCACCGGGGAGTTCCTGCAGATCGTCCGGGATATCTGGAAGGGCGAACCCGTCGACTATTCGGGAAAGCACTACACGGTGACCGATGCGCGCGTATCGGAGCCGCCAACACCGTTGCCGCAGTTGTATTTCGGTGGATCGTCTCCGGCGGCACTGCCCATCGCCGCGGAGCATGTCGACGTGTACCTTACCTGGGGTGAGCCGCCCGCGGCCGCGGCCGCGAAGATCGAGACGGTGCGCGCGTTGGCCAAGGAGCGTGGGCGCAACCTGCGATTCGGCATCCGCCTGCACACGATCAGCCGCGACACCTCCGAGGCGGCCTGGGCCGTCGCGAACTCTTTGGTGGGGGAGCTGACCCCTGATCAGGTCGCCGCGGCGACGGCGCTGCATTCCACATCCGAATCCGAAGGGCAGCGGCGCATGACGGCGCTGCACGGCGGCCGCCTGGACAAACTGGAGATTTATCCGAACCTGTGGGCGGGCGTCGGGCTGGTGCGTGGCGGTGCGGGCACGGCGTTGGTGGGCAGCCACGAAGAGGTCGCCAACCTGATTTCCGAGTACCACGCGCTCGGGTTCGACGAGTTCATCCTGTCGGGATACCCACACCTGGAAGAGGCGTACTGGTTTGCCGAGGGTGTGCTTCCGCTGCTCAAAAAGCGGGGAGCGCTGGCCGTCTAGCCCAGGCCCGCGCTGTCGTCGTCGAGGTCGTTGCGCTGCAACCCCATTGGTGTCGATGCCGGCAGATCACCACCCGCGATGACCTGCCGTGTGATCGGCGTGAGCGCCTGAAAGAGCCTCTCCACCTCGGCGTCGGTCAGGGCGTCGAGCACCGGCAGTGACACCCGGTCGGTTCGGCTCTCGATATCGGTCTTCAGTGCCCGGCCCTCTGGCGTCAGCTCACCGCCGTCGTCGAGCAGGCCGCGCCGAGTCAGGTTCTGTTCGATGGTCGCCCACTCGCTGTCGTCATAGTCGCGGCTGCGCATGATGCCGTCCTTGGTAGCCCGTCCCGCCGCAACCTGAAACACGTTCGATTCACGGCCGTCGATGCCCGCGGCGACCAACGCGGCAACATGGGCGTCGCCACGCTGCTCGCGGAGCAGAGTCGCGGCATGCCACAGCGCCGCGACGGGTTCATCGGGCCACGGAACGGCGGTGAGCGCCGCGTATAAGGGGCGCCCAGCGGGCGAGGCTGTGCGGGCCGCCTTGCCGAGTAATTTGGCTGCGGTGCGCAGATTGTCGTCATCGGTGAGGCCGTAGCGCCGCAACGCCGCGACGGAGCCGGTCTGACGCGCGGCCAGTGCCTGCTCGGGGCTGATGGTTTCCCAGGCGCCGTCGAGTGATTTTGCGACTCGGAATGAGGCGAAGTTGTAGAAGACGGCCTCGACGACTCTGGGGGTCACCCTGCCCAGGGGCGCCGATCGGGTAGCGAAGTATCCGCGCCAGAATCCCCGGTAGCCGAGCTCGTCGGCGGCGGCACGTGCTTCGGGGGCGAAGTACGTGATGCCGTGTACCGGCTCGAAACGTTCGTAGAGACGCCGGGCGAGGGCGTGTGGACGTGCCATCGATCCAGTGAACCACGGGGCGCCCGCGCGGATTGTCGAGTCCGGTGCGGTTGTCGGTGCGGGCTCGTAGGGTGGTCTCATGGGATTGAGTGTGGAAGAACGACAGGCATTTCTGGCCGAGCCCCACGTGGCGGCAATCTCGGTGAGTGCTGGGGCGGACCGCGCTCCGCTGACCGTGCCGATCTGGTACTTCTACACCCCGGGTGGCGATCTCTGGATTCCGACGGGCAAGGGATCGCGCAAGCATCAGCTGATCGAGGCCGCGGGTCGGCTGACGCTCATGGTCGACCGTGAGCAGCCGACGGTGCGGTACGTGAGCGTCGAGGGACCGGTGACCAAGGTCGTAACGCTCGAGCCCGACCAGCATCGGCAGGTGGCCGCCCGGTACATCCCGGAGGAGCTGCTTGACGGGTATCTCAAATACTCGGAGGGGTACGGCGAGCAGATCGCGGTTTATGTCTCCCCGGAGCACTGGCTCTCGGCGGACCTCGGCGGCCCGGAGAACTGGGGTTAGTGTTCCCGGTCAGTCACCGGGGCATCGGGAACTGTTCGGTTCCTGGATCCCCCGCAGGTATGACGGGCAGTGTGAGTGTGGACGGGTGCTCCGCATCATGCAGGATTGTCTGTGTGGCGGTGCGCAGCTCGGAGTTCTGCCCGAATGGTGCGCCCGTGTTCGGGTTGGGCGCGTACTGCGGGAAGTCGCTGCTGGAAATCTCCAGTCGGATGCGCTCACCGACACGGAACTGGTAGCTCACCGGCCATACGTCGATGCGGTACCTGTGCGGCCGGCCCACCGCAATGGGGCGTAGCTCGGATAGTGATTGTGCCAGCGAGGTGCGGACAACTCCGTTGTTGAGATTGACGGCGGCACCATCGGATTGCACGACAACCAGTTTCGCGGTGAAGTCGGTGTCGGGGGCCGAGGATGCGGCCCATAGGTCGACGCTGATCGGTCCGGTGACCTCGGTGTCGGTGGTGAGCGGCTCGCTGGTGTAGGTCAGTACATCGGGGCGCTGTTCCACGGTGGTCTGGTCGTAGCGACCTTCCGGAGCCGAATCCGCGGCGCAACAGGAGTGTCCGCCCGCACTTGGTACCGGATTGGCCGGGTCGTAGCGGTAGGTGTCGGGCGGATCATGGGGTGAGGCCGAATTGCTGAGCCTTCCCTCGTGCTTCGCGCCGGGACCGCCGAGGTGATACACGGTCCAATTCGTCTGCGGCAGCGGCCAGGCGGGGGCGTTCTTCCACCGGTCGGCGCCCATCAGGTAGTAGTCGACGCGGGGTGACCCGGAGGCGACACCATTGTCCGTGCCCTTGAGGAAGTGGTCGAACCATGCCAGTTGCAGCTCGTTCACTGGGCTGCTTGCGCCGGTTCCCGGGCTCTTCAATAGTGTTGAAGGACTGGATGTTTCACGGCCCCAGGCCAGATGATCCCAGGGGCCGATGACAATGCGCTGATGTCGGCGCGCCTCCGGCGACCCGCCACGTGCGGACATGCCGGCGAAGTTCTCCAGGCCGCCGCGCAGGAAGGCGTCGTACCAGCCCTCGAAGTGCAGCACCGGCACCTTCACGTTCTCGTACCGATCCCGGATGCTCCACCGCTTCCAATACTCGTCGCGGGTTGAATGCCGGATCCACTCGAAATACCACGGCGCGACGTGGGGATTGCCTGGCTGCATCGGTGGAAGATCCTGGTATGGAAGGAAATTGAGCCAGCGATCACGTTCTTTGTCAGCGGCCTCCAGTTGTTCGACGGCCGCCTCATCGCCCCGGTTCTTCGCTGCGGTGGTGGCGATCGTCTCGATCGCCCACGGGAGCACGAAGCCGAGCCGGAACGCGCCGCCCTCGTATGTCCATCCGTCGTAGTAGTCGGAGGCCGTGTTGGACGGAACGATGGTGGTCAGGTGTGGGGGAGTTGTGGTGGCGGCGAGCCATTGTGTGGCACCGACATACGAGGACCCGTACATTCCGACCTTGCCGGTGGAACCGGGTATTCCGGCGGCCCACTCAACGGTGTCGTAACCGTCGTTGCCGTCATTGCCGAATTCGGTGAATATCCCGTCCGAAGCGCCTTGACCCCGAACATCCTGCACCACAACGAGATAGCAATGCGAGGCGAACCAGCCGGGAGTCTGGAACCGCGAGGGCTTGACCTGCGCGCTGCTCTTGCCGTACTGGGTGCGCATCAGGATGACCGGCACTGGGTCCTTGAGCTTGGGACGGTAGATATCCGCGCGCAGGATCGTGCCGTCGCGCATGGTCGCCGGTACGTCGGTCTGCTTGGCGACCGCACAGGGCCCGCCGCCGTCCGCCGGTGGCCAGGAGGTGCGACCGGGACCCTCGTGGCCGCACGCCGTGAGAATGAGGCCCAGAATGGCGGCGAAAATTGCCAGACGTCTGGCCGAACCTGCGATCACCCCGAAAGGGTACCGAGGACGGGTCAAACCCCGATTCCGGAAATGGGGGATCGAGTGTCGCGACAGCTCGCCGATGACATCACAGGGCTAGCGCACCCAGGTGCGCTAGCCCTCGTGCTCAGACCAGCGCCGGTGCCTCGTCCTGCTGCGTGAGGTTGTCCAGGAACTCCTCGGTGACTGCGGTGCCGACTCCGCCGAAGGTGTCGGACGACAGCGGGTTCATCGCCTCCAGGACGGGCAGGTGCTCGCCCCAGCACGGTGTCAGCCCGGCCCACGGTGCGCGGGACTCAGGCTTCTCCTGTGTACGCAGTGCGCACACCACGGTCAGCCGCGGAGCCTCGGTGGTGCCGGTGAGCTCAAGAGTGGTCCAGCGCTCCGGCAGCGACGCGTTCCAGATGTTCCCGAGGGTGTCCGGCAGATTCCCGTTCACCGTGGCGCGGTAGGCGGCCAGGTAACCGCGATCGTCGGCGACCGCTCGCGATCCCTCCTTGACCTCCGCGGGCAGCGGCGCATCCGGGGTGTCGACCGCATTGACCTGCCAGCCCAGCTCGCGCAGGTGATCGGAGAGTCGGCGCCCCACGATATCGGCGCTCTCGCGCAGCGGGATTCGCGGAGACCGTGCCTGCAGTGCGGCGAGATTGCCCGCGGCACTCAGGGTCAGGCTCACCCAGGTCTTGCCCTTTGCGCCGACGACATCGGCGGTGGTGACACGGATCGATGAGCAGCGCATGCCGTAGCGGTCCAGGTATCCGGCGAGAAGCCCGACCGGGATCTCCTCACCGGATACGGGTGCCTTGACCTCGAGTGCCACGGTGGTGCGCGCGTCGACTCCCGCCGCGACGACCTGTGCGGTGCTCGACGGGGAACGACGAGAGAACCTACGGGTCAGCATCTTCGTGAACCGTCCGAGAATGTCGGTAAGGAAGGTGCCACGCCACCACACCAGCAGAACCAGCACCAGCACCGCAGCGGTGATCGCGATCCAGCGGTCGGCCGGGTCTCGACGGTAGAGCGCGAACGCGCCCGCGGCGACCAGCGTTGCCACCAGGGTCAGCCGCAGTGTGCACGGCACCGGGGGTCGATACAGCTTCACGTTCTTACTCACTCGTGCTCTCCTGTCTGCGACGTGCACTGAGCCCGGCGACGACGATCACCGCGATCAGACATACACCGGCGCCAAGGAAGGCGAGTCGCCGGGGAAGGGGGTTTTCGAGGGTGGGCGGGGGCGGCGGAACGACGGCGCGGGCGCTGGGGCCGGCCGGTGCGCTTCCGTCCGCGGGGACCTCCCAGGTGAGTGCGGCTACTGGGTCGACGGTTCCGGTTCCCACAAGATTTGACGGAGACCGGCCCGCGTCACGAGCGGTTCTTTGCAGCCGCGAGACAACCTGCTCTGCGGTCAGATCGGGGAATCGGCTGCGCACCAGCGCAGCGACGCCCGACACGTAGGCGGTCGCATAACTGGTTCCGAACAGGGGGTGCGGCTTGCCGTCCTGGCCGACCATTCCGTTGGCTAGCCCGCCCGCTTCGTCGTTGGACAGCGATGTCACATTCTCGCCATTCGCCGCGATGCCCACCCACGGGCCGGACATCGTGAACTTCGAGGGGCTGCCGTCGGCGGACACCGATCCCACGGACAGCACGTACGGCTGCCACCATGAGGGAACCGAAACAGATTCCACCCCAGTCCAGTTCCTCGGGTCGGCACCGGAACCGCTGAGCGGATTCGGTTGGCAGTTGGCGCCACCGCCGCTGCTGTTACCGGCTGCCGCGATGACGACAGCGTCCTTTTCTTCGACGGCGTACCGCAGGGCCGCACCGAGCGCGGCCTGGTCGATGGGCTTTGCCGCCGGTACGCAGACAACCGACGAAATGTTGATCACGCGCGCCCCGAGGTTCGCGGCGTGCACGATGGACCGGGCCAGTGTGTTGACAAAGTGGGTGGCGCCGTTGGTGGTGGGATCACCACCGGTGATTCGCGGGGAGAACTTCGAGGACTCCTGGCGAATCGAGATCAGCTTGGATGCGGGTGCGATGCCGGAGAATCCGTCAGGGCCGGGCTGGCCACCGATGATCCCCGCGACCATGGTCCCGTGCCCGTCGCAGTCGGTGAGTCCGCTGGTGGACTGTACGTAGTCGCCCCCGCCTTCGACATGCAGCCGTGAACTCGGCTGCACGCCGGTATCGATGATGGCGACGCTTTGACCCTCGCCGCGAGAGAAGCGCCATGCCTCCTCGAGTTCCTGGGACGGCTTTCCGCTTGTGCCCGTAGCGGGCATCAACACAGTGGTGCTGCACGCCGCGGACTGCATGCCGGCGGTAGCGCTGGGGGCCGAATCTCGTGGCAGCGCAGCGGGATCAGCCTCTGGGCGGGTCACCGCGTACGCGGCCGGAGCTGTCATAGGAGACAGCGCCAGCAGCATCGCGGCGACGGCGCCCACGGACACGAATCGGATCATCGGTTGAGGATCCAGGTGAACAGCCCGGTGAGGTATGCGATGACCGGCAACAGCGAGGCGTCGATGCCCGAGGCGAGGAATCCCAGGAGGCGCCGGCTGGGCAGCGAGTAGCTTTCTGCCTCACCGATCTTCGGGTTGAATACCACGACAGCCAACGCGGCGACCAAGAACGCCAGGACCGCGAGTGCCGCCAGCGCGCCGGTGTACCGCCCCGCGAAGGTGAAGATCACCAGGAGTGCGGACGTCACCACGAACGGCACCGCCAACAGCCAGGCCTTGCATACCGCCGAATCCCACACGCGTGCACGCAGTGCCGCTCCTGCGCTCACCGCGACCACCAGGTACCAGGCCCAGGGGCTTGCCGGTGCCGATCCGCCCACGAGGGCCAGCGATCCCAGGATGGCCAGAAGTGAAGCGCCCGCGATGAATCCGCTTTGGTGCGAGTCGCTGAGCTGGACGCGTCGCGGGAGGTCCTTGAGAACCGACATCGCCGGAGCGGAGGGCGTCGGGTCGCCGGGCGCGGGAATGGTCGGCAGCGGGAAGCGAGCGGCGAAGGCCGACAGCTGCGCGGCACGCACGGTAACCAGCAGTGCCGCGACGATCAGTCCGCTACCCACGGCGAGCAGGGACGGGTGCCACAGGACCTGGGCGCCCGCGGCACCGGCGATACCAAGGGACAACACCGTGGTGGCGGTGAAGAACGCGGTCTGCTGACGCGCCACGATCAGGTAAATCAGCGACCACGCCGCGACGCCGGCGGCACCCAGGAGGACGCGCGGGGCCAGCCCATCTCCGGGGATGGCGAGTGCGAGTGCGCCGGCAATGGGCGCCAGTGCGGTGATCGCCAACTCCGCACCCAGACGCGGCGAGCGCACGTGTGCCACCAGGGCTCCGATCGAGGCGACAACCGCCACCACGGCCAGGCTGGCAAGGCTCAGCACCGAGCCGGTGCGAACGTTATGCACGATAGTCAGAACCGTTGCCGCCACGATCAATCCGAGGACACCCAGTCGGGTGATGCGGGCGATGTGCTCGGCACCCCACGGGCGCTTGCGCGATTCGGAGAAGATGACGGCGGCATCCGCGATGTCTTCGACGATGCCGGGTGCAGCGGGTCCCACGGGGGTGGGACGCAACGTAAGCAGGTCTCCGTCGACGACGCCCACGGTGTCCAGGGTCGCATCGGCACTGAACGGTGCACCGTTGACCGGGGCCAGGCTGAGCCGCTGAGGTGTGGCCTCAGTGACATCGGGGGACACCATCCGGTGTACCGCGGGAATGATGTCGCGCATCGGCAGCTGAGTCGGCAAAGCGACCTCGGTCAGCTTTTCTTCACCGAGCACGGCTACCCGGACGATGGGCATCACGGCGTTCTCAGACATGGTGTTTCGTTTGACTCTCTCGATAGGGGGGTGGAGCACAGTGGGGAACTAATAGAGCGACAGCATTAGTCGAAGTCTCGGGTCAGTCGGGCATCGGGGAACCAGTGCCCGTCCGGGAGCGTGGCCATCAACTGCTCGACGGCCACCGCGATCGCGAATGGGGCTCCGGGGGCAAAGGTCGACAACCAGGTGCCGTCCCCTGCGCGGTGTGGGCTGACGAGGATGCGCCCAGCGCTGGTGTCCACCACGCTGATGCCCACCTCGGAGGTCTGTTGAGTTGCGTTGTTACGTTGCCCGGCAACCACTTCGACATAGTTGCGGTTTCCGATGAACGCCGATTCCACCACAGCCTGCGCGGCGGGAGGGACGCCCAGGTATCCCACGACGTCGGCCAGCGAGGCGCCGGAACGCAGCTGCTCGTCGGCCTTTGCCCCCACATCGGTGGGCAGTGTGAATTCGGGGAACCGCGCAGGTGCGCGCCACCGCAGTCCGGCGACCACACTGGGGACAAGCGCCGACGGATCGTCGGCGTCGACGGCGGTGAAGGTGATCAGGTGGGCATTACGTAGGGACACCACGGTCTGCGGGCGACCCTGCGATTGCCTGTGCGCGATGATGCCGCGCATCACGTCCGGATTCTCTGAACCCGCCGCAACGTATCGCAGTTCGAGCCAACGGTCGGGACGGCACACGGTACGGATCCATTCCGCCACAGCGGGATCCACCGCACCCTCGGTGTTCAGGACGCCGGCCCGGGTGAGTTCCTGGACGCGCTGAGCATTGAAGCCCGCGCGTTGTGCCTCATCACGGAAGGGGACCGTGATCGCCAGCACCCAAGGAAAGGTGCCGGCGCTCAACGTGTCTGCGAGGAACCAGGCCTGGTCGACCGTCAACTCGACGGCGTCCGGCGACCGGGTGGCCTGGTTCATCGCACGATCAGGTGCAGGAGCACCAAGGGCGTTTATGCGCCCCATTTGGCTCCTTCGGCCATGTCGCGGGCGTTCATCGAGAGGGTGTTGGTTTCGTGGGTGGTGCCCATGGCGCGGTAGGCGCGGATGAGTTCTTCCATGGCGGTGTTCCATTGGGCCTGCCAGGCGGCTTGGCTCATGGAGGTATCACCGTGCCAGACGGCCTGCAGGGAGGCCTGCTGGGCGGCCAGGTCGGCGCCCAGGGCGGTCAGCATACCGGAGTAGGTGTTCATCTCGCCGGCATGGGCCAGCATCGCGGGGTAGTTGAAGGTGATCTGCGACATGTCTTTGTTTCTCCCTTGGTCTTAGACGCCGGTGTAGCGGCTGGCGGCGGCGGCGTCCTCGGCCACGTAGGTGGCGGCGGCATCACCGAGGTTGATCTGGGCGATATCGAGCAGCGCGTTGACCTTGGCGGCCACTTCCACGAATCGGGCGTGTGCGGCCTGGAAGGCCACCGAGGACTCACCGACATGGAAGGCCTGCGCCGACATCGCGGCCTGCTCGGCCTGCGAAATCGTCGAACGCATCAACGCGGTCTTGGCACCGAAAGTGCCCTCAGCGGCCACCAAAGCCGGAATATGTGCATCAAGCAAACTCATCATTCATCTCCTCAATCGTGTTGTGTTGTCGGTGATTTCTGGTTGTCTATGGCCGATCAGGTGCTGGGCCCCCTTCAGCGCTGTCCTCGGGGTCCAGGTTTGCATCGGTGCCCCAGGTAGTGGGCAGCATCGGCATCGTGCGGGTGCCGTCCACGGCACTGGCGGCTGCTTCGCGTTCGATCAGACCGGCCGCGGTGGTCGTGGAGGTGGTCCTGGGCACGGTCCCGGTGAATCCGAGTTGACCGGCACCCCGCCCGGAAGCCCCCACCCCGGCCGGCTGCCGTGCGGCGGGCTCGGAGAAGTCCGGGTCCACTGTCGAATTCATGTCCATGAACTGCGGAGCGGGATCCTTGATCCGGGCACCACGCTTGCGCCGGGCCCGGGAACGCGCCGAGGCGGCCGCGGCAGCAGCCGCCGAAATCCCGGCCGCCGGCGCCTTGGCACCGGCACCCTCATTCAGCGTCGGCCCAAACCGCACCGGAGGCGGATCCTCACGCACCGCGTACACCATGTACGCCGGAGTCGCAGCCGCCGCAGCGGGCGAGGCCGGTGCGCTCGGAGCCGACGTCGCAGTCGAACCACTGGTAATTGCGGTACCGCCGCCCCCGGGCATTCCGCCCATCGCAAAAGGTTGCTGCTGAGGCGAATTGCGTGTGGTCTGTGCGGCCTGTTGCGCGGGTTCCTCTGCGGGTACATCGGCGTCGACCGGAACCGGGTTGATCAGCTGGGCCAGTCCGACCAGAAGCAGGGGGAGCCACAGCGGTGCGGACAACATGACGCCCCAGAAAGTGAACCCGAAGGGGATGAAGAACGCCTCGTACGCGATGAAGAACAACAGCGGACCCCAGGCCACCAGCGCCTCCAGGGGATTGCGCATGAAGTCTTGCAAGATCCGCTGCAAGGTGCCCAGCGGGTCGGTGAAGAACTCCTGAATCTGTCGCATCAGCTTCTCGAAGAAGCTCTCGCTGTCGTCCAGCGCGGTGCCGGATTCGGCCGCCTGCGCCTGCGCCGCCATGCCGGACATATCGGCTGCCATACGGGACATTTCGCCGCCCGGCGCCATGATCATCGGCGCGGGCGGCGTCGGCGCTACCGACATCACGGCGGCGGTGGAAATGCCTTGGTAGATACCCATGGTGGTGGCGGCCTGGACCCACATCCGGATGTAATCGGCCTCATTCAACGCGATCGGAATCATGTTGATACCAAAGAAATTCGTGGCCAGCAGCACGCCGTGGATCATGTGGTTGGCGGCCAACTCGGCCAGCGTGGGCATGGCGGCCAGCGCCGTGGTGTAGCCGGCCGCCGCGGTCTCGTGCAGCACCGCATTGGTGGCGCTCATCGCGCTCTGCTGGGCCAGCCAGGCCAGATAAGGGGTGTGGCTGGCGACATACTGGATGGCGCTGGGCCCCTGCCATGATCCGGCGCCGGTGGCAGCGAGCAGCTGCGTCAATTCCGTTGCCGCAGTGGTGTATTGCACAGAGAGCGCCTGCCACTGGGCGGCAGCCGCCAACAGTGGTCCCGGCCCGGGGCCGGCGCTTAACAGCGCCGAGTGCACCTCGGGGGGAAATGCCATCCAGATGGGAGCGCTCACCGAATTAGCCTCGCGCGATCATGTACGTTGCCGCGGCCTGCATGTCTCCGGTGGTGTAACTGGCCGCGGACTCCGAGACGCCCAGCCCGGCGCGTCCCAATTCCTCGACGGCCTGGGCTGCCACACCGGTGTGCTCAATTCCGCGGGCGCTGAAGCCGGCAGCGGTCTCCAGCGACACCGGGTCGGCGGCGGGCGGAACCACGGCACCGATCACCGGTGCGGCCGCGGCATGTGCCGCAGCCAGCCGTGCGGTGAGTGCCTCCACGGCCGCACTCGTGGCGGTCAGACCTTCCGGAACGACGTTGAGATTCATCGCGGGTACTCCCTTCCTTGAGCAGCATGTTCATTGACGAGTGGATTGACGGTCTGTACATATGTCGGAACATCACTGTCTGACAACAGGACTCCGCGGCCCGCAGGCAGACGCTCGAAACGATGTCCGCGGATGCGGCCCCCATCCTGTGGGCTGCCGCTGAGCATCAGGGTGTTGGCCTGCAGCTCGTGGAAGCGACGCAACATGGGGTTGGTCATCAGTATGTGACCCGAACCGGTGGCCCGCGCGGTGATGATCACCCGGAGTCCGAGCTCACGCGCCTCGGCGAGCAGACCCGAGATCGGATTCCAGGGTCGCTGCCCGATGTACGGACCGCTGACGGCCGGCGCATCGGGAATCTGATCGACATCATCGATGATGAGGTAATGCCGCTGTGCTGTCACTCCGCGTGACACCCAGTTGTGCAGTTCCTCGGACGACAAGCCGGCGGGCGGCCGACGCTTTTCCAGAAGCGCGCCGAGGCCCAGCATCGCCGGGGTGATCCGATCGATATTGGGGGTGTACTCGTTGTCCGGGAACAGTGGTTCGTCGACGAGATGTAGACGCCGATCCAGAACCGTGAACGCCACCTCGTCGGGTGTCGAGTGTTCCCGGACGGTACGGATGATGTGTCGCAGGAGCGTCGTCTTGCCAGACCCGGTATCGCCCAACACCATCAGGAGCGGGTTATGGGCGAAGTCCAGCGCCACCGGTGCCAGATCTTGCTCGCGCTGGCCGATGACCACCTGTTCGCGTCCGGGGTACAGCGGGCCGATGGCGTTCGGTGCCAGGTCTGCCGGCAGCAGGCGGACGGCGGGAGCCTTGGCACCGGGGTAGTCGGCGTTGACCGACTCCACGGTCTTGGCATCGGAGGCTGCGAACAGGAAGTGCTCTGCCTGCATGGTCAGGCCGCGGCCCGGCTGATCGTGCGGCACACTCTCGGCGGGGCGGCGCAGTGCGCCGGGTACCCGCACATTGCTGTCCGCCGAGTCATGCAGCTTGAGCTCGAGGCGCAGCCCGAGAGCATCGCGCATCGCCAGCGGCACCTCGATCCAGTTCGGCGTCGTGATCACGACATGGATGCCGTACGACAGCCCGGCGTTGGCCAGCTCGGTAAGCCTGGCCAGCAATGGGTTTCGGGTGTTGAACTGGTCGGTGTTGTCGCGACTGAACGCATACAGGTTGTCCACGAGCAGAAACGTCTCGCCGTAACCGTCGTCCAGCGAGCGATCACTGTCGCGCAGCGCGCGCAGTTGACTCACCGAGGCGATGCCGCGGTCGCGGAACAGACGCTGGCGATAGGCCAGGAGCTGCTCGAGCTCACCGAAGGTGCGGCGGATGCGTTCGGGCTCCAAGGCGCTGGCCACGCTGCCCACATGCGCCAACCCTTCGAGCGCGTGCAGTTGTCCGCCGCCGTAGTCAATGCAGTAGAACGTGACATCACGCGGGGAGTGCAACGCAGCGGCCGACAGCATGAACGTCTGCAGAGCTGTCGATTTTCCGGACTTCGGGCCGCCATGAATGATCACGTTTCCGGCCGCCGATGTCGCGTCGAAGACCAGCGGATCGCGGCGCATCTGGAACGGCTTGTCGATCTCGCCGAGCGGCCAGCGCAGGTGGCGTGTCGGGATCCCGGTCTGGCTCAGCACATCCGCCAGCGGGATCGCGGTGTCCAGCGGTGGCAGCCATAGCTGCGGTGCGCGCGGACCCACCTTGGCGAGCTGGTCGCCGACGGTCGTGACCAGCTTGCGCGCCGGCTGCTGTGGCCGGTCGGATCCACCCTTGATAATCACGGTGGTGGGATCGGAGGCGACCGGCAGCGCGGTGAACTGCCTGGGCTGCGGGGTGGCGTGGATCTCCACCGTGGTGGTGGTTGACGGCGGCTGGTAAACACCGTCGACGTAGGTGCTGCGGAACTTGATGGGCACGGCACCCGGTGCGGGCACCAGGAACCCAACGCCCTTGTGGTCCTTGCCCGATTCGATGTGATACGCGTCCTCGGTCCCGATGATCTGCCGGGATGCGCTGGGACTGGCCACCTTCAGGCCGATGCGGTATGAGGTGTTCTTGTCGATGTCCTTGATCTTGCCGACGTCCAGGGTCTGCGACGCGAACAGGATGTGGATGCGGAACGAGCGGCCCTTGCGTGCGACGTAGTCGAACAGTTCGGCGTACTCGGGGTGGTCCTGGAGCATCAAGGTGAACTCATCGGCCACCACGAACAACGTGGGGATGGGCGGCAGGTCGTGCCCGGCGGCGATCGCTTCCTCATACTCGCGGACCGAGTTGAAGGCGCTGCCCTGCACATCGCGACCGGCCTGCTTCAGCAGGTTCTCGCGCCGCGCGACCTCGCCACGCAAGGTATCGGCAAAACGATCTGCCAAGGAACGCTTCTCGGCCATGTTCGAGATCACGGCGACAACCTGCGGGAAGTCGCGGAAGATATCGGCCCCCGCCTCACCCTTGAAGTCCGCGTAGATCACGATCAGGCGATCGGCGGAATGGGTCGTCAAGAGCGACAACAGGATCGACATCAGGCTCTGCGACTTACCGGAGCCGGTCATACCGATCATCAGGCCGTGCGGCCCCATGCCGCCCTCGGCCTCGTCCTTGAGGTCGAACATCAGCGGCTCGCCGGAGGCGGTCACGCCGATGGGCACGCGCAGCTCCTCATCACGCGAACGCGGCGACCACAGGGCGGGAACATCCAGCTGGGATGCGTCCTCGATACCGAGCAGCGCGGCGAACGTCGCACCACCGGTCGCGGCAGACCGCAGGCCCGGATGCGTCGGGTTCGAGTCCCAGCGGGAGAGCCTGCGGGACAGGTGTGAGGCGGTTCCGACCGTGAGTCGATCGGCCTCGTCGATGTACTGCTGCCAATCGTTGCCATTCCACCGGGAGATGCGTGCGCTCACACCGTTCCGATTAACCTGCAGCACAGGGCGTTCTGGGTTCAGGTAGTCCGGAAGCTTGAAGGAGCCGTCGGTTCCGTCGAGCCGCTGGATAACGGTGACGCCGTCCAGTCCGGTTGCCGGGATGGGCGAATTCACGCCGCCCAGGTCGTAGGTCGGGTCATCGAGAATGATCAGCAGGTGCTTGTGCGCACCGGACTCGGCCCCGAACAGCGCACGCTCGGAGAGCACGGGCTTCAATGCCTCGAAGAGCTCGGCACCCGTGCGGCGCAGGTAACGTGCCGGGCCGACACCGTCGACCTCGCCGCTGATGTCCACGTGGGGGAGCCATTTGAGCCAGGACCAGTCGGCGTCTTCGACACTGGGGCCGGCCATCGCCACGGTCAGGAGCGTTGGATCGTGGAATGTGACGGCCTGAGTCACCCACGACCGAATGCAGGCGCGGGCAACGTCGTCATCACCGAGCACCGTGATTCGCGAAACCTTGTTGAGGTCGATGCCGGATGGGGCGCTGCGCACAGTGCGCTGGGTGTCCAGTAGCCCACGTAAAGCGCTGTGGCTCACCGGTTCCAGATCGATCTCGTCAGCGATGTCCTTGACCCGTACGACACTGGCCAGCGGAACATCATGGCGTCCGGCGCGTACCACTAGGTAGTCGTCATCGCCTGGGTCCCGCTCCCACTGGCGGCGCGTGCCGGGAACGGTGGTCAGCTCCTCGGGATCCGGGTGCGACCATTCCAGGGCCTTGCGCTGCTGGGTGGCGTGGGTGCGCAGATTTTCGCGGACCACCGACAGGTAACGCAGGTAGTCGGCTCGTTCGGCGTCGACCTCCTCGGTGCGGACCTTGTCGCTGCCATTGCGCATGAATGCGGTGGCGGCGAGCAGCAGTACAAAGGGGAAGAAGAGCGTCTGCGGGGAGATGAGGCGGATGCCGGAGGCGACCAGTGCCACCACCATGCCGACGATCAGGATGACGATCACGACCGGCATGGCGCGCCGCAGGAACGACGGCGGCACTACGCGGGGCAGCTGCGGAGGCGCCTCGACGGTCACCGTGGCATCGGGTATCGCCGGAGGCGCTACCCGCCGATGGGGTTCGAAGATGAGACGGCTCAACGGGACTCCTGTGCCTGAGCAGATGGGATATCGATCTGGATGCGCGCGGCCTGGCGATCGCTCGGGGCCAGGCTGTCGTGCTCCAGCAGGGCGTCAGAGCGTGAGAGCGACGGCCCGGACGCGAACAGATCCAGAATCGACGAAGGGATGGTGAGTGCGGGTTTGTGCAGGCCGAGTGCCTCAAGGGTCTTGTCACCCTCGGCCTCGGTGTCGATGCCGTAACGCACACCGGTATCGGATATCCACTGGTATCCGCTGCGGCCGTCCGGTTGCACCAGGTAGCCGATTCCGGGGGTGATGGCGACCCGGGTTGCGGCGGGGGAGATCAGCTGCACGGCGTGCACCGAGTCAGAAAGCGGCAGTATCGAACCCGCGAGCAAGGACCACGAATCCGAGGCAGCGTCGGCCGTCTTGGTGAACCGTGTGCACAGCACCGGGTCCTCGTTGGCGGCCAGCGGCTTGATGGCCGCATTCGGGAACACCCTGGTGTCGATCGCGGACGATGTCGGCAGGTGCGCGATCTGGTCAGCCGTCAGTCGTGGCGGTTGCTCAAGACCGTAGGAGTTCGCGTTGCGCAGTGCCGAGGCGATCACTGGTGAAACCTGTTGTACGCCATCGGCGAGCACCGCGTAGTACACCGGTGTGTTGTCGGTGGACGAGCTCACCAGCACCGAGCCGATGGGCGCAGCGACGGGCAACGGATAGGCAGTGGGCGTCCCCGCTCCCTGGATGGCGGGAACCACAAGTGCCGGAGTCTCAGGAATCGCATTGAGCAGGCTGGCCGTCACGGGGCGCACGGCGGGCGGCGCGGTGAGGCCCAGGGCGCTCGTGACGGCGACATCCCCGAGGTTGAGCGCGCTGCGGTGCCCGTCCCAGAGCAGCCAGGTGCCCGAGTCGGAGGACACCACGACAGCGCGGTCACGGGTGAGTTCGGTGGCCTTGTCGCCGCCGGTCTCCAGTGCCCCGGCGATCACGGTCACAGCGCGGGTATCGGCGGACTCGCACACCGCCCAGGCGGCGTCGGTGCTCTTGGCTTGCACCATGCGCTCCGGCGCGCCCGGAATGCCGATCAGGTTTCCGCGCGGAAACTGGTCAAGCTGAGTGCTTTTCACCATCGTCGGGTCCACGGCCTTGCCGGTGATGAGACGGGCCGAGGTGAGGTTGAGCACCGGGTGCAGATTGTCGCCCACCCGAACATAGAGCGCGGCGGTCGACCGGTCGGCGAGCACCGGGTCGGTGCCGGCGATACCGGAGGGCCGCAGCAGGCTGAAGACGAAGCATCCGACCAGGCCGGTCACGACGATGACGGCACCCATGCTGAATGCCCGGGACTGACTGCGCAGCGGATCCACCAGCATCCGGGCGTCGTGCAGTGCCACGCCGGATGCGATCCGCCGCATGACAAATCGCCATCCGGTGACCTGGTGCCCCGTGACGAATCCGCGGCGGTACTTCAGCGGTTCGGGGTTCTCGCTGGCCGGGGTGCGTGACGCGAAGGCCCGGCGCTCGGAGTTTGTGTTGTTCTCTCGATTATCGCTCATTTCGTGACCGACGCCCCCGGAGCCGACAGTCCGAGGCCCGCGACGATGGCTTCCACTGATGCCTGCACGTCTTCGACGGTGACGGTCATGAGGTCGTCATCGCTGAACTCTTCGACGCCTGAGTTATCAAGGCGGTGTTCACGTTCCTCCTCGGAGCGTTCGACGACGTTACGGACGAAGCGACCGTTACCGGCGACGTCGATGCTGCGGCGTGCGATACCACGAGTATCCGGAGCCTCTGCGGCACACATCGCCGAGAAGGCGGTGAGCAGCGCGGTGGCAGCACCCTCGTCGAACTTGCTGTCGCGCACGGAGGCCATCGCCGCCGCGATCTCGACGAGTTCGGGCGGTGCGTACGAAGGAAATTCGATGGACCGAGTAAAACGGGAGCGCAGACCCTCGTTAGTGTCGAGGAACTGGTCCAGCTCGGCGCGGTACCCGGCGACGATCACGACCAAACGGTCACGGTCATTTTCCATCCGGGCCAGCAGGGTGTCGATGGCAACCAGACCGAAGTCGTTCTTGGCGCCGGTGGACACCAACGCGTAGGCCTCGTCGAGGAACAGCACGCCGTCGAGCGCGCTGTCGATGACGGCGTTGGTCTTGGCCTCGGTCTCACCGATGTGCTGACCGATGAGGTCGGCACGGTGCACCTCGCGGACGTTCTCGCGCTTGAGAAGTCCCAAGCCGCAATAGATCTTGGCGACGACACGGGCGATGGTGGTCTTACCGGTACCGGGAGGGCCCGCGAACACCAGGTGGTGAGTGCGGTGGCCCACGGCGAGTCCGCGGTCCTGGCGTCGCAATGCCATGGCTACGGAGCTCTTGAGCCGCGATACCTGGTCCTTCACCTGCTCCAGGCCGATGAACTCGCTGAGCTGCTGCTCGGCCTCGGCCAGCAGGATCGCCTTGCGCTCATGAGCCTCAGGATCGATGAAATCCTCTTCGGTGGGCTCGGTTTCGGGATCCCAGGGATCGGTGCGGGCGGCGATACGCGCGGAGGTCGTGGTGTGCAGACCAACGCTCGGATCGGTCAGCGCATGCTCGATCTCGGCATTCTCCGGATTGCCCGCGTACAGATCCTGGAGCACCTCGGTGGCGGTCTCTTCGTCACCATGGTGACGAAGGTTCAGCGCCTTGGCGAGTGCGCCGTCGGTGGCAGCCACTTCGACTGGCCCAGTGGGGTCTTCGAGGTAGGACAGGGCGGGATTGACCATGCCCAGCTTGGCGAGCGCGATGCCGAGGGTGATCCGCACGGCATGAGACGTGGTGGCGTCCAGCGACGTGTCGGTGACAACCGGGGTCAGCAGCGAGACGACATCGGCCCAGCGTTCGGCCCGGTTCTGCATAGCGACAGCGCCCCAGCGGGCGTTGAACCATCCGGGGCGTCGCTCGGTCACGTCGGCGATCAGCTCGGCAGCCTTGACGTAGTCGCCCTTGTCCACGAGGGCCGCGGCGTAGGCGAGGTGATAGTCATCGGGTCCGCTGGCGCGGAACTCGAGATACAGCCCGGAGTCGTACGTGAAGGTGAGATCACCCGGGTGCAGGTTCACCGCATGCTGAAGGTGTCCGGCGGTGGCCGTGGTCTCCGAGATGGCTTCCAGGACGTCGATGGTGGCGCCCCCGGAGGCCGCCAGACCGACCCAGACATCACAGTGATCTTGAGCGGTCCGGCACAGCGAAGTGAAGCCGTAACGCGCCGCTGGCAAATCTGCGGGACGTCGCCTGTCATTGACGGAGAGACCAAGAGCACGGCAACAGGTTGCGAATCGGCTCTCTAATTCGGGATCTATGCGCGGCACTGGGGCCGTTGCCGTGGCCACACGCTCTAGCTGGACCACTCGTTCACGAATATCCACTTACAGTTACAGCCCTTCGCCCGATCGATATGCTCGCTGATTGGAGTAGTCGGCTCGCGCACTTGATTGGTTCCTGACAATGCTCTGTTGCCGAGCCAGCGAATCTGTCATAGGTCGCCCACATCCCCTCGACTGCTCCCCGATGCGGGGAGCAGGGCTAAACCGGCGTGGCGGTCAACGGCGCGGCGTCTGGGTGTGACTGCCGACACATCCGGGCATTCGAGTTGATCAACTCGTTCGCGAGTACTCATCTACCGCCTTTATGTCTGGCACCGTTGCTTGCTCGGCAAGAGATTAGCATTCCCTTACCTAAGTGTCGATAGCTAACCCTAGCCTTACGCAGGTCAAGATATTTAGGCTAGCCTAAACTAAAAACGCACTCAGCGAATCGAAGAGGGTGTAATGCCGAGCACAGTGACGCAACCGACACGCGGATGGCAGGGCACGGTTCTCAAATTGTTCCGTGCTGGCGACTATCAGCTAACACTGACCGGTCGGCGGGAGCTGACCGATCACTATCTGAGGCTCAGCTTCTCGGCAGGTGGTCTGCTGCAGGGTCGTGATCTTCATCCGACCATGTGGATCCGGCTGTGGTTCTCGGATGGGGAGAAGCTGCACCAGCGTGGATACACACTGGTCAACCCCGACCCGCAGGCCGATACCGTCGATATCGAGTTCGCGCTGCACGACGGGCTGGCCGCTCGCTGGGCACAGTCTGCCCAGGTCGGCGACACCATCGAGGCAACGGTGCTGGGCAGTCACTTCGAGCTCCCCGATCCGGCTCCCCGTGGATACGTCATCGTCGGTGACGCTGCATCCCTGCCTGCGATCAACTCCCTGCTGGCGGCGATCGGCGACAGTCCGGCCACGGTGTTTTTGGAGGCCGCGCACGAGAGCGACAAAACACTGCCGGTCGGTGCGGATGCGGTCTGGGTGGATCGCGATGGCGAACGCTCACTCGCCGATGTCGTGTGTGAGGAAGCCTTCGATGCCCCCGAGTTCTTCGGGTGGGTGGCATGCGATACCCGGACCACGCGCGAGGTCTCGCACGTCCTCAAGGACCGGTACGGCATCCCGCGCAGATCGATCAAGGCCCAGGCTTACTGGATGGCGTAAAGGGAAACGATCTGTGGGAACGGTCGATGCCCGCTACGAGGCGAGCCGCAGCCGCGGCATCTGCCTACCCGCCGCGTCCAAGATGGTGGTGACGGTGCCGAACCGGTCTGTGGCGCGTCGGCAGAGTTCGCGCAGTTGACGCGGATCGCTGGCATCCGCGGCGATGGCCATCACCTGATCTGCCCCGTAGCCGTGGAGCATCCTCGTCAGATCGGTGGCGTGTCTGCCGCAGACGACGACCCGATGCCCGTTGCGCACCAGAATCCGGACGATTTCACGCCCGCTGGGGTCATCGGCGTTGAGGACGACGACAACGTCGGGTGCCGAGTCGTCGGTGCCGGAGGTTGTGTTGTGGTGCATGTCCCTATTGAGCCAGCGATTCCTGGGGCCCGGATGTGAGCGCCATGTGGATTGCTTGGATGACCTCCACTGTTGGTTCCATTCACGCCGAGTCGGCGGGGTCGCGGGCCGTCACCTCCCTGGAGCGGGCCCGCACCGCCCTCTGACCCGCCGTTCCGATCACCGTGAATCCAATCTCGGCCGTCGCGCGGCGGTGGCGCAATGGTGCGCAACCGACGGTGCGTAGCAGGTAGGAGTGGGGTGCGGACCGGCGCAATGAAGCAGACCTGACAGATATCGATTTCATTCGCCGGATGGCCGTTGAGCTGGCCTTTAGCGTGTTGGCGAGGTTGTCTCACGTCAGGAGAACTCGTGGCCGCTGTCGAGCCCACACCATTACGCCGTCCGCGCGCCGATCAGGCGAGGCTGGTCGCGGATGTGCTGCGCCACCAAATCCACGCCGGGGGATATACCGACGGCGGCCTGCCGAGCGAACAGGAACTGGCCGCGGAGTTCTTTGTGTCCCGCAATACGGTCCGGGAGGCGCTGACGGCGCTGAAGGACGAAGGCCTCATCGAGCGTGGACCTCGTACCGGCACTCACGTTGCGTTGCGCAAGTACGAGCATGGATTGGACGCACTGCTCGGGCTCAAGGAGACCTTCAAGGGATACGGCGAGGTCTGGAATGAGGTCCGCGTCATCCAGGAGGTCAATGCGCCGCCGGCGGTCGCGCACAGGTTGCGACTTGAGCCGGGCGCACGCGTCATCTTCATCGAGCGGCTGCGCTACCTCGGCGATCTGCCACTGAGCCTGGACAAGACCTATCTCACCGCCGATGTGGGGGAGGCGGTCATCGAGCACCAGCTCGAGACTAATGACGTATTCGCCCTGATCGAGCGGGTGACTGGACGCAGGTTGGGGTCGGCCAATCTGGCGCTGGAAGCCGTTGCGGCGGATTCGCATTCGGCTGCGACATTGCACGTGCCCGACAGCGCGCCGCTGCTACTGCTGGAGCGACTGACCCACCTCGATGACGGGACCCCCGTCGACCTCGAGTACATCCGGATGCGCGGTGATCGAATCACGTTGCGCAGCAGTCTATTAAGGGATATCTGAGGACTCTCATGACATTGGTCAACAACCGTATCGACGTTCCGGTCACCATCGACGAATCGCTGTGTATCGACGGCTGCACGCTGTGTGTGGACATCTGCCCACTGGATTCGCTGGCGATCAATCCAGAAAACGGCAAGGCCTTCATGCACGTCGACGAGTGCTGGTACTGCGGGCCCTGCGCGGCCCGCTGTCCCACCGGTGCCGTCACCGTCAACATGCCCTATCTCCTCCGTTAAGTCAGGACACCTCATGAAGAGAACGGCCCTTCTCTCCGCTTTGCTTCTCGCCCTCGTCACCGGCTGCTCCCTGGACTCCGGGTCCGGCTCGGCCAACGAAGTGACCGTTGTTGTCGGATATCAGTCGAAGACCATCAACACGGTGACCGCCGGCACGCTGCTGCGCGCCCAGGGGTATCTGGAGAAGCGGCTCGCCGAGGCCGGTTCGCGCACCGGAAACAAGTACACCGTGCAGTGGCAGGACTACGACACCGGAGCGCCGATCACCGCACAGATGCTCGCCGAAAAGATCGACATCGGCTCGATGGGCGATTACCCGCTGCTGATCAATGGATCCAAGACCCAAGCCAATGAGAAGGCACGCACCGAGCTGGTATCAATCACCGGGTACAACGCCAAGGGTGCGCTCAACATGGTTGTGGTGCCGCCGAATTCGCCGATCACCACGCTTCCCGAGCTGAAAGACAAGAAGGTGTCCGCGAGTGTCGGCTCGGCGGGGCATGGCACGCTGGTGCGCGCGCTGCACAACGACGGTCTGGACCCGGCCAAGGATGTCGAGGTGCTGAACCAGCAGCCACAGGTTGGTGCCTCAGCGCTGGAATCCGGTCAGGTGCAGGCGCTGTCACAGTTCGTGGCCTGGCCGGGCCTGCTGGTCTTTCAAAAGAAGGCCAAGCTCCTCTATGACGGTGCCGAGCTCAATGTTCCGACCTTCCATGGTGTGGTGGTGCGCCGCGACTATGCCAAGCAGCATCCGGAGGTACTCGATGCCTTCCTGCAGGCCCAACTAGACGCCACCGATTTCATCCACGAAAAGTCTCTCGAGGCGGCTCGCATCGTGGCCGAGGGCAGCGGCCTACCCCAGGAAGTGGTGTACCTCTACAACGGGCCGGGTGGCACGTCGTTCGACACCACCCTCAAGCCCTCACTCATCGAGGCATTCACCAGCGATGTGCCCTACCTGAAATCGATCGGGGACTTCGCCGATTTCAACATCGACGAGTTTGTGCAGGACGGTCTGCTGCGTCAGGCCTACACGACGCGTGCGAAGAATTACGAGACCGAATTGGCCGCCAAGGCCAACCCGCTGGTGCTGCACCCCGCCGACGGGGCAGACCCGGTCCGCGCCGCCGAGATCTGGTTCGACGGTCAGGATTCCACGCAGGTGTATGCCACCCCGCAGGAGCTGTTGAAAGCCGTCAATGCCGCCAACGCGGCCGGTCAGAAGGTCCGCGCCGCCTACGTCGCCGACGCCGTACTGGGCACTCGGTGGTTCGCCGACCACGCCTGGTGGGTCCGGGATTCGGCCGGGTTGCATCCGTTCACCACGAGCGCGGGCGCCAGCCGATACATCTCCACCCACCCCGGCGCAACCTCCCTGGATTACACGCAGGCACTGGCGGCGGCATCGTGAGTAGCCTACCGATCCTGGAGGCCAGACCGCGAACTGTCGCGGCTGCCCCCGCCGGGGAGCAGACCGATGTGGCCGCGAATCCCCGGCGACAGGGTTCGCGGTATCTGGCCTGGGGTGTCCGGGCGTCGTCCGTGGCCACTGTCGTACTGCTCTGGCAGCTCTTGACGGCCAACAAGGTGCGGTTCGGGCTGCGATTCGACACCCTGCCCACGGTCACCGAGATCGTCTCCGCGCTCGCCAAGCGCATTGGTACCGAACAATATTGGCTAGACCTCGGCCAGTCCACCGTCCGGATCCTCACCGGGTTCGGCCTCGCCGCGGTGCTCGGCGTCATCACCGGTATCTGGCTGGGACGCTCCCCGCTGTTCGCGAATATCTTTGGCCCGCTTACCGAATTGGCCCGCCCGATTCCCGCGATCGCGATCGTGCCGGTGGCCATCCTGTTGTTTCCCAGCGACGAGGCCGGGATCGTGTTCATCACCTTCCTGGCGGCCTATTTCCCCATCATGGTGAGTACGCGCCATGCGGTGCGTGCGCTGCCCACGCTGTGGGAGGAATCGGTCCGCACCCTCGGAGGTGGCCGCTGGGATGTGCTGTTGCGCGTGGTGTTACCGGGTAGTCTTCCCGGCGTGTTCGGCGGGCTGTCCGTCGGCATCGGCGTTGCCTGGATATGTGTGATATCAGCCGAAATGATCTCGGGCCGTTTGGGAGTCGGATATCGGACCTGGCAGTCGTACACGGTGTTGGCCTACCCGGATGTGTTCGTCGGAATCATTACCATAGGTGTTCTCGGATTCCTGACGTCGGCTGCTGTCGAATTGGTCGGGCGCCGGGTGACGCGGTGGCTGCCCCGTGCCGAGGAGGCGCGTTCATGAGCGCCTCAACCCTCGTGCTGGATGGAGTCACCCTCGGCTATGGGGGACGTACGGTGGTGGATCGTCTCAGCCTGACCGTGCGCCCCGCCGAGATCCTGGTTCTCACCGGGCCCTCGGGCTGCGGAAAGTCCACCGTGCTGCGCGCGCTGGCCGGGCTGCTCCCGCCGGATTCCGGCACCATCCGCGCCGATGGCGAAAGGGTTGTCACCACCTCACGCCATCGGGCCATGGTGTTCCAAGACAATGCTTTATTGCCTTGGCGCACTGTGCAATCAAATGTCGAACTAGCGCTGAGGCTGGGCGGTGTGCCTCGTGCGGGGCGGCGTGCGGCGGCGCAGACCTGGATCGACGATGTGGGCCTGACCGGGTTCGAGGATTACCTGCCCAAGAGCCTCTCGGGCGGTATGCGCCAACGTGTCCAGTTGGCTCGCGGCTTGGCGGGTGCTCCGCGCGCGGTCATGATGGACGAGCCCTTCGGAGCGCTCGATGCCCAGACTCGTGCGAGCATGCAGCGCCTGTTGATCGATACGTGGCGCAGCCATCCAACCACGGTGGTGTTCGTGACACACGATGTCGACGAGGCATTACTGCTCGGAGACCGAATCGCGGTCCTGGGCCGGGCCGGCCACCCGCTGCGCGCGCTACTGGATGTTCCCAGCCCTCGCGAGCCCGACAGCGATCGGAGCGCTTTGCGCACCGAAATTCTTGCCGCACTGAATAATACGGAGCTTGTTGCCTGATGCAGATCCCTGAACTCGCTAGCGCCATCCGGCTGGACTGTGACGTCCTGGTGATCGGCGGCGGAACTGCCGGGACCATGGCGGCACTAACGGCAGCCGAGAATGGCGCCCAGGTGATACTTCTGGAGAAGGCGCATGTGCGGCACTCCGGTGCGCTGGCAATGGGTATGGATGGCGTGAACAACGCCGTCATCCCCGGCAAGGCCGAGCCGGAGGACTATGTCGCGGAGATCACCCGCGCCAACGACGGGATCGTGAACCAGCGCACGGTGTATCAAACCGCGACACGCGGATTCGCGATGGTGCAGCGACTGGAACGCTACGGGGTCAAGTTCGAGAAGGACGAGCACGGCGAGTACGCGGTGCGACGCGTGCATCGATCGGGCGCCTATGTGTTGCCGATGCCCGAGGGCAAGGACGTCAAGAAGGCGCTGTACCGCGTGCTGCGGCAGAAGTCGATGCGGGAGAAGATTCGCATCGAAAACCGGGTCATGCCCGTGCGTGTCCTCACCGAAGACCTGGGTGCGGGAACCGACGGGATATCACGGCGCCGGGCGATCGGCGCTGCGGGTTTCAACACCCGCACTGGTGAGTTCGTCACGGTCGGCGCGAAGGCGGTGATTCTGGCGACCGGGCCATGTGGTCGCCTGGGTCTGCCGGCATCCGGGTATCTGTATGGCACCTATGAGAATCCGACGAACGCGGGGGACGGGTACGCGATGGCGTACCACGCCGGGGCCGAACTGTCGGGGATCGAGTGCTTCCAGATCAATCCGCTGATCAAGGATTACAACGGTCCCGCGTGCGCGTATGTGGCCAACCCCTTCGGCGGCTACCAGGTGAATGCGCAAGGGGAGCGTTTCGTCGATTCCGACTACTGGTCCGGCCAGATGATGGCGGAGGTCAAGAACGAAATCGAATCCGCGCGCGGCCCGATCTATCTCAAGGTGACCCACCTGCCGGATGAGACGTTGACGGCGCTGGAGAGCATCCTGCACACCACCGAGCGACCCACCCGCGGCACGTTCCACGCCAATCGCGGGCATGACTACCGCACCCACGACATCGAGATGCATATCTCCGAGATCGGTCTGTGCAGCGGTCATTCCGCATCAGGGGTGTGGGTGGACGAGCATGCTCGCACCACGGTGCCCGGCCTGTATGCGGCCGGGGACCTGGCGTGCGTGCCGCACAACTACATGATCGGTGCCTTTGTGTACGGCGATCTGGCCGGTGAGCACGCGGCGTCGACACTCTCGAAAACACCCGCACCGCTGGATTTCCCGGTTGACCAGGTCAAAGAGGCGCACGAGCTGATCTACCGCCCGCTGCGCCATCCGGACGGCCCACCGCAGCCTCAGGTCGAGTACAAGCTTCGCCGGTTCGTCAACGACTATGTGGCCCCGCCGAAGACGGCGGCCAAGCTGTCGTTGGCCGTGCAGACATTCGAGCGGATGGCCGAAGAGGTGGGTCAGATCGGCGCGCGCACCCCCCATGAGCTGATGCGGGCGGCCGAGGTGTCGTTCATCAGAGACTGTGCCGAGATGGCGGCACGTTCGTCATTGACCCGCACCGAATCGAGGTGGGGCCTCTACCACGACAGGGCAGACTTGCCAGACCGTGACGACGTGAATTGGCGTTTTCACCTGAACCTGCACAAGACCGTCGACGGTGACATGGACTTCGTGAAACGCCCCGTCGCACCGTATTTCGTCCCGGTACCGGGTCTCGACGACCTGCCGTCGGGGGAGACCGATCCGATCCCGGTGCATCAGCCCGAACTCATGGGTGGGAAAGCACCGGCCGCCCGTATCTCGAACGTGATCGCTGCGGAAGCCGAACAGCCGCCGTCCCCGCGGATCGCCGCGGTGCTGTCGCTGGAGGCTCCCACCGTGGAGGAACTGCTGCAGTACCTCACCGATGATGATCCGGGTGTGCGCCGTACCGCGATCGCAGCGCTCACCGAGCACATACCCGCGGGTTACGAGGATGCCTTGTTGAATGCGTTGGGGGACAGCGATGCGTCCGTGCGTCGCACCGCGGCCGATGGCGCACGGGAGCTCGTGGAGGTTCTCGAGGACCCTGCAGCGATCCGTGATCACGTTAAAGCGCCCGACCCCTTGGTGCGCAGTACCGCGCTGTATGTGGCGAGTGCCCGGAAGGTCGGTGATCCTGCCGCCTATGTGGCGGCCGTGCGCGACTCCGATCATCGAGTCCGCATCGAAGCGGTACGCGCCCTGGTGTCGGTGGACGATGCGGTGTCCATTGCCACCGCCGCCGCCGATGAGAACCGCGAGGTACGCATAGCCGTAGCCAATGGGCTAGCGAAGTTGGTCGCCGGTGGTGCGACGGTGCGGGTGCTGGTGCGTGATCGTGATCCGCTGGTGCGGGCCGCGGCGTTGACGGCCGTGGGTGCGCTGGGGGTCGATGATCAGATCCTCGATGCCGTAGAGGAGGCACTGAAGGCTCCGGCCTGGCAGATCCGTCAGGGTGCGGTGCGCGCCTTGGCCGGAGCACGTCCAGGGCAGGCCGTACCGCCGCTGGCGCGGGCGCTGGACGATCCGCATCTGGATGTGCGTAAGTCGGCCGTGTTGAGTCTGAGCCAATGGGCCTCGACGGAGCCCTCCGTTCGTGATGCACTGACCGGCGCGCTGCAAGATGGTGACGCGGATGTCAGATCCTATGCGCGACAGGCACTTGCGGCCGGCTGACAGGAACGCCGAAGCGCGCTAGATGGGGCCTGGCAACGTGGCGGAGGTCATGTTACGGGCGGGTACCAGAGCCACTTAGCATAGGCTAGGCTTACTCAGGTGTCGAAGATGAGTACGGTCGTAGATCCCGATACCGGCGCCCAGACCTGGGTTTCTGTGCAGGAGGGCCTGCCGGACGGTTTTGCGCCGGCCGACCTCGCCAGTGTTCTCGCCCAGGAAATCCCCGAGCGCAGCGGCGACGAGTACCTGATTTACGAACGTGACGGCGAATGGGTGCTCGCCATTGGCGCCCGCGCCTCCGTCGAACTCGACAGCGACGGACTGCGCATCATCCGCGATGGAGCTGTGGAGAAACGCGGTTGGTCCGGGCACCCCGGCGCCGCCCTCGAACGAGCGGTGAACGAGATCTCCGACGGCGTGCATCGCGCCTTCGGGTGGGTCGCCTTCGAGTTCGGCACGTACCGCTTTGGCCTGCAGCACAGGCTGACCCCGGGTACTCCGATGGCGCGGGTTTTCGTCCCCCGGGTGGAGGTCGTGATTACGGCCGACGGAGTGTCGGTCTGCGAAGAGAGCTATGTCGACGAGATCAGGCGGGTGCTCGATCAGGGTGCCCCCGCGGTGGCGGTGCCGGCGTCGATCGACCTGGTTCCGGACCCATCCGACTACCGCGGCCGCGTGGGCATCGCCACCGCCGAGATCCGATCGGGCCTGTACCACAAGGTGATTCTGTCGCGGCGCGTGGAAGTGCCGTTCGCCATGGACTTTCCGTCCACCTACCGCCTGGGCCGTCAGAACAACACGCCGGTGCGCTCGTTCCTGCTGCGGCTCGGCGGCATTCGTGCCCTCGGCTACAGCCCCGAACTCGTCGCGGCGGTCGAGGCGGACGGAACCATCATCACGCAGCCGTTGGCCGGAACCCGCGCGTTCGGCCGGGGCGAGGACGCAGACCGGGTGGCGCGCGACGATCTGGAGTCGAATGCCAAAGAGATTGTGGAGCATGCGATTTCCGTGCGCAGCTCACTCGCCGAGCTAGCCGAGGTCGCCGAGTCGGGCAGCACGAAGGTGACCGACTTCATGACCGTGCGTGAGCGGGGCAGTGTGCAACATCTGGGATCTACCGTCAGCGGAGAGCTGAGCGCCGGGATGACGCGGATGGATGCGCTGGAGGCGCTCTTCCCCGCGGTGACCGCATCGGGTATCCCCAAGGCAGAGGGCGTTGACGCCATCCTACGGCTCGACGATCACCCGCGCGGTCTCTACTCGGGCGCGGTGGTGATGATGTCCCCGGATGGCGGACTGGACGCGGCATTGACGCTGCGTTCGGCCTACGAGCAGGACGGGCACACCTGGCTGCGCGCGGGCGCGGGCATCATCGAGGCGTCGACACCCGATCGGGAGTTCGAGGAGACCTGCGAGAAGCTTGGCAGTATCGCCCCGTACGTGATCAAACGTGAGGCATAACCACCACACTGCCACCACATGGCGTTAACCGGGGCCCCTAGGGGCCCCGGTTTTTGCGATCCGCGTCAGGGCCGGGCGCGGGGAGGCTTAGCTCGTCAAGGAGGCCATCAGGGCGCGTTTGTCGATCTTGCCTACCGCGGTGAGGGGAAGTGACGGAACCGCCACCAGCTTGTCTACTCGCGAGTGTGCCGCGGCGCCGCGGTCCCGAAGGTGCTCGTTGAGCTTCGTGGCCGTCACCGGCTTACCATTGAAAACAATGGCCGCACAGACAATTTCGCCTAAGTACTGATCGGGCAGGCCGACTGCGGCGGCCGCGTAGACGGCGGGATGTGTCTGTAGGTGCGATTCGAGATCCAGTGCGGCGATAGATTCGCCGCCGCGCAGGATGACGTCCTTGATGCGGCCGGTGACTTCCAGATAGCCATCGGGCAGCGCGCGCACGCGATCACCGCTGCGGTAGAAACCGTCGGCGGTGAAGGAGCGCACGTTGTCCGCCTCGGCGCGGTAGTACCCGTTCAGTGTGTACGGTCCACGCACCAGTAATTCGCCCGGTTCACCGTCGGCGACCTCGGCGCCGTCCTCTCCCACAATGCGAACCTCGTCGGCCTCGCACATGGGCCGGCCCTGGGTGTTGTCGAGGATGTCCGTGGGATCGCCTGGGCGCGTGAGGCATAACAGGCCCTCGGCCATGCCGAATACCTGCTGCAGCCCCGGGGTGAGTGATTCCCTCACCGCGCGTGAGTCCTCGGCTCCGAGCTTCGCGCCGCCTACCTGGAGCAGTCGTAGTGATTCCGGCAGTACAGGTTCCCATGCGGTGGCCTGTGCCCACAGCTGGGCAAGTGAGGGCACTAGCGCTGTCACCGACACGAGATGCCGGGCAATAGTCTCAAATGCCGACTCTGGGCTCGGGTCTGAAAGGAAAACCGTGGTGGCACCCGTGCTGATGGCGCCGATGAGACCCGGGCAGGCCAGCGGGAAGTTGTGGCCGGCGGGCAGTGCGACGAGATAGACATCGTTCTCGGTGAGGCCGCACACCTGTGCGGCCCGGGTGGCGTTGTAGACGTAGTCCTCGTGGGTGCGGGGGATGAGTTTGGGGGCCGCGGTGGTGCCGCCCGAGACCAGGAGTAGCGCAGGGGTGTCGGTGTGTACGGCCGGTAGGTCACTATGAATCTCAACGGTTTCCAGCAGGGTTGACCATGGGGCAAAGCGTTCCGAATCGCCCGGAGGAATCTCGCCGTCGATCAGGATGTGGCGCAGGCAAGGGTGCTGTGCGGACAGCTCGACGGCCAGTGGGCGGTAGTCGAACCCGCCGGCGGAATCGGCGATCACCAACGCGACGGCACCGGACACGTCGATGAAATGAGACAGCTCGGCGGCCCGGTGTCCCGGCAGGCACATGATCGGTATCGCGCCCGCACGCATCAAGCCGAAGAACGCGACGGCGAAGGATGTCCGGTTGGGAAGCTGAAGCAGTACACGGTCGCCGGGGGTAATCCCGAGCCGCACGAGCGCATGTGCGGCGCGGTCGGCGGCCATATCGAGCTCGCCGTACGTCATCGCACCGTGTTCGTCGATGACGGCGGGATGATCGGCTCGCCTGGCGGCGGCCGTACGGAGCAGGGACTCCACGGTCTTTCCGGTCCAGTACCCGGCCGTGCGGTACGCATCGGCGCGCGCCGTGGGGAAGGGGACAAAACCTTCCACTGGGCTCTTCGTAGCCGAAGCGGTAGGGGTTGTTGTGGCCTGTGTCATCGCAGCTCCTCGTGGGTGACCCCTCACAGTCTAGATAGGGTAGCCTCCTCACAGTTAGGGCAGCCTGTACTAAGAGTGAAAACGCGAGGTGAGATCGAGTTGCGCACCGTGAGCGAGGGTGACGTCGAGGTGGGCGTCACCAGCGAAAGGGCGTCGGTATGCCTCGATCCTGATGCCGCGCCACCGCTGTCCGCGGGGCAGCACCGCATCTGGTTCGCCCATGGGGTGACGCCCGCGCTGATGAATCTGTGCCGGTCGTATCGGCTCAGCGGTGAGGTGGACATCGAGAGGCTGCGCGCCGCGGTGACCGCGGTGGTGGCCCGCCACGAGATTTTGCGCACGACGTTTCGCGCCGGTACCGACGGTGATCCGGTCGCCGTGTTGCACGGTGACCTGCCTGCCCGATGGGTCGAGCACGACGTGTCCGAGCTGGCGGGCACCGCGCAACAGCTCCGGGTGGGCGTACTGGCACAGCGCGAATTCGGAGCCCCTTTCGACCTCACCGTGGAATCGCCGCTGCGTTTCACGGTCATCCGCACCGGCGCAGCCGAACACATCGTGCTCGTCGTCGCGCACCGCATCGCGTGGGACGACGACTCGTGGTCGGTATTCCTTGCCGACCTGACCACCGCCTATGTGCGTGGCGCGATCACGGCGCCGCTGCCGGGCCGGCCACCACTGGATGGGGCGGATGGTGCCGATCTCGATTACTGGCACGAGGAGCTGGCCAATCCTCCTGAACCGCTGGAGCTTCCGGGATCCAACGGTTCGGTCGTGACGACCGACTGGAAGGCCGCACGCGCTACCGCGCGCCTTTCCGCGTCGACCATGGGTCGTGTCGAGCAACTGGCTCACGAGGCCAACACCACACCGTATGTGGTGTTGTTGGCCACGTATTCGGCACTGCTGCATCGGTATACGCATGCCGAGGACTTCTTGGTGGCCGCGCCCGTGCCCACCCGCGACGCTGATGCGCAGGGCGGCATCGGACACTTTGGGCACACCATCGCCCTGCGGATGCGACCGCGCAGTGATGAGAGCTTCCGCGACCTTCTGGAGCACGCCCGTCTGACCACCCTCAACGGGTTTGCGCATCAGCGAGTGAGCCTTGACCGCGTGATCCCGCGCGTAGGTTTCGCGATGGGCGCCGACTCTGCTTCCCGGTTCTGTCCGCCCGAAATCCACTGTGAACGTGCCCCGTGGGAAGGCCAGGTGGCGTACGTGCCACTCGGCCTGAGGGTCGAGACCGCCCCCGTTGGTGCCGACGTCGTGGCCGAGTATCTGGTCGATGTGCTGGACGCGCGCTTGGCCGCGCAGCTACTTCGCCATTTCGCCAACCTGCTCGACTCCGCGCTCGCCGATCCGGACCGCACGCTGGGCAGCCTGGATCTCATGGATGGCCGGGAAGCCCAGTGGCTGTGGGAGGTGTCGTCCGGGGAACGGTTCGAGGCGGAGCCGACTACCCTCGGCGAGCTAGTGGCCGCCCGTGCGGCCGCACAGCCGGATGCCACCGCGCTCGTCTACGAGGGTCGACACTACTCCTACCGGGAAACCAATGAGCTGGCAAATCAGCTGGCGCACTGGATCATCGGACAGGGGATTGGTACCGAAGATCGTGTCGCGGTGCTCCTGGACAAGTCGCCGGAGCTGATCATCACCGCGCTCGCGATCACCAAGGCCGGTGCTGTGTATCTGCCTGTCGACCCCGCGTATCCCGCCGATCGCATCGCGCACATTCTCACCGATGCGCAGCCGAGGCTGGTCATCAGAGAGCCGGTGACGGGTATCGGGCAGTTCGACGCCCGTGAGCCGGTCGATGCAGATCGGGTACGGTCGCTGACCGCCGACAATGCTGCCTATCTCATCTACACATCAGGCTCGACGGGCCTGCCCAAGGGTGTGACGGTCACACATCGTCCGCTGACCGAGTACTTCAACTGGTTCCGTGCCGAGTATCGGGTGAGTGGATCCGATCGGGTACTGCAGGTGGCCTCGCCGAGCTTCGACGTATCGGTGGGCGAGATTTTCGGCATCCTCAGTTGTGGTGGCCGGCTGGTTATTCCGCGTCCCGGCGGACTCGGTGACGTCGCGTACCTGACAGAACTGTTGAACAACGAGGCAGTGACCTCGATGCATATGGTGCCCTCGTTGCTCGGTCTAGTCCTGTCGCTGCCCGGAGTTACGCAGTGGAAGTCGCTACGCCGGGTGCCGGTGGGCGGCGAGGCGTTGCCGGGGCCGGTCGCAGACAAGTTCCACGCCACCTTCGATGCGTCGCTGCACAATTTCTACGGCCCCACTGAGACCGTTATCAATGCCTCGCGGTACAAGGTTCGCGGAATCCAGGGGACGCGGACCGTGCCGATCGGTACTCCGAAGATCAACACACAGATTCACATTCTGGACCAGGCGCTGCGACCGGTACCGGTGGGAGTCATCGGCGAGATCTACATTGGCGGAACGCATGTGGCGCGTGGATATCATCGGGCCGCCGGCCTTACCGCGCAGCGCTTCATCGCCGACCCCTTCGTTCCCGGGCAGCGGATGTACCGGTCCGGCGACCTTGCGCGGCGCAACGCGAACGGAGACATCGAGTTCGTGGGCCGTGCCGACGAACAGGTGAAGATCCGTGGGTTCCGCATCGAACTCGGCGAGATTGCCTCGGCCATCGAGGTAGACCCGAGTGTTGGTCAGGCGCTCGTGGTGGTTGATGAGCAGCCGCACGTCGGCAAGCGTCTCGTTGCCTACCTGACGCCGGTGGGCGGTCATGTGGTCCACATCGACCGAATCCGCGCCAGGATCTCAGCCGCCTTGCCCGACTTCATGATTCCCGCGGCGTATGTCGTGCTCGACGAGATGCCCATCACCCCGCACGGCAAGATCAACAAGGATGCCCTGCCGGCGCCGGAGATCGGCTCCGTGACCGCGCGCCGCGAGCCGGACACCGCAACTCAGCGACAGGTAGCCGCGCTCTTCGCGCGGCTGCTCGGCATCGCGAGCGTGGGAGCGGACGACTCATTCGTCGACCTTGGCGGCCATTCGCTGCTGGCGAGCAAGCTCTCGGCGGCTATCCTGGCCGAGTGCGGAGTCGGGATCGACATCCGCGAGATCTTGGAGCGGGGCACTGTCGCCGGTCTGGCCCAGTTGGTCGATCAGCGCCGTAGCGGCATCGTCGCGGATGACGAGGACCGCGAAGGGGAACCGATTCCGTTGCTTCCCGGCGGTCGCTGTCTGTATGAGCATGGAAACCCGCGCAGGCTCGCCGAAACCCACGTCTTCTGGTTGCCCGAGGGCATTACCCGATCCGCGCTGGAGGAGCTTCTCGGTGCCGTGGTCGGGGAGCACGAGGTGCTGCGCAGCCGGCTCGACCGCGAGCGCCTGGAGCTGGTTCCGCGCACCCGGCAGCCCCTCCGTTTGGTCGAGATCTTCACGGAGGATCCGGCTGACGCGGCCGGCGCCGAGATTGGCCGTGCGGTAGATCGACTCGATCCCGTACAGGGCTGGATGCTTTCGGCGGTGTGGCTGCACCCCGAAGGCGGTCCCGGAGTTCTCATCCTCGCGGTGCATCATCTCGCCGCCGACCCCACCTCCTGGCGAGTCATCATGCAGGAGCTGGAATCTCGGTGGCAGTCGCTGGTAGCAGGCGCCGGGCCGCCCGAGACCCAGGCCGGCGGCGGCTACCGCCGTTGGGCCAACTCGTTGGCCGCCGAAGCTCGGGACGTGGGCAGCCTGCCGTTCTGGATCGCCCAGCTCGACGGTGAGGATCCCGAAGTTGGCTCGCGCCGCGTAGATCCGGAATTCGATAGGGAAGCCGAGCTGGCAGTTACTGTCGAGTCCGCGCCGGCCGATGTCAGCACGGTACTGCTGAACTCGGGAATCCCGATGGAGCAACTGCTGGTGGCTGCAGTGGCACGCACCGTGGCCCAGTGGCGCCGCCGCCGCGGACAAGCCGCGGTCGAGACACTGCTGGCGGTACAGGTGCCCGGACGAGGCGACACGACTGCCGAAACCGTGGGTCTGCTCGGTACGGCGTATCCGCTGCGCGTTGGTGGCACCGATCCTCTGGGAATCGGGCCACGCGGTCTGGTGGAGCGGGTTGCGCGGCAGCACAGCGCGATGCCGGGGCGGACCATCGACTACGGGCTGCTGCGATACCTGCGTGCCGATACCAGCGCGGTGCTGCGGCAATATCGCGATCCGCAGATCCTGTTGAGCTACCTCGGACACGATCGCGGATTCGAGGGTGACCTGCTGCGTCGCGACGGATTGCTTTCGGTATCGGGTTCACCTGTGCCCGAACCAAATTCGGCGGTGCGCCACGAGCTCACCATCGCGGTGCTGATCATGGAGACCACCGAGGGGCCGTCCATCGGAACGCTGTGGCGGGCCATCCCTGAGGTGCTTGATCGCTCGGAGGTTGCGGAGCTGCAATCGATTTGGCACGAACAGCTGGGGATTCTGGCGAAGGAGCTATGGTGACGTCCACATTGGCAGTGATAGGCGCGGGCGCCAAGGCGGTGGCGGTTGCCGCGAAGGCGGCCGTGTTGCGTGAATGCGGTGTCGACGTACCCGATGTGGTGGCGATCGAACGTCAGCAGGTCGGTGCGAACTGGCAGGCGTGTGGCGGCTGGACGGATGGACAGCACCGGCTGGGTACGAGCCCCGAAAAAGACGTGGGCTTCCCCTACCGGTCCGCCGTGGTCCCGGGCCGCAACGCCGAGATCGATGCCCGGATGATGCGTCTGAGCTGGCAGTCCTATCTCATCGCCACCGGCCAGTTCGCCGAGTGGGTTGACCGCGATAAGCCCGCACCGACGCACAAGCGTTGGGCTGACTACCTGACGTGGGTGGCCAACACGGTCGACATGAAGGTGGTTCAGGGCGAGGTAACCGGTCTGTCCATCGATGACGACAGATGGGTGGTGGGTACCAACGACTGTTCCATCGCCGCGGACGCAGTCATGGTGACGGGGCCCGGACAGCCGGAACGTTCGGTACTACCCGAGCATCCGAATGTTCTGTCGATCGCCGAATTCTGGCGTCGCTGTGCCGGATCAACACGTCTCACCGCCGAACGGGTCGCCGTGATCGGTGGGGGCGAGACAGCCGCCTCAGTGCTCAACGAGCTTTTCGGCCATCGAGTTTCGACGATCACCGTCATCTCTCCCGGGGTCACCCTGTTTACCCGTGGCGAAGGGTATTTCGAGAATGCCCTGTTCAGCGATCCGACCGGGTGGCTGCACCACACCATGGAGGAACGGCGCGACGCGTTGAACCGTACCGATCGCGGGGTGTTTTCGGCCCGTGTCCAGGAGTCGCTGCTGGCCGACGACCGTATCCGCCATCTGCGCGGTCGTGTCGCCCATGCCGTCGCCCTGGACGATCGGATCAGGTTGACGCTGCGCAGCGACCGTGCGGGTGAGCCTTCCGAAACCGTTCATGGCTTCGATCTGGTCATCGACGGCGCGGGCGCCGACGCGCTGTGGTTCTTACCGCTGTTCGACCAGAGTGCCCTCGATCTCATGGAGCTCAAGCTGGGTGCCCCCGTGGACGGAAACGTGTTGCAAGAATCTCTCGGCCACGACCTCTCGGTCAACGGCCTGACTCCCAAGCTCATCCTTCCGACGCTCTCGGGTCTGACCCAGGGCCCGGGGTTCCCCAATCTCAGCTGTCTCGGATTGCTGTCCGATCGAGTGCTCGGTGGGCACAGCAGCATCGAGTCGGCGCGTCGCGAAAGGAAAACAATTGAGTACCAACCCATTTGATGACGAGAGTGGCGCCTTCTACGTACTGGTCAACGACGAGGAGCAGCACAGTCTGTGGCCGACGGCCATCGAGGTCCCGGCGCAGTGGCGTGTGGCCTTTGGCGAGGCCTCGCGTGCGGACTGTGTGGAATACGTCGAGGCCCATTGGACCGATATGCGCCCGAAGAGCCTGCGCGACGCGATGGCGGGCGGTTAGCAGCAGCTGGTAGGAAGATCTGGTAGCCCCGACAGCTTCAGCACCGGCCAACCCGATCAGAACGCCGTGCGCACCGCACTCTGGCGGGCCTTGCATGTGGAACTGGATTCGCCGCCGCATGTGCTGACCGATCGCATCGGCCTGCACCTGGTGGCACCGCCCGAGGATTGGCGCGGGCGCCCCGACATGGATCCGCGGGGTTCCACGGCGTCCCGATTGGGCATGGTGGCGCGGGCTCGTTTCGTCGAGGATCTCGTCGAGCAGCGGGCGGCAGAGGGTATAGCGCAATACGTCATCCTGGGGCCGGGCTGGACACCTTCGTGCAGCGCCATCCCGAAGCGGGGGAGCGGCTAACCGCTTTCGAGGTGGACCAGCCCGACACTCAAGCGTGGAGACGAAATCGGCTGACGGAGCTGGGATTCGAGATTCCCGACTGGCTGCGGCTGGTTCCGGTCGACTTCGAGACGGGCGGGTCCTGGCGAGATCAATTGCTCACCTCGACAAACCTGCGGTGGTGGCATCTACGGGCGTCAGCATGTATCTGAGTCGCGATGCCATTGTCGGGACTCTGCGCCAATGTGCCTCAGTGGCACCGGGTTCGGCATTGGCCATGACGCTCCTGCTGCCGTTGGAGCTGCTCGAAGCGGGGGAGCGCCCGATCAGGCAGATGATCATGACCAAGGCGGCCGAATCCGGCACGCCGTGGGTGAGCTTCTTTTCGCCGGACCAGCTACTCGCCCTGGCACGCGACTGCGGTTTCGCCGACGCGTCGTACGTGTCCGGGCGCGAACTGATGGACCGCTATGTGCCCGGCGCCGGGTTGTCTGCCGAGGAGTTTCTGGTGGCCACCACCTAGTTGGCGGCCGCGGCGATCCGCCACCCTGAGGTGGACTCCTGCTGGCGCCAGAACTCTGCGAAACGTCCTCCCAGAGCGCTGAGTTCAGCGATCGAGCCCTGCTCCACGATGCGGCCCTCGTCGATGAACAGCACATGATCAGCATTGCGGATGGCACTGAGCCGGTGGGCGATCATCACCCGGGTGCGAAGACGCGGATCATTCCCGATGGCCTCGGTGACCGCGGTTTCATTCTCGGTGTCCAGGGCACTGGTGGCTTCGTCGATGAGCAGGACCGGGGCGGGTTTCACGAGCGCGCGGGCAATGCTGACCCGTTGGCGTTCCCCTCCGGACAATGCCGTGCCGGCCTCGCCGACACGAGACTGCTCGGCGTCGGGCAGGCGCTCGATGATCTCGTCGACCCGAGCCAGTGCCATGGCCCGGCGCGCCTCCTCGTCTCCGGCCGTGGGATGTCCGACGAGAACATTGTCGCGGATCGGCCCGTCGAACAGATAGGGATGCTGGAACACCATGCTCACCAGAGCCCGGCGGGCGGCGGTGTCCAATGTCGCGACATCGGTTCCGTCGACCAGGATTTGGCCGCTCTCTGGCTGCTGCAGTCCGGCGATAAGCGAGAGTATTGTGCTCTTCCCGGATCCGGATGGTCCAACGATCGCAGTCGTGGTTCCCGGTTCCAGCGTGAAGTCAACGCCCTTGAGTACGTGTTCCCGAGCGCCGTCATATCGGAAGTCGACCCCGCGGAATTCGACACGTGGTGCCGGGGTATCGGCGGATGCGACGGCATCCCCGGGCTGGTCGGCGGCCTCGGTGGTGATGATCGTGTGGAGGCGTTCGAACACGCCGCGTGAGTTTTCGACCGCACCGGCCAGGCCCGCCAGCGCGGTGAACGGTTCCAGGAAGCGCACCACGACCACCATGAGCGCGACCGCCTCGGGGGCCCCGATCTCACCGCGTAGCGCCAGCGCCGTGGCGGTGCCTGCCAACAGGATCAGGGCGATCTGGCTGACGATTGTGAACAGCAGCTGGCCCGGGATCTGGAACAGCAAGAGCCGCATGGTTGCACCGCGCGCGACGGCCACTGCTTCGCCGACCTGGCTGCAGGCAGGACTGACGCGACGGCTCGCCCGCAGTGCGGCCTGGGTGCGTGCGAACTCCAGGATCCGTTCGGTAAGCGCGCTGTGCGCCTTGGCATCCGCTTCATCGGCGGCTCGTACGATGTGGATACTGGCCAGCAACGCACCGAGCAGCAGCGGCAGGGTGATGGCGGCCGCGACACCCAGTTTCCAGGAGATGAAGAACAGCCCGATGGTGATGGCTGCCGGCAGTAACACCGCGCCCACCAATGGCGTGAGGAGGTTTGCGATGAACCCGACGAGGTCCGGGCCTCCGGACGATATCGCTTGGCGCGCCATCGCGGTGCGATCCGCGGTGAACCATCCCAGCGGGATATGGGTGAGCCGATCGGCCACGCGGTGCTGCGAATCGTTCAGCAGGGCGAATCCGATGCGGTAGCCGATGCGGGCCTGCACGGTGTCGACGATCCATCCCGCCACGGTGACCGCGGTCAGCACGCCGAGCCATGGCAGCGCGGTGGAAGGGGTAGTCCCGAACAGGGCACCGAGCAGCGGCACCAACAGCAGACAGCCCGCCGCGCGCAGGGCGACAGACAGCACCGACAGCACGGCATAGGCGTAGAGCGGGCCGCGATGCCCGGGCGGAATCAGTCGAATCAGGTTGGAAAGCATCAGATGTTCTCCCCGGCGAGTACCGTCGACGGCTCTTGAAGGCGGCCCTCCCAGAGCCTTCGGTACCGGCCCTCGGCGGCCAGCAGCTGGGTGTGGGTGCCGGTTTCTACGATGTGGCCCTGGTCCAAGACCACGATCTGGTCGGCATCGGCGATGGTGTGCAATCGGTGTGCGATGACCAGCACGGTCCGATTGTGAACCAGCCTGCCGAGTGCCTGCTGCACCAAGTACTCCGATTCGGGATCGGCGAATGCGGTGGCCTCGTCCAGGATCAGGATGGGGGTGTCAGCCAGGAGGGCGCGGGCAATGGTCAGTCGTTGCTTCTCGCCCCCGGACAGCTGAGCGTTGGTATCCAGGACCGTGTCATACCCGTTGGGGAGACGCAGGATTCGCTCGTGGACCTGTGCATCGCGGGCCGCCGCCACAATCTCGGTGTCGGTGGCCTCGGGCCGGGCAAGTGCGATGTTCTCGCGGACAGTGCCCGCCACCAGCTGCACATCCTGGAAAACGAACCCGACTTTGGTGTACAGCTCATCGGCCGAGAGGGCACGGATGTCTGTGCCGTTGATGCGGATGGCGCCGTTATCGACGTCGTGGAACCGCGCCAACAGGGATGCGAGCGTCGACTTTCCGGACCCGGACGGACCGACGAGGGCCGTCACGGTTCCGGGCCGCAGAGTCAGGGTGACGCCGTGGATGACGGGCGCTCCCGGCCGATACCCGAAGGTCGCCGCATCGAAGGACACGGAGGTCTCCCCGGAACGGCCCTCGGAGGACTGCTCAGTCAGTTCGGTCTCGCTGAGGGCAACCGCGATGTGCCGTGCGGCCTCTACGCCGCCGCGAATACCGCCGAGACCGTACGCGATTCCCAGCAGGCGGGTGCCAAAGGTGGTGCCGAGCATCAGGAATGGCAGCAGGGTGGTGGGCTCCATGGTCCCGGCAACGACGAACAAGGTGCCGGCCGCTGCGATGAGCCAGAGGAAGGTCGTCGGCCGGGTCGCCAGATCCATGAAGGTCTTCTTCCCGATGAAGGGCCGCTGCCATTCATTGAGGAAGGAGAGGTACCCGTCCAGCTTGCGCTTGAATGAGGACGCCGCCGCGCCACCGAAAATTCGGATAACCGGCTGGCCTTCAAGATAAGCGGCTGACTCTCCGCTCATCCGTTCGCTCCAGCGAGAGGCCTCGATGATCTTCGGGCCGCTCTGGAACATCATGGTCGCCGTCGTGACGATGTGGACCAGGATGGGGATCAGAAGCACGAGTGCCAAGCGCCAGTCGACGACAAAGAGGTAGATGAGCACCGCGACCGGGCCGACGACGGCGGCCACGGCATCGGGGATCGCATGGGTGATCAAGTAGTGCAACGACAGGGTGTCGTCCTGGATGAGCTTCTTGACCGATCCGGATCCACGCTGCGTGAACCACCCCAACGGAACCCGGGATAGTTTCGCCAGGAGCCGTCGCCGAATACTGGCGCTGAACCGTATGTCGACGACATGCAGCCAGAGGGTCAGGGCAGCGCCCAGGCCGGCACCCAATACCAGCAGCGTCAGGAAGATCATTCCGGTGTGCCACAAGCGGGATTCGTCGGCCCCGGAGAGTAGCAACCGCGTCAGCTCCACGAGAACCACGAAGGGTGCCAGCTCGATCATGGTGATGATCGCCTGTAGCACACCGCTCGCGATCATCTGCTTCTTGACCGGTGCCAGCAGTTCCCCGGCAGCCTGCGAGCGCCATCGGCCTTGGGGGACTACGGGTACCGCGGGGGTTGCCGGCTTGTCGGCGGCGGGTTTGGCTGCGGAAAGATCCGGTGCGGCGGGTTTCGCTACCGGTGCCTGATGTGTGTCGGTGTCTCCGCGGCGGCTTCCCATCGCGCGACCGAAGGTCCAATACGCCGCGGCGTGCACATCGGCCTTTGGGAACCCGAACGGCTCCTTGAGGCGCTTGCGGAGATGCTTGAGCGAGCCTGCCTCGGGACCGGCCCACGCGTACCAGTTGGACCAATCGCGAATCTCGATGGCAGCGGCCAGCGAGGTCTCGTCCGCCCGGTCCACCCAATGCAGCTGTCGCCGGGGATGATCCCGCAGAGGAATGAGCTCATCGTTGGGGTCGTGACGTTCCAGGTACACCTCGACGTCCACGTCCGCGGGCAAGGCGGCCAGGATCGAGTTGATCGCCGGGATGGACGCGGTGTCGCCGATGAGGAGGAATCCGGCCGGGAGGTCCTCGGGGATCTCGAAACGTGAGGAACCGAAGGACACCACCGGAATCGTCATACCGGGTTGCGCCGCTGTTGCCCACTGGCAGGCGGGACCGGCTGGCTCGTGGATCACGACGTCGATCGCGAACTCGCCAGCATCGGCGTCCGTCGACACGATCGTGTACGCCCGCTGATGCTCGGTGGTGTTGCCTGTCGGGTCGGGGAACCAGAATCGGAGCCACTCGGTGGGGGCGTGCAAGAGGTCGTCGAAGAGCGTCGGCGCCGACATGGTGATGCGCACGCAATGTGGCGCGACCTGTGCGGTGCCAACCACAGTGGCTAGGTGATCGCGCGCCCCGAGTCCGCGCAGCACCGCACCCTGGAAGCCTCTACCCATGCTGATGTGACCTTTGTTTGTGCTCGACGTGGCTCCGGCAGACACATCCGGGCCATTACTTAGCCCATCCTAACCTAAGTGGTGCTGACGGGGTCAGGCACGAATGGCGGCGTCGTCCGGCGGGGCTGTTCCGGCCTCGTCGGGATCTGCACAGGGGATATCCGTTCCGGCGATCGAGGCCCCGGCCGTCTCGATGAGGAACGGTAGGGCGCACAATCCGACGACACAGGCCAGCATGAGATACGCGGCGGGGAACAGATCCCATCCGGTCCTGCCCACCATGAGGTCGTTCACCAGAGGCGCGGTGCCGCCGAACGCGGCGGTGGACAAGTTGTAGGAGATCGCGAATCCCGCATAGCGCACCTGAGTGGGAAACATGCATGGGAAGGTCGCGGTGATGGTGGACAGCTGCGGTATGTACAGCAATCCGAGAGTTGCGAAACCCACTATTGCCCAACCGAATCCCTGGCCCATGAGCCAGAACATGGGCAGCGAGAACAGCAGTAGTCCGGTCAATGAGAATGCCCACATGGGTTTGCGCCCAACGCGATCCGACAGTGCGCCGCAGAAGGGCAGGAATGCCATCATGGCGACCTCGCCGACGAGGATGACGATCTGGCCCTGCGTCTCGGTCATCCCGAGCCGGGTCTTCAGGTAGGTGGGCTGATAGCTGAGCAGGGTGTAGTTGGTGATGTTCAGCGCGATCACCAGCAGCATCATCACGATCATGGGTCGCTTGTAGTCACGCACCAGATCTGTGAGCCGTTCGAATGCAGTCTCCTGGCCCTCCGGCTCCTGTTCCTGCATCGCTTTGAACAAGGGCGGGTCGTCGAGGCGGCTGCGTAGATACCAGCCGATAAGGCCCATCGGCAGTGCGACGAGGAACGGAATACGCCAACCCCAGGAGTGCATCGCTTCGTTGCTCAGGGTGGCATCGAGGATCAGGACGAAAGCGGCGCCGGTTGCAAAGCCGCCCAAGGTGCCGAACTCGAGAAAGGAACCGTACTTGCCGCGCTTTTTATCGGGTGCGAACTCGGCCATGAACGTTGCCGCACCGCCGTATTCGCCGCCGGTGGAGAAGCCTTGCACCACACGCAGCAGAATCAACAACGCCGGCGCGGCCGCTCCGATGGTCGCCCAGGTCGGCAACATCCCAATGAGCGTGGTGGACAATGCCATCAGCACGATCGTGATGGCCATGACGCTCTTGCGGCCCAACCTGTCACCCAGTGGTCCCCAGATCATCCCGCCGAGGGGACGCAGCAGGAACGAGATTGCGTATCCCAGCATCGTGAACGCGGTGCCCAAGGTGGGGAAGAAGGCCTGCGTCAGGAAGACCGTCGTGGCGGCATAGACGCCGTAGTCATACCATTCCGTGGCGTTGCCCATCGCCGATGCCGCGATGGCGCGGTGCAGGATTCGCCGGCCCTCTGGTGACTGGAAGTCCGGGTCGGCAGTCGTCATCAGCGCGTGCCCGGCGATCGGTTGTTCAGCGGGGTAAAGGTCCGCGCCGCGATGTACTCCGGACGCGGCTCCGACCCGGCGAACGGCCGCTCTGGGGCGTTCTCCACCGAGTTGAACACGAGGAACACATTGGATCGCGGGTAGGGGCTGATGTTCGACCCCGACCCGTGCATGAGATTGCAGTCGAACCACAACGCGTCGCCCGGCTGCCCGAGGAACAGCTCGATGCCGCTGGTGAGGGCGGCGTCGGCGAGGGTCCGCGTCGAGGGGACGCCGATCTCTTGTTCCACCAGAGATTTCCGATGGTTCTCATGCGGGGTAGCGCCGACGCACGGGTAGAAGGTGCGATGGGTGCCCGGCATGACTTGCAGCGTCCCGTTATAGGCGACGTTGACAGTCAACGCGATCGAGCAGGACACGGTGCGCATCTGGGGGAGCCCGTCCTCGGTGTGCCAGGTCTCGAAGTCCGAATGCCAATAGAAGCCGCGTCCCCTGAACGCGGGCATCGCATTGATACGGGACTGATGGAGGTAGGCAGGCCCGCCCAAGAGTTGCTCGGCGACGTCGAGGACCCCCGGCGAACAGGCCACGTCCATGACCACGGAGCTCAGGAGGTGTGCCTCGAAGATCGACCGCACCTCCTGCGATCCGGCCTCCCTGATGATCCTAGGATCATCGCCCAGTTGTGATGGGACTCTGTCGATCTCGTTGCGCAAGGTCGAGACCGTCATATCGTCGACGGTGCTCGGCCGGATCAGGAATCCCTGATCGGACATCTGAGTGAGCGCAGGTGGAGCGAGCGGCCCCTGGTCCGCCGCGCCCCAGACCACAGGCTCGGTCCTGACGATGGGAGGCTGCTCGGTCTCGAGGCGGCTGGGGTAGCGATCCGTGATCGCGGGGGCGCTCATGAGAGTGCGGGCGCGGCCGGGTATGCGCCGGACTCGTCGTGGACCTCCTGCCCGGTGACGGGAGGGTTGAAAACGCACATCATGCGCATCTCAGTATTGGCGGAAAGCTGGTGCCGTTCATTGCCGTCGAGCAAATACATGCTGCCTGGTCCGAGTGTGAACACGTCACCGTTTTCCAGGTTTGTCAGCGTGCCAGTACCGGCCGTGAGCCATACCGCCTCGATGTGGTGCTGGTAGTGGAAGACGTGGACGGTTCCCGCATCGATAGTGGTCTCGTGGAAGGAGAAGCCGACTCCGTCATCGGCCAGCACGATCCGCTTGCTATGCCAGCCTTCGCCACTGACGTCGCGTTCGGTACCCGTAATCTGTTGGGTAGTACGGACGATCACAGTAATTCCTCTCGGTGGATTCGGCTTCTAGGCGGACTCGGCGATGGCTTCACGCAAGGTGGAAATGCCGATATCGAGCTGCTCGTCGGTTGTGGTTAGTGCGGGCAGCAGCTTGACGACCTCGTCCCTGGGGCCGGAGGTCTCCACAAGCAGACCCCGCTGGAATGCGGCCTTGCTGACGCGCGACCCCCGCTCGGTATCGGAGAACGCGATGCCCTGGACCATGCCGCGGCCACGCACCGTCGCCGAATCGTCGTCGGCCACCAATGCGGACAACTCGGTATGGAGGCGGTCGCCCTTGCGGCGTACGTCCGCGCTGAACGTGCCATCGCGCCAATACTTCTGCAGCGTCGCGGTGGCGGTCACAAAGGCCGGGTTGTTTCCGCGGAAGGTGCCGTTGTGCTCACCCGGGGCCCACTGATCGAGATCGGGCCGGATCAGCGTCAGTGCCATCGGCAGGCCGTATCCGCTGATCGATTTGGACAGCGTCACGATATCCGGACGGATGCCGGCGTCTTCGAAGGAGAAGAAGGCACCCGTTCGGCCGCAACCCATCTGGACGTCGTCGACGATCAGGAAGATCTCACGCTTGCGGCACAGGTCTGACAGCGCGCGCAGCCATTCGGCGCGGGCGACGTTGACCCCGCCCTCGCCCTGTACGGTCTCGACGATCACCGCGGCAGGCTTGTTGAGGCCACCACCCTCGTCGTCGAGAACCTTCTCAAACCATTGGAAATCCTCGGTGACTCCACCGAAGTAGTTGTCGTACGGCATCGGAGTGGAGTGCACCAGGGGCACGCCGGCTCCGGCACGCTTCATCGAGTTACCGGTCACGGCCAGCGATCCCAGTGTCATTCCATGGAATGCGTTGGTGAAGCTGATGATCGACTCGCGTCCCGTGATGTTCCGTGCCAGCTTGAGTGCTGCCTCCACGGCATTGGTTCCGGTGGGCCCGGGGAACTGCACCTTGTAGTCCATGCCGCGTGGCTGCAGGATGGTCCGCTCGAATTCCTCGAGGAACTGCTGTTTGGCGACCGTGGCCATGTCCAGGCCGTGGACTATGCCATCGGTCGTCAGGTAGTCGATGAGGGCCGTCTTGAGATCCGGGTTGTTATGCCCGTAGTTGAGTGCGCCCGCACCGGCGAAGAAGTCCAGGTAACGCTCACCGGTGGTGTCGGTCAGCCAAGATCCGGAGGCGGAGGCGAAGGTGGTGGGCCAACTTCGGCAATAACTTCGCACCTCGGATTCACGTTCGTTGATGACCCTCGGTAGCCCGGCTTCCTGAGCGGGCAAGGTGGCGGTCATTTCTGTATCCCCTTTCGGCCCAGTGCCTTTAGACACTGTTATCTGGGCGCTTTATGTAGGTCGTGCGGAGTGAGCCGTAGCAGCGGCTCTGCCTCATGTGCATCGGGAAACAGATCCACGCCGAATCCAGCGGATTCGGTGAGTTCCATGTCCCGCCGGCGGGCAAATCCGGCGAATAATGCACGAGAAGCGGTATTTGACTGGGTAACAGTGGTTTCCATGATCAGGGGCTCGCCTTGTAACGTCGCGAGAGAGTCTGCGAGCCAGGCCAGCATGCTGGCGGCCAAACCCTTTCCGCGGTACGCCTCGTCGACTCCTACCTGCCAGATCATCAGTGATCCGGAGGGTCTGAGGTATCCGGTCACGAATCCGACGGGCTTTCCGCCGACACGTGCGACGGTGGCTGTGGAGGGAAAGTCAGTGCACCACAACAGGTATGCGTAAGAGGAATTGACATCCAACACACCGGAGTCGCGTGCGATACGCCACATATGACGAGCGTCCGACTGCGTCGGGTGGCTCATGGACCACATAGGGGTACAACGTTTTTCAGTCTGCAATTCAGTATCGACCACTAAACATCACCATCACCACAACATGTTTCGTATCAACTGGAGTTTCGTATCAGGTTCGTACCGTCCGACCGTAACCACATCGGCACCCGGATGGCTAGGACCGGCAGTGGCGATCAGGGTCAACTCACGGCGTTTGCCGAGGGTATCCACCTGATGTGACGCTCATCACATTATTGCGGGACTATGAGAACTTGACGGGATCTTGACGAATGTGCCTCGAGATTGCCGGGCAACATTCAGCCATTGCTACTGAAGCAGCGCTCCCAGCGGTCGGGATCGGCGAGCATCTCGCCGGGGGGAGTGGCCCAGCAGGCGGCCACCAGGTCGTAACCGTGGTGAATGAGTGCGGCATGCGCGGGCCAGTACGACTGCAGCCATTCGGGTTCGTTGTGTGCGCTGTCCACGCCAGCTCGAATGGCGCCCTCGAGTTCGAAGGACAGGTCTCGGGCCTCTGCGTATGCGGCGTCGTGGGCTGGCTGCACGCGGGCGGTCGTGACCAGCGCCAGCGCCGCACGCCGGATCCGGACTTCGGTGAATGCGAAGGTCTGGCGATGGGCATGCGGTGCGATCAGGTACATCGACGCCATGGCGACGGCGACGCCGACCAATGTCTCCACCAGGCGGTCGCGCACGATTGATGTGACGGATCCCTGCAGGGTGACCACGCCTGCCGACAGCAGTGCGATGGGCGTCACGAACATGACGGCGACGGCGTAGTTACGTGGCAGGAACAGCTCGGTGCAGAACTGCAACGTTGCGATGGCGGCGATGAGCGCGTACCCGGTGAGGGACAGCTGGTACAGCACCGCGAAGAGAACGAGCCCGACCACTGTTCCGGCGAAGCGCTGAAATCCGCGCACCGTTCCGTGTAGCCGGTCGGGGCCCAGATGGACGATCACGAGGGCGCTCAGGATCGCCCATTGTGGCCGTGTCAGCCCGATCGCCGCACTGATGGCTCCGGCGCCGAGGCAGGCGATGCCGACGCGTCCGGCGGTGATGGTGGCGTGCGAACGGAACCGCACCGAGCGGCGCAGCCGGTACCAGATACTGGGGCGGACCACGAGAACGTGGTCGCCGGGGATGACGTGATCAAGCACCATCTTGGCGCCGACAGCGGTTTCGGTGAACCGGCGATGGGTGTCGAGCATCGTTGTCACCAAGGGTGAATCTGACCGCGTGGAGTATCCCGCGTCGTGCAGCGCGGTCCATGCCGAGGAGATTGCCAGTCCTGCGGCGTGGCGGGCGTCGACCGTCGCGTTGCCTGGCTGGGCATACCCGTCAACCGCTTCGACTGCCCGCTGTACTGCGACGCGCTCGGGCTTGTGGCGATCGATCGCGGCGCCCGCCATCGAAACAATGACCGCCGCAACCGCTCCCAAGCTTGCGCAGGCGAGAATCCGAAATGGGTCCACACCCCATTCCGTGGCGCCGAGCGCGCCACCGCACACCAGGACGAAGAACAGTGCGCCCGGAGGGCCGAGCCGAAGCGCGTCCACCGTGTAGACGACTGGGACTGCGACCGCTGTCAGGGTGAGGATGATTGCCACCTTGTTGGCGACACCGCCGGGGGCATGGGCCCCGACGAGGGCGCCGAGCGTCGCGACGAGTAGTAGCGCGATACCCGCGGTGGCCACGACGGCGGCGCGCACCCGGTAGGGGCGCCCTTCGCCGTAGAGAACGGCGAAGGCCCCGTAGGTCACATAAAGCGCCGCATTCGGGTATTCAGCGGCGACAACGAGCGCCCCGGGAATGGCGACGGCGGCGCCGGCGCGCAGTCCGATGCCCCACCGCCGACCCGCCGGTGGGGCGGAGAACAAGATGGAGCGGGCCCGGGCGATCTGCGGAAGTGGGTCCGGCGATTCAGGCGCGGGCGGGGTCACACGTCATTTCATACCGTGCCGCTGCCGGTAGGCGCGTTGTTTACAGGCAGCGGAGCAGTAGCGCTGTGGCCGTCCCTTCCCGTGGGCGATCAGTTCGGAGTCGCAAAACCGGCAACGTCCGCGCAGCTCGGCGGCTATTTCGTCACGCGCTGGAGGGGATTCGTCACAGGCGCCGCGTGCTGCGGACACCAGATTCGTGCCGGCGGCCCGGCCGCGGGGGGTACGGATGCGCAGCTCCCTATCGAGGTAGGGGCAATCGACGATGTCTTCGTTCTGGCACGACAGCAGGTGGTTGAGGTATTCGCGTGCGCGATCGAGCTGCTCGATGCGGGCGGAGATGTCCGCGACTTGCTCGGTGACCGCGCTGCGCCAGGTATCGGGTTGTGCCGAATGTGATGTCACGACGGCGGCCTGGCGCAGCGGCATCATTCCGGTGATGCAGCATAGGTACGCGATGCCGATGCGACGTAGATCTCGCTCGGTGTAGGTGCGACGGCCGCTGTGTTGTGTCGGCGAATTCAGGACGCCCTGCTTCTCCCACCATCGCAGGGTCGACGGGGCCAGACCGTAGAGGGCGGCCGCCTCGCCGATGTTCACCGTGGGTTCCGCGGGGGCGGGTCTTGACATCAAGCTCACTTCACCATTGAAACTTAGGCAACCCTAACTTGTAAGGAGTACCTATGGCCGAGATGGCTGTGACTCGCGACAATCCGCGCAGGGCGGCTCATGCAATTGCTCTCCGCGGCATCATCGATGTGGTGACCCTCGGTACCGATCTCGATATCCGCCTCATCGAGATCGTGCCGGCCTAGGGGCCGCCTACTAGCCCACGAGTGACCGGCCGAGATAGGCGCCCTCGGTGGCGCCCGGCGGCATGACGAAGACGGCGGATCCGACCGCGGTGTTCCACTGATTGAACTCGTCCCGTTCGGCCAGCCGTCGTTGTACTGGGACGAACTGCGTGGCGATATCTCGTTGGTATGCGGCGAAAATCAGACCGGAGTTCGACGATGTGCCCGGCAAGGGTGCGTCGTCGAAGTTGTACGGGCGGCGCAGGAATTTCTCGTGCGGATTGCGATGGCGGGCTAGCGCGATATGCGCGGTCGCCGGGATGACCGGGATACCGCCGCGGGTCATCTCGAGGTCGGGTTCGTCGGACTCCTTCTCGCCCGTCAGCGGCGCGCCGTTGTCCGTTCGTCTGCCCATCACCAGGTCGCGGAGCCTGGTGTCCAGCTGGTCCCATCCGTCCAGATCCATCGTGATCCGCCGAAGGACGAGAAGCGTTCCGCCCCTGAGCCACTCATGATCCTCACCCTGGTGCCACAACAGGCTGTCGAGCTCGTGGACGCTGGGGTTCACCGTGCCATCGACCTGTCCCATGAGATTGCGCATGGTGCCTCCCGAGGGATCTTCCGCGCGCGGCGTGCGGAATCCGGTCTGGCGCCAGCGTTCGGTGGCCAGGGAGCGCACGTTCTTCAGGAGAACCCGGGCCGCATGCGCCACCACGAGCATGTCGTCGGCGCATATCTGCAGTAGGAGATCACCTCCGCACCAGCGCCTATCGAGTTTGTCAGTGGAGAATGCCGGGAAGTCGCGTGCCGAGGCCGGGCATTTGTCGGCCAGGCCCGTCGTGGTGAACGCCGACGGCCCCAGGCCCGCCGTGATCGTCAATCGTGCTGTGGTCGTGGCCAATTCTGGCTCGGTGTCGGCGAGTGCGGGCAGGCCTTGAGTCAACCTGGCGGCGTCGGTGGTCCACAGACGCAGGATGGACCGCAGGTTTTCACGGGCGGTGCGTTCGTCTGTGCTGCTGCCGGGTAGCAGATCCAGGGCGAGGAACAGCGCGTGTGACTGCGGTGCGGTGGTGATCCCCGCCTGGTGCTCGCCGTAGAAAGGTTCGACAGCCGGAGCGCCTTGCGGTCGAGCCGCCTGGGATTGTGCCGACCACGCCGACAGTCCGGCGCCCGCGGTGAGGGCGGCCGCGGCACCGCCGCCGACAATGAGTCCCCGTCGGGACAAAGAACGACGCGTCATGCTCAGGGCTGGTAGTTCTCGTTGCCGCCTGCGAAATCGCGGATCTGGGCGGTGAGGGGCTTGGTCGAGCCGTCCTGGAAAGCCAGCGTGATGATGACGTCCTGACCTGGGCGCAGGGGAGTGGTCAGCCCCATGAGCATGACGTGATCGCCGCCCGGGGACAGCTTGTGCTCACCGTTGGCGGGAATGACGACCCCGCCCTCCTTGGGGCGCATGAGACCGCCGGGAGTGACCTCGTGGAGCTCGACCGACTTCGCGGCCGGTGAGGTGGCGGACACAATGCGTGCCTCGATGGAGCCGTTGTTGTGCACGGTGCCGAACACCGAAGTCATGGAGCCGTCAGGGGCGGACTTGGCCCATTGATCGGTGATGGTGACCTCGGAAGCCTGCTCGGCAGGCGTGGACTCATGCGCCGAACAACCGGCGAGCAATGACAGCGCGACTGCTGCCGGGATGACGATCTTCACGTTCAGCTAGTCGTGTGGGTGGTGACGAAAGTTCCGGCTGGACGGCAGTCGACTCAGGCTTAGCTCCGCGAAGAGCTTCTCGGTGGCGGTCGTGGCGGCCTCGACATCGCCGGCGATGACTCCCTCGACGAGCGTGGTGTGTTCGTTCTCGAAGGAGCACTCCGCGCCGATCGGGTTTCCGCGCATGTAGTGGTCCATCAAGCCGAGCAGCGAGTCATAAAGTTCCAGGTAAAGAGCGTTGTGGCTCGCCGCGACCACTGCTCGGTGGACGGCGATGTCGGTGGCGATGGCGTCCTCGACATTCTGGGGTGCGACATGCCGGGGAGCCCACAGCTCGTTGCGCCGCCGCAACAGGGCGCGCAGCTGCTCGATGTCATCCTCATCACGTCGCTGCGCGGCGAGCCCGGCGGCGGTCACTTCGAGGGTCTGCCGCAGTTCGATCAGATCGCGGTCGTTGGCGGCAGCGAAGTAGTCGGCGATGGCCGAGCCACTGCCGCCGACGGAGAGCACGTAGGTTCCGGAGCCCTGACGTCGTTCCAGCATCCCGGCGTGCACCAGGGCCTGGACGGCCTCTCTAATTGTGTTGCGTGAGGTTCCGGTGAGCTCGCACAATTCAGGTTCAGTGGGAATGCGTGCACCGATGGCCCAGCGTCCCGACTGAATCTCCTCGCGGAGTTGCTCGGTGACCTGGCCAATCAGTGTTTGGCGACGGACCGGCTGCATGACGGCCCATCGTAGCGTGCGGCGGAAATCACCTTGAACATATTCATCCATTCATCCTATGATTTGCCGGGGCTTAGAGGAGGATGAACGTTGACCGCGACCGCGCAAGACACCGGAACCGCTACGCACGATTCGATGCGGGCCGTATCGGCAGCTGCGTTGCGCCGTGGGCGCCTCATGGTGCTGGTCGCGATCCTGCTGTTCGCGCTGTGCCTTCGCTCCGCGGTAACCTCGCTGACCCCACTGCTGACCCAGATCTCTCACGAGGTCGGGTTCGGCTCCGCGGTGATCGGCGTGTTCGGGATGCTGCCGACGGCCATGTTCGCCGTCGCGGGGCTGGTGACACCGGCACTCACCGAGCGATTCGGTCTGGAGCGCACGACGCTGGCCGCGGTGGTGGCCACTGTTATCGGTATGGCGGCCCGGCCCGCGATGAACTCAACCGGCGGGCTGTTGGTGCTGTCCTGCGTGGCGCTGCTCGGTATGGGCATTGGCAACGTGGTGATCCCACCGTTGGTCAAGCGGTACTTCTCGCATCGCGTCGCGCTGATGAGTGCTTCCTATCTCACGGTGTTGCAGATCGGTACCACGGTTCCGGCGCTGACGGCGGTGCCGCTGGCTGATGCCTACGGATGGCGATTCTCGCTGGCGGCGTGGGTGCTTGTTCCGATCGCCGCGCTGTTGCCGTGGATCGGTGTCGTCATCGCGCGTCGCGGCCATGATGTTGCCGACCATTCGGCCGAGCCGCATGCGGATTCGTCTGCGGTGGGGCAGGTTTGGCGCTCACCGCTGGCATGGGGCATGGCCGGCATGTTCGGCATGACGTCCCTCGTGACGTATTCGATGTTCACCTGGATTCCTGCGATCCTGACCTCCGCCGGTGGCAGCGCCGGGTTGGGCGGCGTGATGGTGGCCGTGTTCTCGGCGGTGGGATTCGTTGGCACGCTGACCATCCCGCCGTTGGCCGCGCGCATGCGCAACCCGTTCCCGCTGGTGGTGGCGTGCCTGGTGTGCTTCCTCGTCGGGTTCGCCGGGCTGTTGTGGATGCCGATGACCGCGACGGCCGTGTGGGTGATTGCGCTGGGCTTCGGTCCGTCCACCTTCCCGCTGGGATTGACGCTGGTGAATCTGCGTACCCGCACTCCGGCTGGTTCTGCGGCGTTGTCCGGGTTTACCCAGGGAGTTGGCTATGCCGTCGCGTGCCTGGGCCCCTTGCTGTTTGGCGTGCTGCACGACCTGAGCGGCAGTTGGTATGCGCCGTTTGGCCTTCTGCTCGTAGCGATCACCGTGCTCGGTATCGGCGCCTTCCAGGCGTGCAAGCCGCGCATGCTCGAAGACACTTGGGGTCGCTGAGTCAAGCAGGATCAGGCTGGGTGGTGGATGAGCAGTGGCAGTACCGCGAGCGCTCCGGCCTTCCGCAGATGAGCGGCGGCAACGGTGACGGGCCATCGGGTAGACGTCGAGTCGGCGACTAGCAGCACGCACCGGCCGTTGATCATGTCCCGGAGCGCGTCGTCTGTGCTGATCGCGTCACGCCAGTAGGCGGCTTCCTCCCCGCCGGATGAATCACGGCCAGGAGCCGTCCCCGCAACCGCTGGCATCACTGCGTGCCGTAGGCGACCGACCGTGGCAATGCGGTCGGTCACCGGCCGCACCGGATTGGGCGTACCGGTCAGCTGTAGTGACACCGCGATCTCGGGGCGGGCGACCCATTCGTCGCGCCATCGAGCGAGAGTGGAAACCGCGGCCTGGGCCAGGACCTCGATCGCCTCGGGCTCGCCCCCTACCGCAGCGGTGATTACCCCGCTCCACTCTGGAGCGTCGGCATGGACCAGCACGCGGCCCGGCTCGGCGAGCAGGTCCGATGGAATCTTGCCGCGGGTGCCAAACTCTCCGCCAGGCCACATCTTTCGGGGTTCAAGCACCGTGGAGTCGGTGCGCAGGGTGGCGGCGACCGTCTGCATGAGCTCGGCGGACGCGGGCAGTCCAAGCCCATCGGGTGTGTGACCGAGGCACACCGAGCAGTGTCCGCACGATGCGGCCTGGGGATCGTCGAGCGATTCTGTGAGCAGCTGCATGAGGCAGCGTTCTCCACGTGTATAGGCCTTCATGATGTCGGCCTCACGGCGCCGAGTGGCAATGATGCCTTCGTAGTGTTCCGCATCGAAATACCAAGGGCTACCAGTGGATCGCCAGCCGCCGTCGACCCGCTCCACTGCACCGTCGACGGCGAGCTGTTTGACCATGAGCTCGATTCGGGTGCGCCGAATGCCTGTCTTGGCCTCGAGTGCGTTTACCGATACCGATCCCTCACCCTCGTGTGTCTGACCGGCGAGCGCGGTGAGCACCGTGTCCATCTGCTGGGAATCTGGAATGGAGGCGGTGGTGAAGTAGTCCCAGATACCGGCGTCGGATTCCGACGGAAGCAGCACGACTGCCGCATGGTCGATGGCACGGCCGGCACGCCCGACCTGCTGGTAGTAGCCGACCGGTGATGGCGGTGAGCCGATGTGGACGACGAACCCGAGGTCGGGCTTGTCGAAGCCCATCCCCAGGGCAGAGGTGGCGATCAGCGCCTTGATCTGGTTCTCACGTAGCGCGTCCTCCAGCCGGGCGCGCGTGTCCGCATCGAGTTGGCCGGTGTACGCGGCGACTTTCGCCTGTGGGTGTACCGCGTGGATGGCGTTCACTAGCCGTTGCGCATCGGCGACGGTAAGTACGTAGACGATGCCCGATCCTGGTAACTCGTCTAGATGCTGAGCGACCCAGGCATAGCGTGCCAGCGGCGACATTGGTGGTAACACGTTGAGCTGCAATGAACGCCGGGCCAACGGTCCCCGGAGAACCAGGGTGGCATCGCCCAGCTGGCTGGCCACGTCCTCGGTAACCCGCGCGTTCGCGGTGGCAGTGGTGGCCAGTACCGGTGTATCCGGATTCATCCGGGTGAGCACATCGGACACCCGGCGGTAGTCGGGACGAAAATCGTGCCCCCAGTCCGACACCGCGTGCGCCTCGTCGATGACCAATAGGCCCATAGAGCCTTCGAGCGCCGACAGCACCCTACGGCCAAACGACGGGTTGGCCAGCCGCTCAGGTGACACCAGAAGCACGTCGATATCGCCGGCCACGAGCCGCGCCTCGATCGCACTCCAGTCGTCGAAGTTCGACGAGTTGAGCGTCGCGGCTCGCAGCCCTGCCCGAGCGGCGGCAGCGACTTGATCGCGCATCAGGGACAGCAGCGGCGAGACGATCAGTGCCGGACCGGCGCCCTCGGAGCGTCGGATCGCTGTCGCGACCCAATACACCGCGGATTTACCCCATCCCGTGGCTTGAACCACCAGCACCCGAGCGGCGGGCTCCAAGAGTGCTGCCACTGCGGTTTCTTGATCTCCCCGCAGGACTGCACCGGGACCGGCCAGCGCCTCGATTACCTTTCGGGCCTGATCTGCCCTGGCGCCCTTCAGTTGGCCCATGACTCACGTCCCCCTCGCGTCCGACTACCGGTTGAACGCAACCTACAAGGCCGCTCCGACGTCTCGCGGTGGGTGGGTTCGCTCCTGCTACCTGTCCCGTCCGCCCGGTGGGTCGTCGAGCATGGGAGTGTGCGCTATCACCGGGTAGGCGCCGGTGTATCCGATGCGCTCACGCGCGAGCTGCAGGACGCGGCCACGGCAGAGATACCACCCCGCCGTGAGCACGGGGATCAGTACCGCGATCGCGATCAGATTCCACGCGTTCTCGTAACACATCAGCACCACCACGGCTGCCAGGAACGCCAGCGTCAGGTACCCGGTGTACGGCGCTCCGGGCATCCGGAAACTGCCGCGCTGCAGGATGCCTCGCTGCGACCACCGGTACAGCTGGATCTGGCAGATCACGATGGTGGCCCAGGACGAGATGATTCCCAGTGCCGCCAGATCGAGGGCGGTTTCGAAGGCTTCGGCGGGAATGACCAGGTTCATGAAAATGCCGACAAGTGTGAGGGCGCCGGTGACGGCGATGCCCATGAACGGCACTCCGCCGGAGGTCATACGTGACAACACTTTTGGTGCACTGCCATTCATCGCCAGGGATCGCAGAATCCGCCCCGTGCTGTATAGGCCTGCGTTGAGGCTGGACAATGCAGCTGTCAGCACCACGAAGTTCATCACGTCGCCGGCATACGGCACGCCTATCCGGGAGAAGAAGGTGACGAAGGGGCTCTCGCCGGCTTTGTAGGTTCCATAGGGCAGCAGCAGCGCCAGCAGGATGAGCGAGCCCACGTAGAAGACCGCGACCCGGAATACGACTGAGTTGATGGCCCGGGGCATCACCTTTTCCGGGTTCTCGGTCTCGCCGGCGGCAATACCGACCAGTTCGACAGCGGAGTACGCGAAGACTACTCCCGAGGTGACGATGACCAGAGCCATCAGGCCGGCGGGCAGCAGGCCGCCGTTATCCGTGATCACCGATGGTCCTGTGCTGGCGCCCTCGACCGTGAAGCGGCCCGCCAGGAAGACCGTTCCGATGACCAGGAACCCCATGATGGCAACCACTTTGATCAGAGCGGCCCAGAATTCCATCTCCCCGAACAGTTTGACGCTGATGGTGTTCATGGTGAGTACGATGACCAGGGCGATGAGTGCGATGGACCACTGCGGGATGGCCTTGAAGGCGCTCCAGTAGTGCATGTACAGCGCGATGGCTGTGACGTCGACGATGGCGGTGGCGGCCCAGTTGAAGAAGTACATCCAGCCTGCGACGTATGCCGCCTTCTCGCCGAGGAATTCGCGGGCGTACGACACGAAGGACCCCGAGGACGGCCGGTGCAAGATCAGCTCGCCCAACGCACGCAGGATGAAGAACACGAACACGCCGCAGACCGCATAGACCAAGAACAAGCCCGGTCCCGCGCTGTGCAACCGGCCACCGGCTCCCATGAACAGCCCCGTGCCGATGGCACCCCCGATGCCGATCATTTGGACTTGCCGATTCTTCAGCCCCTTGTGGTATCCCTGTTCCTCGGGGGCGGGAGCTGAGGTGTCATATGTTGCCGGGGACGTCATCGTGCGACCGTATCGACCGGAAAGTTGCTGACTGGAACAACGATGTTACGAACATGGGTCTGCTGCGCGATTCGGCCTGATGCTTGATCAGCACTGGGCAGCTGACTGCCGAGGTGATGAGTGCTCGAAGATCACTGAGCCGCAATCGCGGTTGATGTGGTGGACCGGGTCGCGCCTCAGGGGCAAAGCTGCGGCAGGCCCTTGATGATCGCCCCAGTCAGCGCCTTGGCCATAATCGCGGCTGTGCCCGGTATAGCCATGTCGAAGCGGATTGTGTAATTCAGTCGCGTTCCGCCATCGGGAAGAGGGGTTAGCTCCTGACGACCCCAATGCCGCTTGAGTGGCGAGCCTTTGATGATTTTGTATTCGATCAAGGTAGGTCGTTCGGCGGTTATGGTCGCCTCCCAGAACTCTGGTAGCGGGCCGACCTTGAGCCCACGGGCCGACCCGACGCCGTAGCGCCCGGTGTCGCAGTCTCGCACCTGGGTTACCTTCAGTCCGAACAACTCGTAGCTCTCATGTTGGACGAGCTTGTCAAATACCACCTCGGGGGCCGACGTGAAGGTGTGTATGACATGCACACGAATGGGAGCCGCCGGAATGGTGCGGTCGATAGCCATAGGTTCCTTTCAAGGGCGACGATCAGGGTACCTGCACATCTCACCGGCTAGAACGGTGGAGGATTGGCCTCGGCGTGTGCGGCTTGTGCGTGCGTGCGTTGGAGTCGTCTCTGTTGGTTGAGGTTTCGCTCGGTGGCGCGGTGCCGTTGGCGGTCTTGAGTGTGGGTGCGCGCTCGCGTCAGGTTGTTGAACAGGAGCCCGCCGGCGGGGGTGGTGAGGTAGGTGTGGCCCGTGGGTGCTTTCCAGATGATGGTGCCGTCGGGCTCCCGGATTTCGCGCCATCCGCAGAAGGTCATGAGTCGATAATGCTTGCGGCACAACGCTTTCAGATTGTCCGCCGCGGTGCGACCGCCGTCGGCGTAGGCCACGCTGTGGTCCAGGTCGGCAGTCTCGGCCGGGTGTGAGCAGTCAGGGAAGCGGCACAGCTGATCGCGGCAGCGCACGTAGGTGTCCAAGGCGCGGGTGGGGCGGTATCGGTCGGTGTCCTTCGCGTGCAGGGTGCTGATCCGGGTGCCGGGTTGGGCCGCGATCTGGCGTGCCTGCGACGCGGTGATGACGCCAAACCTGGATACCTTAACGGGCTCAGTGCATTCGGAGTCTTCGATGGTGTTCTGGTTGGCGACTAGGTGCACGATGACCTGGGTATCAGCGATGCTGCGTCCAGCGCAGTCGGCATCGTCGCAGGTGCATCGCATCCGATCCAGGCCCTGAGTCAGGGCGCCGATGGCGTCGGCACGCAACTGCGTTTTGGTGCGCGGGTCGGCGGGACAGACGGTGGTCACCAGCTGCTCGAGACGCTTGTCGAGTGCGACCGCGTGTGGAGTCTGCAGCACACCCCAGATCTCGGCCAATGGATCGCCGCTATCGAGGGAGCGGATCTCAAGATGCCGGTCATCGGTGGCGGTTTTGGTGCGGCGCACCGCATCACGATCATGGCGGTAGATCAATGCGTCCAGGGCTGCCGTGATCCGTTTGATCGACCAGCGTTCCCACCGGGGCAGCGCTGCCACGATCGCCGCATCCACGGCGGTGACCACGGCGTCGTCTTCGAGGAGTTCGGTGCGCCCGATGATCAACGCGACGGTGCGAAAGTCGATGTCTCCGGCGGCGAATCGCTCGGCCACGGCACGCAGGCGATGCCGCAGCACGTAGGCGTAACGCATCTGACTGGATGCCAGCGCGTGCGTTATGCCCTGCGCGGCAGCCACTTGAGCGGCCACCTCATCCCAGCGGTCCACCGCGAACCGATCACGAGGATCCTCCCGGTGTGGATCGGCATGTCAATCCACCAGTACGCCGATCGCCGCAAGCCGACGCGAGGCCGCCTGCGCCTCAGCGCGCTGGGATGAGGTGATCACATCGATCAAGCCCCCTTCCCACATTGAATTCCGCAAAAAGGTAATCACTCTGGAACGACGGCGTCTTTCACGTTCGCTGGTGTCGCGATTCGGTGCCCGTTCCCGGCCGTCCCTCCCCGGATAATGCCGAAATAATAGGTGCACACCTATGATTGAGTATGGAATACGATCGCACCGCGTCGTCTATTCTGATGCTCGTGGCGCAAAAGAACCCAGGTGGCCGGCCCGACCTCGCGGCGCTGATGGTCCCGGTCGGTCGATCGTTGATGCGTGCGGAGCTGCCGCTGCTGGAGGCACACGGTGTGACCATGTGGGCGTACGCCGTACTGACAGCGCTGCGAGACAAGGAGGCGAGCAGCCAGGCCAGTCTGGCCGATGCCATCGGCGCCGATCGCACGCGCATCATCGCCGTGCTCGACGATCTGCAGGATCGGAAGATGATCAACCGTCGGCCGGACCCCAGTGACCGGCGCAGCAATCTGTTGTCATTGACTGCCGGCGGCCGCAAAACGGTTACCGCCGTGCAGAAAGCGATCCAAGACTATGAGAAGCGCATCCTTGCCGCGGTGTCTGCGGCCGATCGCGACGCCTTCCTTCGAGTGCTCATGCACCTGGCAGCGCTCGATGATGCGCAGACCGAGCCCAAAAGCTAGGCGGCCGAGGACACGGCCTTTGACTTCGCGGTACCGAATCGCATGTTCTCGTCTATTCGATCACGGCGGAAAGCAAGCAGATCCAGCACGTAGTTGTGCCGGATTGCCCACGGGCCTTTCACCCCGGAGCGCGGCATATGGTCCTCGCCGCGGCTTACATAGCCGGATGACAGGTTGAAGAACGGTCGGGCTTCGAGGTCCTCACCGTGCCGGTCCGGATACGCGTGGGTGTAGCCGAGGCGATCCATATAGTCGAGAAGCCGTACGACAGCCCGTGCGCTCAGATCGGCGCGAAGCGTCCAGGACGCGTTGGTGTAGCCGACGCTCCATGCGGCGTTTGGCACTCCTTCGATCAGATATCCCTTATAGATGAACCGATTCGGGGAATCGATGGGGGAGCCGTCCACGCTCAGCGCGATACCGCCGAATATCTGGAGGTTGAGGCCCGTCGCTGTGATGACGACATCAGCGCGCAGTTCCTCACCTGACCCCAGCCGGATGCCAGACGGCGTAAAAGAGTCGATGGTGTCGGTAACCATGCGGACACCGCCGGCACTGATGGCCTCGAAGAGATCTCCATCGGTATCGGCGCACACCCGTTGATCCCACGGGTTGTAGCGCGGCTTGAAGTGAACGTCCACCGGATAATCGGCGGGTAGCCGTTTGGAAATCCGCCGCTTGATGAACCATTTCGCGAATCCTGGTGCTCGACGGCACACGTGGTACATGATCCAGCTGAACCCGCCCAGCCAGATCCGAGCGAAATGCTGAACAAGGTTGGGTGGAAGCACTTTTCGGACTACTCCGACGACGCGATCGGCTCGATCGATGGGGTAGACGTAGCTGGGGGAGCGCTGCAGCATGCTCACCTTCGCGCCCGCGCGCGCCAATGACGGCACCAGCGTGACCGCCGTCGCGCCGCTGCCGATGACCGTCACCTCCTTGCCGGAGCAGTCCAGATCCTCCGGCCAATGCTGGGGATGGATCAGCTGTCCGGCGAAATCGGCGATGCCCGGGAACTCCGGCGTGTAGCCGTCGTCGTAGTTGTAGTAGCCCGTGCACAGATAGAGGAATCGGGCCCGGTAGGTCGTCGGGCCCGTGGGCGTGTCCACGCGCATCGTCCACGTATCGGTATCGGTACCGAAGTCGGCTCCAGTCACCTTGGCAGAGAAGGTGATGTGTTGGTCAATGCCGTAGTCCCGGGCAGCGTTTTCGAGGTAATCACGGATGTCGGCACCATCGGCGATGGTGTTGCGCTCGTGCCATGGGTGGTATCCGAAGCTGAGTGTGTAGATATCACTATCGGAGCGAATTCCCGGGTACCGGAATAGGTCCCAGGTTCCTCCGATACGTTCTCGGCGCTCGACGATATGAAAGCTGCGGCCCGCCGCGCTCAATCGGACGGCGGCGTTGATGCCGGATATTCCGGCGCCCACGATGAGAACGTCTATCAAGTCGTGCTCCGAGATGTCGGCCATGATGCTCCTGATCGTCTTTGACTAGACAACACCAGTGGTAACGCTACCCCGTGACGGGAGCGTGATACCCCGAGAGTGCTTGCAAGACCGGAGCGGCGGCCCGAGCGGCCATGACCGCGTACGCCTCCTCGGTCTGCATAGCGACATCTCGCGGGTCGCGAGAGCCTCGTTCGATGCGATCACGCACGAACGCCAGCTCGACAACCTGCGCCGCGAAGTTCTTCACCGCGGCGCCGCTCGGGGCCCCGCCGATTCGTTTGGCCTCGGCGATGGCGTGCTTGCGATCCTTGATCGAACCCAGCCACGTGGATTCGTTGGGGGTGACCAATCCGGCCGCGACCATTCCGGGCAGCTTCTCGGCGACGACGTGCTGTTCCTTGCGTCGGCTACGCACTCCGACCACGATCATCAGCACAAAGATCGGGACCATCCACAGCACGTATACGGCGAGGTAGCCCTCGAACCCGAGAAATGACGAGCCGTTCCAGAGGCCGTGCATGAGCACGGCCGCGAGGTAGCCGACCAGGATGCAGAGAAATTTCGCGACGGCGCTACGTTGCCGCATCGAGTAGTAGACGCCGATTCCCGTCATGGTGGTGAACAACGAGTGAGCGAAGGGGCCCAGACCCAGCCGGAGGATCGCGGTGAGCACAGACTCGCCCACGGTGTTGCCGCTGCCGATGTAGGCGATGTCTTCGAGCCACGCGAACCCGGCGGCGGTAATGCCCGCGTACACGAGGCAATCGGTCAGCGAGTTGAGCTCGTGACGACGGCGGCCAGTCAGCATCAGTAGCAGAAAAGCACCCTTGGCGGCCTCTTCGATGAAGGGTGCGCGAATGGCGACCGCCCCGAAGGTGGTGGCGCCGTCCGGGCTAAAGACCGACCCAAAGGCCAGTTCGAGGATCATCGAGACCACGACGGCCAGCGACGCACCCCAGACAAAGGCCAGCACAAGGAGCCGTGAAGGCTCCGGCTCCCATCTGTCCAGCCACAGATAAGACAGGACAACGATCCCGATCGCGATGCTCGATAAGACCAGCCCGATCATCGCGCCGGCCGGATTGGAGACCAGCAATCCGGTAAGGATCAGCCCCGTTAGCAGCGCGAGCGCGATAATAACGCCAATAGGCGCCCCGACTTTCTTGATCCGCTGGGGAAATCCGGGCAGGGGCGGCATGGGCGCGGGTGCGGGCGCGTAGGACACCACCGAAGAGTAGCTGCGAGCTCACCGGTGGGTGCGGTAACCGCCACGCGCCCGCGGCCGGTGAGTGGACCGGGTTTGTCCTGGTGGAGGGCAGTCGAGTAAGGTGCTGTGCATCTCTGCCGCACGCGCGGAGGTCAAAGCACGCCCACAGCTGAAGCTAGCTGTAGGCAGAACTGTCCCTACTACACAACCTGTCCGGAGCAACCCAACACATGCCAAGTCCCACCGTCACCTCGCCGCAAGTAGCCGTCAACGACATCGGCTCGGCCGAGGATTTTCTCGCCGCCATCGACAAGACGATCAAGTACTTCAACGATGGCGACATCGTCGAAGGGACCATCGTCAAGGTTGACCGCGACGAAGTTCTTCTTGACATCGGTTACAAGACCGAAGGTGTCATCCCGTCCCGCGAACTGTCGATCAAGCACGATGTCGATCCCAACGAGGTCGTTTCCGTGGGCGACGAGGTCGAGGCCCTGGTCCTCACCAAGGAGGACAAGGAAGGTCGCCTGATCCTGTCCAAGAAGCGCGCTCAGTACGAGCGGGCTTGGGGCACGATCGAGGAGCTCAAGGAGAAGGACGAGGCCGTCAAGGGCACCGTCATCGAGGTCGTCAAGGGCGGCCTGATCCTCGACATCGGCTTGCGCGGGTTCCTGCCCGCATCGCTGGTCGAGATGCGTCGTGTCCGCGATCTGCAGCCGTACATCGGCAAGGAGATCGAGGCCAAGATCATCGAGCTCGATCGCAACCGCAACAACGTGGTGCTGAGCCGCCGCGCCTGGCTGGAGCAGACCCAGTCCGAGGTGCGCAGCGAGTTCCTCAACCAGCTCACCAAGGGCGCCATCCGCAAGGGTGTCGTGTCCTCGATCGTCAACTTCGGCGCGTTCGTCGATCTCGGAGGGGTTGACGGCCTGGTTCACGTGTCCGAGCTGTCGTGGAAGCACATCGACCACCCGTCCGAGGTGGTTCAGGTGGGCGACGAGGTCACCGTCGAGGTTCTCGACGTCGACATGGACCGCGAGCGGGTTTCGTTGTCGCTGAAGGCAACCCAGGAAGACCCGTGGCGCCACTTCGCTCGCACTCACGCCATCGGCCAGATCGTGCCCGGCAAGGTCACCAAGCTGGTTCCGTTCGGTGCGTTCGTCCGTGTCGAGGAGGGCATCGAAGGTCTGGTGCACATCTCCGAGCTGTCCGAGCGCCACGTCGAGGTGCCGGATCAGGTTGTGGGTGTTGGTGACGACGCGATGGTCAAGGTCATCGACATCGACCTGGAGCGTCGCCGCATCTCGCTGAGCCTCAAGCAGGCCAACGAGGACTACACCGAGGAGTTCGATCCCTCGAAGTACGGCATGGCCGACAGCTACGACGAGGCCGGCAACTACATCTTCCCGGAGGGCTTCGACTCCGAGACGAACGAGTGGCTCGAGGGCTTCGACAAGCAGCGTGAAGAGTGGGAGGCCCGGTACGCCGAGGCCGAGCGTCGTCACAAGATGCACACCGTTCAGATGGAGAAGTCTGCAGCCGCCGCCGAGGCGGAGGCCGCTGCCGTGGCGAACGGTTCTTCCAGCTCGTCGCGGTCCGATGATTCGGCGTCGCAGGGTGGTTCGCTCGCCAACGACGAGCAGCTCGCCGCACTGCGCGAGAAGCTGGCAGGCAACGCCTAAGCACGTGTTCTGAAAGGAAGGGGCCCCGGTTACGTACCGGGGCCCCTTTCGTATGCCCACGCATCTAGTCGTGGCGGCTGCGGTCAATCACATTGCCGCGAAGCGCTTTCCGCCCACCACCTCGCGTCGACTCGGCGGTGCTGGTGATCAGGCGGCGCTCACCCTGTGACAGACTGCGGGCATGTTGCGGATCGGCCTGACCGGAGGAATCGGAGCGGGGAAGTCCACGGTGTCACGAACGCTCGCGGAATGTGGTGCGTTCATCGTGGACAGCGATGTCATCGCGCGTGAAGTGGTCGAACCGGGAACACCCGGCCTGGTGGCGCTCGTCGAGGCATTCGGTGATTCGATTCTGCGGCCCGACGGCGCCCTGGATCGCCCCGCATTGGCGGCCATCGCATTCCAGGACGACACGCACCGCGCTACTCTCAACGGCATTGTGCATCCCTTGGTCGGAGCCCGCCGAGCCGAACTGATGGCCACGGCGGGCGAAGATGCCGTTGTGGTGGAAGACATTCCATTGCTCACCGAGAACTCGTTGGCACCCTTCTACCATCTGGTGCTGGTGGTGCACGCAGAAATCGAGACACGGGTGGCGCGACTCATCGCGCATCGGGGCATGGACGAACAGGACGCCCGTGCACGTGTTGCCGCGCAGGCCAGCGATGAACAACGCCGCGCGATTGCCGATGTGTGGCTGGATAACTCAGGCGACACCGAAGCACTCGCACAGACAGTTCGTGATCTCTGGTCTACTCGGTTGTCGCCTTATGCGCATAACCTGCGCACACGGCAACGGGCACCGTGGGCACCGGTGCTGGTGCACGCCGATCCCACCTGGCCTGCACAAGCGCAGCGCGCGGGAAACCGGATCGCGGTGGCGTGCGGGTCGAAGGCACTTCGGATCGACCACATCGGCTCCACCGCGGTACCCGGGCTCGATGCCAAGGACGTGATCGATATCCAGGTAACCGTCGACTCACTCGAGGTGGCAGATGCCCTGGCCGATCCGCTGGCAGGGATCGGGCTGCCCCCGATCACTGGCATCACCTCAGACGATCCGCATGACGCCGACAAGGCCAAATGGGGCAAGCGAATTCACGGCTCCGGCGATCCAGGGCGCGCGGTTCTGGTACATCTGCGAGTCGACGGGTGGCCAGGACAGCGGTTCGCTCTGGTCTTCAGGGATTGGCTGCGTTCCGATCAGCAGGCGCGAGACGAATACCGTGCCGTAAAACACGCGGCCGAGCGCGCAGCCACTGCGTCGGGTGGCGATCCGGCCGCCTATGTGGATGCCAAGGAACCCTGGTTTGCGCAGGCCTATCCGCGCGCACTGGCTTGGGCAGATAAGACCGGGTGGACGCTTTCGACGCGCTGAACTCAGTGCGTGTCCGCGACGATACCGACACAGGTTGCCGTCAGCAGCCGTGTCAATGCCGGCTCGAAGTCGAGACTCCAGTCGGGCGGGACACCCGGTTCATTCTGATAGTCGTGGTCCAGGCCCTCGGGCGGGTGCGCGACCTGCCACAGCATGGCTGCCAGCGAGAACGCTGCTACCAAGATGTCCAGTGAACCCTTGCGGCCGATCTCGGGGAGCGTGTGTTCGATCGATTCGGCGATCGCCATCACGGCGGCGTTACTGATCTGCTTGACCTCAGCAACGCGCTCGACATCGACCTCGTGTTCCAGGTGAAGATGCTGGTTCGCCAGGAGGTCGCAAAACAGTGGATCGTCGACGAGCCCGTGTACGAGAGCCTCGGCCACGCGAGCGGGGGAGTCGGGGCCGGGCTTGGCCAGCGCGGCGCACACCGTGTCCGACCAGCGGGTCCACCCCTCGGCGGCCAGGTGCAACAACACTTCCTTATGCGAGCTGAAGTAGCGCCGAACCGCGGAGTAGTGCACCCCGGCGCGATTGGCGACGGCAGTCAGTGTCACCGAGGTGACACCCGATTCCACAGCGAGCGACCGTGCGGCTTCCACGATCGCTGCCGCCCGCTGACGCTTCTTTTCGTCGGTGCGGGCGCGTTGGAATGTCAGTTGCGCCACGTGCCGAGGATAACGCACGGCGTGTGATTTGCGAGGCAGCGAACCACCCGGTAGCGTGCGTTACGCACGCCATATGCGTTAAAGATCCTGATGAACGCGCTGGAAGGGAGTCAACTGTTCCGCACTTAGGCATGGTTTACTTCGAGAAACGTCTGGGTGCGCGCACCTAGGCATCGCAGGCTCGAAGCAGCCATCACGCGGCGATTGCTGCGCCGCCCTGGTCAATGGGGCGGACGGGTGCGGTTATCCGATCAGTAGTTGCGTCAGGTTCGGGCCAGTAGGTGGCGTCGCCTTGCGAAACGTCAACGGGTGAAGGGGTTTTACGATTCTCAGCGCATTGAAGCGGGCGTGGATCCCGGTGGTGATGGTGCTCGTCCTTGCCATCGCAGGCTTCGCGGTATGGCGGATTCGCGGCATTTTCGGTTCTCATCAGCTGCCCACCTACGCCGGCAGCATGACCGACGACAAAAACAATTCAAAGCCCAAGCATGTGGTCTACGAGATCTACGGCCCGCCCGGAACCATCGCGGACATCAACTACATCGACAAAGAGGGCGAACCGCATCAGATCAACGGTGCGGTCTTGCCGTGGTCGATCGAGATCGTCACGACGGCACCGTCGATGACGGGAAACATCCTGGCGCAGACGCGTAATGCCGATGGGCTGGGCTGCCGCATCACGGCCAATGATGAGAAAAAAGATGAAAGGTATACCAACGAGGTGAGCGCCTACGTCTACTGCTTTGTGAAGTCCGCATGAGCGGGGCACACGGCGGAGGCGAGCCCACCTTCATCGCCAAATGGATTCGGCGCCTGTCGATCCCCATCGTCATCGGCTGGTTGGCCATCGTCTTTGCTCTGAACACCTTTGTTCCGCAGCTGGAGCAGGTGGGCAAGGAGCATACCGTGTCACTCAGCCCGCAGAGCGCGCCCGCGATGCAGGCGATGAAGAACATGGGCAAGATGTTCAAGGAGTCCGACTCCGACAGCGTCGTCATGGTGGTGCTCGAAGGGCAGGAGCGGCTCGGCCCCGGCTCGCACAAGTTCTACGACGAGATGGTGACGCGGCTGCGGGCCGATACCAAGCATGTTCAGCACGTCCAGGATTTCTGGGGTGATCCGCTCACTGAGGCCGGTGCGCAGAGCACTGACGGCAAGGCCACCTATGTCCAGGTGAACCTCGCCGGAAACATGGGCGAGACCCTCTCCAACGAGTCCACCGAAGCCGCCCGCAACATCGTCAAACAGCTCGAATCGGAGTGGACCAAGGACGGCGGCAAGCTTCCCGATGGGCTCACGGTGTACGTCACCGGCCCCGGTGCGCTGCAGACCGATATGAACCACGCCGGTGACGGCAGCCTGAAGCTCATCACGGCGCTCACCTTCGTGGTCATCGTGGTGATGCTGCTGTTCTTCTACCGGTCGATCTTCACCGTGATCATGGTCTTCATGCTGGTGGGCATTCAGCTCTCCGCGGCACGAGGAGTCATCGCCTTCCTGGGCAACACCGAGATCATCGGCCTGTCCACCTTCGCGGTGAACCTGCTCGTGATGCTCTCGATCGCAGCCGGAACCGACTACGCCATCTTCTTGATTGGCCGCTATCAGGAAGCCCGATCCATGGGCGCTGATAAAGAGGCCGCGTACTACGAGATGTTCCACGGCACGGCGCATGTCATCCTGGGCTCGGGCATGACTATCGCCGGCGCCATGTACTGCCTGAGCTTCACGCGCATGCCGTACTTCCAGACCCTGGGTGTGCCATGTTCGGTCGGCCTGCTCGTGGGCGTGCTCGTGTCGCTCACCCTGGGACCGGCGCTGATCACGATCGGCAGCCGCTTCGGACTGTTCGAGCCCAAGCGCGCCATGCGAATTCGTGCCTGGCGCAAGATCGGAACCACGATCGTGCGCTGGCCCGGCCCGGTGCTCGCGGCCGCGTTGTCGATTGCCATCATCGGTCTGGCGGCACTGCCCGGATACCGGACCAGCTACGACGACAAGAAGTACATCCCCAAGGAGATCCCCGCCAACGCAGGTTTCCAGGCCGCGGACCGGCACTTCTCACAGGCCCGGATGAACCCGGAAATGCTTCTCATCGAGGCCGATCACGATATGCGGAACTCGGCGGACTTCCTGGTCATCGACAAGGTCGCCAAGGCGGTGTTCCGCGTTCCGGGAATCGCTCGTGTGCAAGCGATTACGCGCCCGCAGGGCACGCCGATCGAGCACAGTTCCATCCCGTTCCTCATCAGCATGCAGAGCGTGGGTCAGCTGCAGAACATGAAGCTGATGAAGGACCGGATGGCCGATATGAAGGTCCAAGCCGACAAGATGGGCGAGAACGTCGTCATCATGAAGCGGACCCTCGCCAACATGACCACGATGGCGGGCATCACGCACTCGCTCGTCGGCGATATGCACACCCTGCAAGGAACGATCCACGAGATGCGCGACAGCATCTCGAACTTCGACGACTGGTTCCGCCCGATTCGCAACTACCTGTACTGGGAGAAGCATTGCTTCGACATACCCATGTGCTGGGCCATGCGTTCGATCTTCGACACCCTCGACAAGATCGATGAGATGACCGAAACCATGGACGGCATGGTGGTCAACATGGAGCGAATGGATCAGCTGATGCCCAAGATGGTGTCGGATATGTCCGCAATGGTTCCGATCATGGAAGACATGCAGAAGATGATGCTGACGCAGCACAGCACCATGTCTGGCTTCTACAACCAAATGGACGAGATGAGCCAGAACTCGACCGCCATGGGTAAGGCGTTCGACGCCGCCAAGAACGATGACTCGTTCTATCTCCCGCCAGAGATCTTCGACAACGCCGACTTCAAACGCGGCCTGAAGTCGTTCCTATCGCCGGACGGTAAGGCGGTCCGGATGATCATCTCGCATCGCGGAGATCCCGCGACGCCTGAAGGCCTCGCGCACGTTGAGCCGATCAAGCAAGCCGCGATCGAGGCCGTCAAGGGCACGCCCCTTGAAGACGCCAAGATCGAGTTGGGTGGCACCGCGGCCGTGTTCAAGGACATGTCCGATGGCGCCCGATACGACCTGATGATCGCCGGCATCTCCGCGCTGTGCCTGATCTTCCTGATCATGCTGCTCATCACGCGAAGCTTCGTGGCCTCGCTGGTCATCGTGGGCACGGTTGCGCTGTCCCTGGGCGCCTCATTCGGTTTATCGGTCATCATCTGGCAGTACATACTAGGCATCGAATTGCACTGGCTCGTCATGCAGATGGCCATCATCGTGCTGCTCGCAGTGGGCTCCGACTACAACCTGCTACTGGTCTCCCGACTCAAGGAAGAACTCCATGGCGGGCTAAAAACCGGCATCATCCGCTCCATGGGCGGTACCGGCAGCGTGGTGACCTCCGCCGGCCTGGTGTTCGCCTTCACGATGGCCGTGATGGTGGTCAGCGACTTGCGCATCATCGGGCAGGTCGGAACGACGATTGCGTTGGGCCTGTTGTTCGACACGCTCATCGTGCGCTCGTTCATGACTCCGGCCATCGCGACCATCCTCGGCCGTTGGTTCTGGTGGCCGCTGAACGTACGCACCCGGCCGCTGCCACCGCCGAGGACGCCTCAGTCGCCGACGACCGTGCCGCCATCTCCTCAACCGGCGCCAGTCGGTTCGGGGCCGGGGGATGACCCGGTGACGACCGAGTTCCCAAGGCCAGCGGTCTAACTGTTCGGTCGTTCGCTGGCGGGTTCATCTCAGCTGCCCAGGGGCTGACCGCAGGTAGACCGCTGTGCCCAGAGTTTGTACCGGCGTGTGGATAACGCACGCTGGTGAATGGTGGGATCTCCTGATTATCGACGCCGCCATGGGGTGGGCCGGGCGTCGAATAGCATGCAAATAGTTTGCTGAATTCGTTGTCGCCCTGGGCTTGCGACGGTGAGCTCCGCGTTGCTAATGGACAAATGTCTCGTGATGTGGCGAAGGACACGCCCTCCGAATCGCCCGGTCTTAGTCACCTTTACCCGCCACGACACGAGCGGGGCTCGCGTGCGCTTGAGGCTGTCGAGCCCACGTCGGACAACCCGCTGAAAGGTAGCCGTGGCAAACACTGGCTAGGTCCGGTAGCTGGTGTGATTCTTAGGCCAGTCACTAACTTGTATGTGCGAGCTGGCGCTTTCGTAACATTGACGAAAAGAAGCGGGGAATAGATCCGTGTCACCGGTTGTTGACATTTTCTTGTAGCTAACTAGGCTGTTTCGGGTGTCCAGGGGAAGAAATGCGCAAGTTGTGACTGATGACACATGTACAGTTCCCTGACAAACGTATGTAGTATCCCTTACGAATTACTGAGAAAACGGGTATGAGCGGAGCCGGGTGGGATGAACGGATGTTGTGACCGGGCACCCCACGCGCTCGCTGGCTCCGCAAAAACAACACGCTGTCGTACTGGCTGGTAACTATTTGCGCGCAAATCACGGACATGCACGGCCGGACGCGATGGGCAGAGTCGAGTTGTTGGCCCCCGGGCCACACGGGTGAAGGGGATTGGACCATTTTCAAGGTATTGGCGCGGGTATGGGTCCCGCTTGTCGTTCTGGTGGTGATCTCGGCCGCCGCGTTTGGTGTCTATCGACTTCACGGCGTGTTCGGCTCGACCAACATCAATCAGGCGATCGGCATCAAGGATGACTCCAAGAACATCATCCCGAAAGACATCGTCTACGAAATCTTCGGTCCCGCAGGGACAAAGGGTGAGGTCAACTATCTCGATGACCGGGCGCAGCCGCAGCGCGCCCAGTTCACCACACTGCCGTGGACGTTAACCATCACGACGACGATGACTTCTGTCTTCGCCAATGTCGTCGCGATGGGGGATAGCGATGAAATCGGCTGCCGCATCCTGTCTAACGGTGAAGTAAAGGACGAACAGACTGTGTCCAACCGCAACGCCCAAGTCTTCTGCATGGTGAAATCCGCATGAGCACACATAGCGCTTCCACGAATGGCGCAACCCAAAAGCCTTCGCGCATAGCGCGGTTCATCCACACGTTCTCCGTACCGATCATTCTTGCCTGGCTGGTGTTGACGGTCATCGTCAACGTCGTCGTGCCGCAGCTCGAAGAGGTCGGCAAGGAGCACTCGGTGTCGTTGGCGTCCAAGGACGCGCCGTCGTATCAGGCCATCAAGCGTCAAGGTGAGCTGTTCCAGCAGTTCAAGGACGACAGCATGGTGATGGTCCTGCTGGAGAGCGACACCAAGTTCTCCACCGATATGAACGACAAGGCGCACACGTTCTACCGCGAGTTGGTCAAACGACTGCGTGCCGATACCAAGCACGTGGAATACGCCCAGGACTTCTGGGGCGATCGGATCACCGCCGGTGGCGCGCAGAGTGTCGACGAAAAATCTGCTTACGTTCAGCTGAATCTCCGTGGTGACCAAGGCACGACGGACGGCAAGGAATCCGTCACGGCGGTCCAGGACATCGTCGCCAAGCTCATCGACGAGAGCAAGAAGAACGGCACGTATCCCGACGGGCTCAAGGTCTTCGTCACCGGCCAGGCCGCGCTGACGATGGACATGAACGACGCCGGCGACAAGAGCATGCTCAAGATGACGGGTATCACCTTCATCGTCATTGCCGTGATGCTGCTCCTCATTTACCGGTCTATCACGACGGTGCTGCTCATCCTGTTCATGGTGTTCGTTGAACTGGGTGCCGCTCGTGGCGTGGTCGCGATCCTGGGCAATGCCGAAATCATTGGCCTGTCGACATTCGCGGTAAACCTGCTGACGTCCCTGGCCATCGCGGCGGGGACCGACTACGCGATCTTCCAAATCGGCCGCTATCACGAGCTACGGGCCGAGGGCAGGGACCGGCTCGAATCCTTCTACATCATGTATCACAGTGTCTCGCACGTGATCTTGGGTTCGGGCCTCACCATCGCGGGCGCCACATTCTGTCTGAAATTCACTCGCCTGCCGTACTTCGAGTCGCTGGGTGTGCCGTGTGCGATTGGCATGCTGGTGGTGGTGGCCGCCTCGCTCACCATTGGTCCGGCGGTGATTCTGATAGCGACGAAGTTCGGGCTGCTGGAGTCCAAGCGCACCATCAAGAGCCGGGGATGGCGCAAGATCGGCACCGCCATCGTGCGCTGGCCGGGACCGATCTTGGTGGTCACGATGATCATCGCGATCGTCGGCTTGGGCATCCTGCCCACGTACTCGGTCAACTACAACGATCGGTACTACATCCCGACTGGCCTGCCGTCGATTCAAGGCTTCCAGGCGTCCGACCGGCACTTCTCGAAGGCGAGAATGAACCCCGACATCCTGATCGTCGAGGCGGACAAGGATCTGCGGACCCCGGCCAACATGTTGGTGCTGGACCGGATCGCCAAAAACGTCTTCCGCACCGAGGGCATCAACAAGGTGCAGAGCATGACCCGCCCGATGGGCGCACCCATCGACCACAGTTCCGTGCCCTTCCAGGTGAGTATGCAATCGGTATCGATGACCGAGAACATGAATTACTTGAAGAACAGCATGGCCGATATGTTGAAGATGGCCGACGATATGGGTTCGATGGTCGCCATCATGGAACGCATGTACAGCATTATGAAAGAGCTAGTCGACGTGACGCATGATCTCGCGGGCGTCAGTACGGAATTGCAAGGCACCGTTCACGAAATGCGGGATAACATCTCGAATTTCGATGACCAGTTCCGGCCGTTGCGCAATTACTTCTATTGGGATAAGCACTGCTTTGATATTCCGATGTGCTGGTCAATGCGATCAATATTCGACACTCTTGACGGCATCGACAAAATGGCCGAAAACATGGACGGCATGGTCAAGGACATCAACAAGATGGACAAGCTGATGCCACAGATGGTGGAGCAGCTTCCACCGATGATTGCCATCACCAAGAACATGCGGAACACCATGCTGACCATGTACAGCACGATGAACGGCATGATCACGCAGATGGACCGCATGACCGACACCGCGACGGTGATGGGTCAGGCGTTCGATGAGGCGAAGAATGACGACTTCTTCTACCTGCCGCCGGAAGCCTTCGATAACGAGGACTTCAAGAAGGGCGTCAAGCTGATGATGTCGCCGGACGGCAAGGCCGCGCAGTTCATCATCACGCACGAGGGCGACTACGCCAGCAAGGAGTCGCTCGCCAACACCGAGGTCGAACTCAAGGCCGCCAAGAACGCCATCAAGGGCACCCCCCTGGACGAGGCCAAGCTCTATCTCGGCGGCACGGCACCGACCTATCACGACATCGGCGAGATGGTGAAGTATGACCTGATGATCGCGGTGATCGCGTCGCTGTGCCTGATCTTCGTCATCATGCTGGTCATCACGCGAAGCATGGTGGCGGCGTTCACGATCGTCGGGACCATCGCGATATCGCTGGGGGCATCCTTCGGCCTGTCGGTGCTGCTGTGGCAGCACATTCTTGGCCTAGAGCTGCACTGGTTCGTGCTGCCGTTCACCGTGATCATCTTGTTGGCGGTCGGATCGGACTACAACCTGCTGCTGGTGTCCAGATTCAAGGAAGAGCTGCACGGTGGTCTGAACACCGCCATCCTTCGAGGTGTGGGCGGATCGGGAAGTGTCGCCACCCAGGCCGGCCTGGTGTTCGCGTTCACCATGGGCTCGATGATCACCAGCGATCTGATCGCGATCGGCCAAGCGGGATCGGCGATCTGCCTGGGTCTGCTCTTCGACACGTTCATCATCCGGGCGTTCATGACACCAGCCATTGCCGCCCTGATGGGTCGATGGTTCTGGTGGCCCATGAAGGTCAGCAAGTATGCCACCGATCCACCACCGCCTCCTGTGCCGGTTGAGCAGCAGGTTCCGCCACCGCCGGCTCCGGTTCCGGTCGGTTCGGGTCCCGCACATGATGATCCGGTCACCGCGGAATTCCCGCGACCTGCGATCTAACGACTAGTGAAAGTTCGGCCCCCATGCTCTGTGAGCATGGGGGCCGAACTTTTTGCAGTGTTTGTGCGGCATTGAATGCGGACAGAAAAACGCCCCGCCGGTGTGATCACCGCGGGGCGTTTTTACTGTGCGCTTGGGGTTAGGGGCCGTCCCACACCGACATGTCGGACGGGTATTTGCTGCAGTTCTCGGTGCCCTTAGCGACGACACCCTTGTTGTTGAAGAAGATCTTGCCCCAGTTGGGCCACTGAGACGTTAGCGCCTCTGGCGGGTAGTTCACCGCGAAGACTTCGGACTCGGCACGGCGACCCGTGTAGTCCTTGGCGAAGAACTCATGAATCCGGTCGATCGTCGCCTGCTGCACATAATCGGGCTTGTTGTTCTTATCGATCATGTACCGCGTGTAGTAAATCGGGTCATAATCGCGGACCGCGGCCAGGTACTGTTCGGCAGTACACGTGGTCTTCAGCATCCGGCGGGGAATTGGGTAGTCATCGGTGGAGTCTGCGGATGCAATCGCGGGGAATGTGCTCGCGGCGATGCCCGCGGTGACTATCGCAATTCCGGCAGCGCGGAATGGACCGCGAATATTGCTACGAATGGAGTTCAGGCGCATGGCGCCATTGTAGCGGTTTTCATGCAGGTCCGGGGTGCGAAAGTGACTAATTTGACTCTGGTTACGCATTGAAGTGACCGCAGGTGACAGAGTCGTTGACGGGCCCGTTGAAGATCCCGAGAGCGGGGGGAACCGTCAGGTCCTGGGAGTCGACCACGACATCGTCGACCTGCACCTCACAGTGCAACCCGACGCCATAGGGAGGCAGCACCCGAACGGTCATCCCGGCCTGCGCGGGATCCTCCATCACCAGGTTCACCTCCCAGGACTCGCCTGGCCCCAGACGGGGCTGCTCGGTCCGCCGGTCCACTGGATCGGTCTTGAATGTCACGGAGATACCGCGGCCGAGGCCATCGACACGAGCGATGTAGCTGATGTTGTGCAGCTCGGCTGCGGAGGCCGGTACTGCCGGAAGCGCGAGCGTGACCGCCGCTGCCCCGGCAGCGCCCAGCCCTCGGAGGAGGGGACGCATACCGCTATCTTAGCGGCGCTCAAGAAGCGGCGGCAACGCGATCACTCCAGGTCAGCAGGGTCTTCGGTGTGGCGCACGCCAAGTTGCTCGCAGGCCGTGTTCAGGATCCGCTGCACGGCCAACGTATCGGCGAGGGGCATCACCGTGCTCTGCGCTCTGCCGTCGAGCAGGCACCCGGTGACCTCTTCGAGCTCGTGACTGTAACCGCCGCCAACCGGAGGTTTCACGATTGGTTCGGGATCAGATCCCTTGCGGTGCAGCACGATCTCGCGTGGGTGATGGAAACGGGGAAGGATATCTATCCAGCCTTCGGTGCCGAAGATGCGCGCTTGGCCAGGCGTGTGATGCAGCAGTGAGCACAGCAACGTCGCGGTGCGTCCGTCGTCGTAGCGCAGCAACAGGCCGGCCTCGGCGTCCACCCCGGTGGGAAACAGCGAACCGTGTGCCACCACGGCCGCTGGATCGCCGAGGAAGTATTGGGCGAGCGAGACCACGTAAACACCAAGGTCCAGTAGTGCTCCGCCACCCAGCGCGGGATTGAACAACCGGTCGTCGGGATCAAACGGGCGGTCGACCCCGAGGTCCGCCTGCACCTGACGGACCTCGCCGATGGCCCCATCATCGAGAAGTTTCTTGGCCGCGACGATCGCCGGCTGAAACCGTGTCCACATCGCCTCCATCGCAAAAACGCCACGGGCCCTTGCGATATCGATGATCTCTTGCGCTCCGGACACCGTCGCGGTGAAGGTCTTCTCGACCAGGATCGCTTTGCCTGCGGTGAGCGCCGCGATGGCGGCCTGCCGATGCTGGGGGTGTGGGGTGGCGATGTACACAGCGTCGATATCGGGGTCGGAGAGCAGTCCCCGATAGGAGCCGAAGGCACGTGGAATTCGGTGCGTCTCCGCAAAGTCCCGGGCACGCTGCACCGACCGGGAGGCAACGGCCACCAGCTCGGCTCCCGGTGTGAGCGGGAAGTCGCGGGCCACACTTTCCGCGATACGGCCCGGTCCGATGATTCCCCAGCGAATGGCTTCAGGCATGAGCGTCTCCGTTCGGGTCGCGCCAGGTCAACGGCATTCCGGCCGCGGCGAGCCAGGCGTTCAAGTCATGCCCGTGCCTGGCGAGGTGGCTGATGGTCGTGGCCGCCCGGCGGACGGCGAGTTCTGTTGTGGCAGTGGATAACAATCCTGCCTTATGAGCCTCGAGCAACTCGTCTACATCCGTTAATTCGGTTTCACGTTCGCAGCGCACCACGAGGTCAAGATAGTGGTCGACGGCCACCCATTGTGACGGCCCGGGGACGAAGTCGCCGACATCAAGGTAGAAATCCTGATCGCGCTCGTAGCCCGGATTGAAGTGGAAGATGTTCGCACGCAGTCCCAGCGTCGGGAGCAGCCAGGATTCCAGATAGTGAAACTGCGCCCGCCCGGGCGTCGGGCGAGCCATGAAGAGTCCCCAGGGCTCTATCCGGTACTCGTCCACAGACCGCACGATTCCCTTGGGGTCGGTGTTCGTCATCGCATCGAGGTCGAAGACCTCGCGTTTGGGCGGGTGCACGCTGGTTTCCTCCCTGCCTTCCGCACTGGTAGTAGAAGGGATGTCGGACCCTCGGCTTACTCTGGGTTCATGGCTTTCGCAACAGAACACCCCATCGTTGCGCATTCCGAGTACCGCCCAGTCACGGACATCCTGCGTGCCGATGCGCGATTCGAGGTCGTCAGTGAGTATGAGCCCGCGGGTGACCAACCCGGTGCCATCGCCGAGCTCGAACGCAGAGTTCGGGCGGGGGAGAAGGATGTGGTGCTGCTCGGTGCCACGGGTACCGGTAAGTCGGCGACCACGGCCTGGCTCATCGAGCGGTTGCAACGGCCGACGCTCGTCATGGCGCCGAACAAGACTCTCGCCGCGCAGCTCGCCAACGAGCTCCGGGAGATGCTGCCGCACAATGCTGTCGAGTACTTCGTGTCGTACTACGACTACTACCAGCCGGAAGCGTATATCGCTCAGACCGACACCTATATCGAGAAGGACAGCTCCATCAACGACGATGTGGAGCGCTTGCGGCACTCCGCGACGTCCAACCTGCTGTCCCGGCGCGACGTGGTGGTGGTGGCATCGGTCTCGTGCATCTACGGTCTGGGCACCCCGCAGTCCTATTTGGATCGCTCCGTGCAATTGGATGTCGGGCTCGAAGTGCCCCGGGACGCGCTGCTGCGGTTACTGGTCGACATGCAGTACAACCGCAATGACGTGGCATTCACTCGGGGCACCTTCCGGGTCCGCGGCGACACCGTCGAGATCATTCCCTCGTATGAGGAGCTGGCGGTCCGTATCGAGTTCTTCGGTGACGAGGTGGAGGCGCTCTACTATCTGCATCCACTTACCGGAGACGTTGTGCGTCAAACTGATTCGTTACGGATCTTTCCGGCCACACATTATGTGGCGGGGCCGGACCGGATGGAGAAGGCGCTCGTTGGTGTTGAGCAGGAGCTCGAGGAGCGCTTATCCGAGCTGGAAGGCCAGGGCAAGCTGCTGGAGGCCCAGCGACTGCGGATGCGCACCAACTACGACATCGAGATGATGCGCAATGTTGGCTTCTGCTCGGGTATCGAGAACTACTCGCGGCATATCGACGGGCGCGGCGCCGGTACGCCACCCGCCACGCTGCTGGACTACTTCCCGGACGACTTTCTGCTCGTCATCGACGAGTCGCATGTGACGGTTCCGCAGATCGGCGCCATGTACGAGGGCGACATGTCGCGTAAACGGAACCTGGTGGACTTCGGCTTCCGATTGCCGTCGGCGGTGGACAACCGTCCCCTCACCTGGGAGGAGTTCTCCCAGCGAATTGGGCAGACCGTGTATCTGTCAGCGACGCCCGGGAACTACGAGCGCAGCGCCGCCGGCGGCGAGTTCGTGGAGCAGGTGATCCGGCCCACCGGACTGGTGGATCCGAAGGTGGTCGTCAAACCCACCAAGGGGCAGATCGACGATCTCATCGCCTCGATTCGTCAACGCACCGAGGCCGATGAGCGCGTGCTGGTGACGACGCTGACGAAGAAGATGGCCGAGGACCTCACCGACTATCTGTTGGAGATGGGTATTCGGGTGCGTTACCTGCATTCGGAGGTCGACACCCTGCGGCGGGTGGAGTTGCTGCGTCAGCTCCGGCTCGGCGAGTACGACGTCCTCGTCGGTATCAACCTCCTTCGGGAGGGTCTGGACCTACCCGAGGTGTCGTTGGTCGCCATTCTCGACGCCGATAAGGAGGGATTTCTGCGGTCCAGTAGGAGTCTGATTCAGACCATCGGTCGCGCCGCGCGCAACGTCTCCGGCGAGGTGCACATGTACGCCGACACCATGACGGACTCGATGAAAGAGGCCATCTACGAGACCGATCGGCGGCGTGCCAAGCAGGTCGCCTACAACGAGGCGAACGGGATAGACCCACAGCCATTGCGCAAGAAGATCGCTGACATTCTCGACCAGGTATACCGCGAAGCCGAGGACACCGAGGAAGTGGCGGTGGGTGGATCCGGCCGCAACTCCAGTCGCGGTAGGCGGGCACAGGGCGAGCCGGGTCGCGCGGTGAGTGCCGGGGTATTCGAAGGCCGTGATACCAAGAGCATGCCGCGCGCGCAGCTGGCCGACCTGATCAAGGACATGACCGAGCAGATGATGGCGGCGGCGCGCGATCTGCAGTTCGAGCTCGCGGCGCGCTTCCGTGACGAAATCGCGGATCTGAAGAAGGAATTACGCGGTATGGACGCCGCGGGCCTCAAGTAATCAGCCCGGCTCGGCGAGCAGGAGTGCACCGGTCGACCCGTCCTCGGCAAGTACGTCGGCGGGATTGAACAGTGTGCACTTCGTCATCGACAGGCACCCGCAGCCGATGCACCCGGTGAGCTTCTCCTGCATATCTGCGATGGCGTTCTTGCGCTCTTCCAGATGTGAATGCCACTGGCGCGAGATTCGTTGCCAGTCACGCGTACTCGGTGCCCGGTCATCCGGGAGGCTCGACAGCACCTCGGCGACCTCCGATAACGGGATGCCGAATCCTGTGGCGACCCGGATCAGAGAGATGCGGCGCAACGCATGGCGCCGGAACACCCGTGCATTGCCGGACGTGCGCTCGGCGGGGATCAGGCCGATGTCTGCGTAGTACCGCACCGCGGATACCGCGATTCCGGAACGCCTGGCCACCTCTCCGATCGGCAACAGCTCGGCCTTGTCCTTCATCAGGCCTCCTTGATCTCAAGTGCACTTTAGCTCATAGCGTGTCGGCATGACTCACGACGTGGCGACCGGCAGCTGGCGGGATCTGTTGTGCGGGCGGCAACTCGGCATCGTTACGGTGCTCGCCGGTGGAGTGGCGCTGTACGCGACCAATGTGTACCTCACCACCAGCCTGTTGCCGAGCGCCGTTGCCGATATCGGTGGGGAACGTTTCTACGCGTGGGTGACAACGCTGTATCTGATCGCTTCGGTGAGTGCCGCCACGGTGGTGAGCCCCCTTCTTGGCTGGGCCGGTCCACGCGGCGCCTATCTACTCGCGTTCAGCGCGTTCGCCGCGGGCACCGTCGTATGTGCGGTGGCTCCGGAAATGCACGTCATGCTCGCCGGACGCGCGGTCCAGGGTGCGGCGGGCGGACTGCTGGCCGGACTCGCCTATGCCGTCATTAATCTTGCACTGCCACAGCGGCTATGGACACACGCCTCAGCGTTCACGTCGGCAATGTGGGGGGTGGGTACCTTTGTGGGCCCCGCGGCCGGTGGGCTGTTCGCCCAATTCGGGTTGTGGCGGTGGGCGTTCGCGTCGTTGACGGTGATCACCCTCTGCATCGCCGCCATGGTGCCCTATGTGCTGACGCGACCGGAGAGTGCGAACACCGAGGCTGGCCGGCATAGCGTTCCGGTGCGGTCCCTGCTGGTGCTCACGACAGCTGCCAGCCTGGTGGCCGTGGCCGGGCTTCAATCGTCGCTGCCGGCCATGGTGGGGCTGATCGCCGGCGCGGCGGCACTGGTGGTCCTGTTCGTCACACTCGATCGCCGCTCTACGGTATGGGTACTCCCCAAGGCGGTCTTCGCACGCAACCCGCTGAAGTGGATCTACCTGACCATCGCAGTGCTGGCGGTGGCCTCGATGGTCGAGACGTACATTCCGTTCTTTGGTCAGCGCCTCGGACACCTGGTCCCGGTTGCCGCCGGATTCCTCGGGGCCACCTTGGCATTCGGGTGGACCGTCGGCGAGATGATCAGCGCATCGGCCACGCCAAGGACCGTCGCACGTGTGGTGACGGTCGCTCCCCTTGTGGTTGCCGCAGGGCTGGTCCTGGCCGGTGTGCTCCAGTGTGATGGCGCCAGCGTTCTGGAGATCGCCCTGTGGGCGATCGGTTTCGCGGTGACCGGTGCCGGTATCGGCATGGCCTGGCCACACCTGGCGTCCGCGGCGATGTCAGTGTCGTCCGATCCGACCGAAAGTGGTGCGGCCGCAGCCGCCATCAGCACCGTGCAGCTGATCGCCGGAGCCTTCGGTGCCGGGCTGGCCGGAGTGCTGGTCAATCTCGGTGGATCGGCCACGCGCGGTGCGCACCTGCTGTTCCTGGGTTTCGCCGCGACGGTGCTCTCGGGTGTTGTGGTGTCCTCCAGGGTGTTTCGCGCAGGACCCGGTCCCGGCGGGACAGCTGACGTGACGGATAGGCGAGCGGAAGGCACGGTTCGGGCTCCTTCGTAGGCGTTACGGGTGTATGAACGAAACCATGCATCGGATTCTCGCCCTGACGGCCGCCGTGCTCACCATTGCCTCCTGCGGCACGCCGCAGAATCAGAGCTCGCCGGCAAGTAGCAACCCCTCCACCACTGACGATCGCGGCGCGTTTCGCGATCTGTACCGGGAGTTGATCGAGACCAATACGACCGCATCGCAGGGGAGTTGCACCGAGGCCGCACAGAAGATGGCCGATCGTCTCAAGTCCGCCGGATACACCGACAAGGACCTGGTGCTGTTCAGCCCGCCCGATCACCCCAAGGACGGCGGACTTGTCGCGACGCTTGCCGGGTCCGATGCGGGTGCCAAACCCATTCTGTTGCTGGCGCATATCGATGTTGTCGAAGCCAAACGTGAGGACTGGAAGCGTGATCCGTTCACCCTCGTCGAGGAGAGCGGATACTTCTATGCCCGCGGTGCCGAGGACGACAAGGCGATGGCCGCGATCTTCGTGGACAGCCTCATCCGGTACCGCGCAGAGAACTTCGTGCCGAAACGCCCGATTCGCGTGGCGCTCACCTGCGGCGAAGAAGGTGGCGGGCAGGTCAACGGCGCCGAGTGGCTCCATCAGAACCGGCCCGAGCTTGTCGATGCCGAATTCGTCGTCAATGAAGGCGCCGGCGGCGACCTCGACGAAGACAACAAACCCATCCTGCTGGAAATCCAGGCGGGCCAGAAGATCTACCAAGACTTCACCCTGGAGGTCACCGACGAGGGCGGACACAGCAGCCAGCCCCGACCGTTCAACGCGATACAGGCACTCGGGGCCGGTCTGGACCGGCTCGCCGCCGTGCCGTTCCCCGTCCAGCTCAACGACGTGACCCGGGCGTACTTCACTGCACAGGCCCCGCTGCAACCGGGAGAGGTAGGTCACGCGATGTCGGCGATTGTCGCCAACCCGCAAGACCCGGCGGCGACATCTGTGCTGTCCAGAAACCCGCTCTACAACGCAATGCTGCGCACCACCTGCGTCCCCACGAAAATCGAAGGCGGACATGCCAACAACGCGCTACCGCAACGCGCCACCGCGAATGTGAACTGCCGCATAGTGCCCGGCAGCGGTGCCGGGTCGGTTCAAGAGGCCGTTCAAGGAGCCATCGTGAAGGCCGTCAATGACCCCAAGATCACGGTGAAGCCCGCCGAGGCGTTCCGCACCAACGTGGCCAGTGTGCCGCCGCTGACACCGCGGATCGTCGATCCCATCAAGGCTGTCGCCGGATCCCTGTGGCCGGGTGTGCCGCTGGTCCCGAGCATGTCCACCGGAGCAACCGATGCCATCTACTTCGGGAAGACTCCGGTGTATGGCCTCAGTGGCATTTTCGCCCAGCCCGGAGAGACCCACGCGCATGGCCTCGATGAGCGAATCCAGGTGAAGTCCCTATACGACGGACGGGCATTTCTCTATCAAGTCGTCAAGCTCTACTCCAACGGCGGGTGACCGCGTGGCGTATTGGCGCGTGATGGTCCTCATAGCGGGATTGAGGCGCAGGCCATACCTGCGTGCGCACCCGGCGAGGGAAAATCACCGGCATAGCCCGACACAATCAGCCAAATGGCGCATGGCCGGGGCCCTTCCCGGCTAATCTCATCTGGCCTGGTCAAATGGAACTGGAGGACCTTTCATGAGTGCATACAGCACTGTCGTTGTCGGTACCGACGGATCGGATTCGTCGTACCGGGCGGTCGACCGCGCTGGAGCCATCGCGGGCGCTGCCGGTGCCAAGCTCATCGTCGCGACCGCGTACTTCCCGGAGAACAACCCCCACTCGGCCGATGTACTCAAGGATGACGCGTACAAGGTCACCGGCAAGGCGCCCGTCTACGACATCCTGCGCACCGCCCGCGAGCGCGCAGCAGCAGCGGGCGCGACGAGCGTGGAAGAACGCTCGATCGAGGGAGCGCCGGTGGATGCGCTGCTGGATCTGGTGGTGGATTCCAAGGCTGATCTGCTGGTCGTCGGCAATGTCGGTCTGAACACCATCGCCGGACGGCTGCTGGGTTCGGTTCCCTCGGATGTCGCACGACGCTCCCGGTGCGACGTGCTGATCGTTCACACCACCTAAAGATCCGGCGCGCGCGAACGGGGCGGGGCTTACCAGCCTCGTTCGCGCCATTCGCCGAGCGATTCGCGCTCGGCGCCCAACGTGGTGTCGTCACCATGTCCGGGGTATACGACCGTGGAGTCGGCGTATGTGCCGAAGAGTCGTTCGCTGACATCGTCGAGCAGCTGATTGAAGTCTTCGGGGCTGAAGGTCTTTCCGACACCACCTGGAAAGAGTGAATCGCCGGTGAACAGGTGCGTCACACCCCCCGCGGTGAACGCCAGGGCCACCGAGCCCGGCGTGTGTCCGCGCAGGTGGATCACGTCGAAGTGCAGGTCACCGATATCGAAGCTGTCGCCCCCCGCCAGCAGCGTCGTGGGCGGCACAGGAAGCGGTCCGGCATCCAAATCATGTGCGGCACTCGGGGATTGGGTCTTGTCCACGATCGCCTCAAGGGCCTGCCAGTGATCGAAGTGTTGATGCGTGGTGACAATGAGCGCGATATTCGGGGCGTTCTCGTCCAGCAGGGTGGCCAGCCGTTCCGCATCGTTGGCCGCGTCGATCAGCAGTGACTTGCCGGTGTTCGCGCATGTCACGATGTATGCGTTGTTGTCCATCGGCCCCACCGAGGCCTTGATGATGGTCGCGCCGTCCACGGTGCGACGAGCCACGCCGGAGCCCGGCTCGATGTGGCCTGAGTAGTCATCATCGATGGTGATCGAGGTCATGGTTTCACCGTACTGGCCCCTCGTGACGCGAGGGTTGTCGGTGCCTCGTCCTAGCATGGAGTCGACGACTCGGCCTGCCTGGATTCCGCATGGGATTACAAGGGCTGAGCGATGCGAAAACACCTGCACATTGGGGCAGTGTGAAAGGAGACAGGTGGCCGACCGTCTGATCGTGCGGGGCGCGCGTGAGCACAACCTGCGCGGTATCGACCTTGACCTACCCCGAGACAGCCTCATCGTCTTTACGGGTCTCTCCGGATCCGGGAAGTCGAGCCTGGCCTTCGATACCATCTTCGCCGAGGGGCAACGCAGGTACGTCGAGTCGCTGTCTGCGTATGCCCGCCAGTTCCTGGGGCAGATGGACAAGCCCGATGTCGATTTCATCGAGGGGCTGTCTCCCGCGGTGTCCATCGACCAGAAATCCACCAACCGCAACCCTCGGTCCACCGTGGGCACCATCACCGAGGTCTACGACTACCTGCGTCTGCTGTATGCGCGGGCCGGCACGCCGCATTGCCCGGTATGCGGGGAGAAGATCGCCAAGCAGACCCCGCAGCAGATCGTCGACCAGGTGCTGGACATGGAGGAGGGCCTGCGATTCCAGGTGCTCGCTCCCGTGGTGCGCACCCGCAAGGGCGAGTTCGTTGACCTCTTCGAACAGCTGAACTCCCAGGGATACAGCCGTATTCGAGTTGACGGTGTGGTGCATTCGCTCACCGATCCGCCCAAGCTCAAGAAGCAGGAGAAGCACGATATCGAGGTGGTCATCGACCGTCTTGCCGTCAAGAACAGCGCCAAGCAGCGACTGACGGACTCGGTGGAGACGGCCCTGCGCCTTGCCGACGGCATCGTGGTGCTCGAGTTCGTCGATGCCGACGAGGACTCTCCGCAGCGCGAACGCAGGTTCTCCGAGAAACTCGCCTGCCCTAATGGCCACCCGCTCGCCGTGGACGATCTTGAACCACGGTCGTTTTCCTTCAACTCGCCCTATGGCGCCTGCCCCGAGTGCGCGGGTCTGGGGATAAAGAAGGAAGTCGACCCCGACCTCGTGGTCCCCGACCCGGACATGACCCTCGCCGAGGGCGCCATCGCACCCTGGTCAATGGGGCAGAACGCCGACTACTTCGTCCGGCTCATGGCAGGGCTGGGCGACGCCCTCGGGTTCGACGTGGACACCCCCTGGAAGAAACTTCCGGCGGCGGCCAAGAAGGCGCTTCTGGATGGCTCTTCGGAGCAGGTCCATGTCAGATACAAGAACCGGTATGGCCGCACGCGTTCGTACTACGCAGAGTTCGAAGGCGTACTGGCGTTTCTGCAACGGCGCATGGAGCAGACCGAGTCCGAATGGGCGAAGGAGCGCTATGAGGGCTTCATGCGAGACATTCCGTGCCCCGAGTGCAAGGGAACCCGCCTGAAGCCGGAGATCCTCTCCGTCACCTTGACCGCCGGTGAGCACGGGACCAAGTCGATTGCGCAGGTCTGTGACCTGTCCATCGCCGAATGCGCGCAATTCCTCAATGCATTGACACTCGGGCACCGCGAACAAGCCATCGCCGGGCAGGTTCTCAAGGAAGTCCAGTTCCGGCTGGGCTTCCTACTGGACGTCGGCCTTCAGTATTTGTCGTTGTCGCGTGCCGCGGGCACGTTGTCCGGCGGCGAGGCACAGCGCATCCGCCTGGCCACCCAGATCGGCTCTGGGCTGGTGGGTGTGCTTTATGTACTCGATGAGCCGTCCATCGGTCTGCACCAGCGCGATAACCGCAGACTCATTGAAACACTCACGCGGCTCAGGGATCTCGGCAACACGTTGATCGTCGTCGAGCACGACGAGGACACCATCAAACACGCCGACTGGGTCGTCGACATCGGACCGGCCGCGGGGGAGCACGGTGGGCGGGTGGTGCACAGTGGCACCTACGCCGAGCTGCTGAAAAACAAGAACTCCGTCACCGGCGCGTATCTTTCTGGCGCGGAAAGCATTCCGCTACCGCTGATGCGTCGCACGATCGACTCCAAGCGTCAGGTCACCGTGGTCGGCGCGCGCGAGCACAACCTCAAGGACATTGACGTCTCCTTCCCGCTCGGGGTGCTGACCTCGGTCACCGGAGTGTCGGGTTCGGGGAAGTCGACGCTGGTCAACGACATCCTCGCTACCGTGTTGGCCAACAAGCTCAACGGCGCACGCCAGGTGCCCGGGCGGCACACCCGAGTGACTGGTTTGGACCAGGTCGACAAGCTCGTGCGGGTCGACCAATCGCCGATCGGGCGTACACCCCGCTCCAATCCGGCGACCTACACCGGGGTCTTCGACAAGATTCGCACGCTGTTCGCGGCGACCACCGAGGCCAAGGTGCGTGGTTATCAACCGGGCCGGTTCTCCTTCAACGTCAAGGGCGGTCGCTGCGAGGCCTGCACGGGCGACGGCACTATCAAGATCGAGATGAACTTTCTGCCTGATGTGTACGTGCCGTGCGAGGTGTGCCACGGTGCGCGCTACAACCGGGAAACGCTCGAGGTCCACTACAAGGGCAAGACCATCGCGCAGGTGCTGGACATGCCCATCGAGGAAGCCGCCGAGTTCTTCGAGCCCATCACCTCTATCCACCGGTATCTGAACACGCTGGTGGAGGTCGGCCTGGGTTATGTGCGGCTGGGACAGCCGGCTCCAACGCTCTCCGGCGGTGAGGCGCAGCGCGTCAAATTGGCCGCGGAGCTGCAGAAGCGTTCGACGGGCAAGACCGTGTACATCCTCGACGAGCCCACCACCGGTCTTCATTTCGAGGACATCCGCAAGCTGCTCACCGTGATCAACGGCTTGGTCGACAAGGGCAACACCGTCATCGTCATCGAGCACAACCTCGATGTCGTCAAGACGTCGGACTGGGTCATCGACATGGGCCCCGAGGGTGGGTCGGGAGGCGGCACCGTAGTGGCACAGGGCGCACCCGAGTCGGTGGCACAGACCACGGGCAGCTATACCGGTGAGTTCCTGGTGGACCTGTTGCCCAAGCCCGTCCGGAACGGTAAGACTCCCGCGAAGGCCCCGTCCAAGAGCGCCGGAAAGCCGCCCGCCAAACCGCGTACCAGGAAGGTTGTCACGCCGGTCTAGGGTGGCATTCATGACTGACGCGGCAGTTGGTGAACCGTTCGTTCGCATCCTCGCCAACCTCGCGGAATCGTCGCCCGATGCCCCGGCGATCACCTGCGGTACCGAATCGGTCACCAGGGCCGAACTGGAGCGGCGTGCTACCGCGTTGGCGCACGCCTACCAACGTCTCGGTGTACGGCAGGGCGACCTCGTCACTATCGGGTTGCCCAACTCGGTGGAATTCTTCGCGGCCCAGATCGCGGTGTGGAAGCTCGGTGCCACCCCACAGCCGGTGTCTTGGCGTCTACCGCTCGCGGAACGCCGGGCAATTGTCGAGCTCGCCGACTCCGCGCTTGTGGTGGGGGTCGATCCGGCCGATCATCCGGATCGAGTGTGTGTGCAGGCGGGATTCGAACCCCTGGCAGAAGACCATGCCGCCGGGCCGCTGCCGGAAGTGGTATCGCCGGCCTGGAAGGCACCTACCTCCGGAGGCAGTACCGGCCGGCCGAAGATCATCCTCGCCCCCAGTCCCGCAGCCATCACCGGCCCGGCGGCCGGTGAGATCATGGGCATGCTGCCGGAAGATGCTCAGCTCGTCGCCGGTCCGCTGTATCACAATGCGCCGCTGATGTTTTCGTCATACGGACTCCTACTGGGCCATCATCTGATCGTGCAGCCGAAGTTCGACGCGCTACAAGCGCTCGAACTGATCGACACCCACAAGGTCACCTGGTTGCAGGTGGTGCCCACGATGATGTCGCGCATACTGCGCGAGGTGCGTCAGCACCCCGGCCGATTCGACCTGTCCACCATTCGGGTGTTGTGGCACATGGCTGCTCCGTGTCCGGTGTGGTTGAAACAAGCGTGGATCGATCTGCTGGGCCCGGAAGCGATCTGGGAGCTGTACGCGGGCACCGAGGCCATCGGCGGAACCATCATCACCGGACAGGAATGGCTGGCTCACCGGGGCTCCGTCGGTAAGCCTGCGCTCGGTGAACTGACGATCCTGGACGAGGAGGGAAACCCGCTGCCTTCCGGGGAGGTGGGGGAGATCTTCATGCGCCCGTGGGAGGGAACGCCCAAGCCCTACAAATACCTTGGTGCTGAGATTAAGCGGGTTGGAACCTGGGAGTCCATCGGAGATCTCGGGTGGCTCGATGACGATGGCTACCTCTACATGAGTGATCGTCGTACCGACCTGATCGTGACAGGCGGAGCGAATGTGTTTCCCGCGGAAGTGGAATCCGTCATGAACGGTTACCCCGGAGTGGTCGACAGCGTTGTTGTAGGGCTACCCGATGACGACCTCGGGCAGGTTGTGCATGCGGTGGTACACGCCGAGGGCACTGTGACCGAGGACCAGCTGCGCGAGTATCTGCTCGACGAGATTGTCCGGTACAAAGTTCCGCGCACCATCGAATTTGTCGAGGAGCCGCTGCGTGAGGACTCAGGCAAGGTCCGTCGCAGCCTCATCCGTGAGCAGGCGATTGCCCGTCGGGCCGCGACGGGCTAGCTTCCTCGCGCATCGACCTACGGATTTCTTCGAGCCGCTCGGCGGCTGCCCGGGCTCTGGCCTCGAACTGCTCCTCTGCCGCACGGCCCTCATCGCTTTCGGCGTCCAGCTCGGCGGAACCGGCAGCCGTGCCGGATCGGGTTTCGATCTTCTCGCGCACCGACTCGAAGGTTGGCACACCGCTGTCGGTGTATCCCGGATCAGGCGTATCGGACATACCGCTCGACGCTACTCCGCCTGGGCAGAACAGTTAGCGTGGCAACGGCGCATCAGGCACCGTGGGCGTGCCGATCCGGCCCGCCATCCAGGGGAGTGCCGAGGTGAACGCCGTCTGCGCGAATGGCCACTTGTGTTCGCCGGGCTTGTGCTGCACCGTGCATGAGATCCCTTGCGCCGCACCGATCTCGCACAGGCGGTGCGCGGCACGGTCCTGATCGCTCAGCGGAACGGCGGCCGAGGCGCCCGGGGCCGCTCCGGTACTGGTGATCGCTCCGGATCCCGCTCGATGTAGTCCGTTGACGTCGAACCACCCGGCGGTGTTCGCATACTGCCCATGACGCGACATCACCGTTGCCGGATCGAACTGCTCCCATGCCGACGTGTCACCGCCGAAAAGACGGGCAATGGTCTGCGTCTTGTTTCCGGTGTTCGGCGACATGTCACCGGCGATATCCTCGAAGGCGCTGAACAATTCGGGGTGTTTGACGGCAAGCGTTACCGCGCACGTGCCACCCATCGACCAGCCCACTAGGCCCCAGTTCTGCGGCCGTGGGCTGACCCCGAAACGCGACACCATGAACGGGACGACGTCCTTCGTGAGATGGTCGGCGGAGTTACCGCGCGGGCCGTTGACACATTCGGTGTCGTTGTTGAACGAGCCGCCCGCGTCGACGAACACCATGACGGGGGCGTTCCCGCCGTGCTGGCTGGCGAAGGCATCCGCCGCCTCGACCGCGTTCCCGCTGCGAATCCAGTCACTCGGGGTGTTGAACTCGCCGCCGATCATCATGATTGTCGGCAGCTGGGTGCGGGTGGAGTCGAACCAAGCCGGTGGCAGGTAGACGATCTCCTGGCGATGGCGAAATCCGCTGGCGTCGGCCGGGATATCCACCGGTACGAGCTTGCCCTTGGTCATCGTCGGGCCGCGGCGCTCCTCGCGAGCGGCGGTCACCGTGGCCATATCGGCCTGGTTGGGCAGCGGTCCGGCGGTCAACTGTGCCCACCCGGACTGGACGCTGCGCACGTAGCCCGTCCATTGATTCAGCATCAGTGATCCGGAAAGGAGTGCGAGTGGCACCGCGGTGAACGCGACAGCGCGACGCCACCAGTGCGCCGTGCGCCAGCCGACCAACAGGACCGTGGCGGCGACCCCGGTGAGCGCGATCCACACCCACAGCATGAGTGGCGCGGGGTTTCCTCTGTCGGCCCAGCCCTCGGAGTTGATGTACCAATAGGCCCACATGGCAAGGGTGGCGCCGACGGCTACCGCTACGGGTAGCCAGCGCTGAAACCACTGACGAGTACGCATTCCTATCGCGATGACGAGCGCAAAACCGGCAATGACCTGCATGGAGACTGAGAAGCTCCCATGTAACAACGAGATGTCATGACCGGACACGGCACCTATGATGGCCTAGTTACCTGTGAATTATCTGTCAGGTATTCGAGGAGTCCGGGTACGGAATCCGAACAGGTTCGTCGTGGTTATCGGGGTTTGGCCAGCGGGAACGGCAGGGTCTCGCGAATGCTGCGCCCCGTGATGAGCATGACCACACGGTCGACCCCCATACCCATACCGCCGGTGGGCGCCATCGCATATTCCATCGCACGCAGGAAGTCCTCGTCGAGTTCCATGGCCTCGGCGTCACCGCCCGCCGCGAGAAGCGACTGCTCGTACAGGCGTCGACGTTGCTCCACCGGGTCGGTCAACTCGGTGTACGCGGTGCCAAGCTCGACACCCCAGGCCACCAGATCCCACCGCTCGGCGAGACCCTCGATGCTCCGGTGTGGGCGCGTCAGCGGGGACACCGACACCGGAAAGTCGCTGTAGAACGTGGGTGTGGTGGTGTGCTTTTCGACGAGCTGCTCGTAGAGCTCGAGCGCCAGGTGCCCGGCATCCCACCTCGGATTGAACTGCACCTCCGCCGATCGGCAGAACCGTTGCAGCGTAGGCACTTCCGTTGTCGCGTCGACCTGTTCGCCGAGGGCCGCCGAGACCGCCTGGTGCACTGGGATGATCGGCCACTCGCCGCTGATATCGACGGGGGCCAGCTTCCCGTCCGCGCCTTCTCCACCCGCCCGCATCACCACTTCGCTACCGTGCGCTGCCCTCGCGGCGTTCTGGATCAGCTGTTGGGTTGTCTTGGCCCATGTCAGATAATCGGCATGAGCCTGATACGCCTCCAGCAGGGTGAATTCGGGGTTATGGCTGAAGTCGACACCCTCATTGCGGAAGGCCCGGCCCAGTTCGAAGACCCTTTCCACGCCGCCCACGCAGAGTCGCTTGAGATACAGCTCGGGCGCGATGCGCAGATACAGGTCGAGGTTGTAGGCGTTGATATGTGTCAGGAATGGGCGCGCGTTGGCTCCACCGTGTACCTGTTGCAGGATCGGCGTCTCGACCTCTAAGAATCCCTGCGATAGCAAGGTGTTGCGCAGAGACGTGATGATCGCGCTGCGCGCCGCGATCTGGTGCCGGGCCTCTGGGTTGATCGCCAGATCAAGGTATCGAGCGCGCACCCGCGCCTCGGGGTCGGTGAGACCCTTGCGCTTATCGGGCAACGGATGCAGGCACTTACCGATGATTCGCCACGATCGCACCAGCACGGACCGGGTGCCATTGTGCGACTGGCCCATGACCCCACTGGCCTCGACCAGGTCGCCGAGATCGATGGCGGCGGTGAACTCTTCGTGCAGGAGTGGGTCGTCGATGAGCAGCTGTACCTCTGCCGACCAGTCGCGCAGCTGTGCGAAAAGCACACCGCCATAGTCACGGATGCGCAGCAGACGACCGCTGACGACGACCTCGGTACCCTCGGCGGCGGCCAGCGCCTCGGCGACGGTGTGGCTGGGCGGTGAGCCGGCCGGGTAGGCGTCGATTCCTCGCTCCCGCAAGGCGGCAAGCTTGCCGAGCCGCACCTTGACTTGCTCGGGCACCCGCTGCAGAGCCGTGGGCTGCGGCGGCAGGTCGGGGGCGGTGCCATCGTGGTGCAGCATTCCGGTTGCCACGATGGCCTGAGGCACCGCACTGTATTGACCGGTGTGCCGTGGCTTGTCCCGATTGCCGAACGGTAAGACCAGGAACCCCTCGGCGATCACCGATGCGATGCCGATCCGGGGGATGAGCCGGGCGTCCTCGTAGCAGGCGAATCGGGGCACCCATTCGGGCTGATATTTCACGTTGGAGCGGTACAACTGTTCAAACTGCCAGAACCGTGAGGCGAACATCAACACCGAGCGCCACAGCCGGAGCACCGGGCCGGCGCCGATACGGGAGCCGTCCGCGTAGACGGAGCGGAACATCACGAAGTTGAGAGAAACCCGGGTGATTCCCATGGCCTCTGCCCGGGTGAGTAGCTCGGTAACCATGAATTCGATGGTGCCGTTGGGCGATTGACGCGAACGGCGCATCAATTCGAGGGACACCCCAGTGGCGCCCCAGGGCACCAGTGACAGCATGGCGACGGCGTTGTCGTCCGGGTCGACAGCCTCCACGAGGAGGCAGTCGCCGTCGGTCGAGTCCCCCAACCGCCCGAGAGCCATCGAGAAGCCGCGCTCGGTGTTGCCGTCACGCCACATGTCGGCGTTGGTGATGATCTGTCTCGCCTCGTCCGCCGTCAATTCACGATGGCGGCGGATACGCACCGACAGTCCCGAGCGCCGGGCGCGGTTGACGGCCTGGCGGACAGCCGCCATGTGCGGACCCGATATCGAGAATGACCGCGGGTACAGGATCGCCTCGTCGCCGAGTTCCAGTGCGTTCAGGCCGTGTTCGCGGTAGGCGAGCGCGCCCTCGGCGCTCGCGCCCATCACCGCGGGCGCCCAGCCGTACGCCTGGCATACCTGCAGCCATGCGGCAATGGCCTGGCTCCATGCCGTCTTGTCCCCGATGGGGTCCGCGCTGACCAGGCAGACGCCGACCTCCACGCGATATGTCACGGCCGCGCGGCCATTGGGCGCGAAAATCACCGCCTTGTCGCGCCGTGTCGCGAAATATCCGAGGGAATCATCCTGCCCGTACCGATCCAGCAGACCCCGAATCAGGGATTCGTCGTCGCCGGTCAGCGCATTGACCGCGCGTTGGGAGCGGAAGAGCACCACTGCCGCGGACATCAAGGCCAGCGCCCCGAACAGACCGAAGAGCCAGTTGAGGAACAGATGCGGATGACCGTCGAAGAATTCGTGGCCTGCAAGGGAGAACCCGGCCACACGGTTCAGCGCCCACCAAAAACGATCGGATCGCGCCAAGGTCCCCGGGAACATTTCGGTGAGACTCCAGGCGACGAGCGTTCCGAGGGCCAAACCGCCGATGAGCACGGCAACGGCCTTGACCGTCGCACCGCGACGCACCTTCGCGTAGAACTCACGACGCGCGAGGACCAGCACAATGATCGTGCCCCCGTGGAGCACCAGCCCGAGGATCTCGACGGTGTCGCGATGCTGAATGAAACCGCCGATATTCAGGGCCGACAGCACCGACAGGTTGATCAGCAGGATCCACCACGCCATGCTCTTGCGTACGGCGAGTGCCGCAGCCAGTAGCGATAGCACGAAGGCCCACGCGAGGCTGGTATCCGGCCAGTCGAACAGATACTCGTCGATAAACGCTCGGGGAACCTGTGTCAGGTGCCGGATGATCGGCGAGATACTCGACAGGAAGATCATCGCCGCGAACACCCCGACGAGCCACCCGAAGAAGGTCGGTACCCAGTGCAGTGTTGAGGTGGGTGAGGGAATCGGCTTGGGGGTCTTGCCAATTCCCGGGCCGGCTAGTGGCGGTGAGACAGAAACCTCAGATGTCACCTAGCGAGGATAGGCCGTGTAGCTGGGAGTTCACTGACGCTCAGCGCAAGTACTTCTCGCCGGGCCCCTGGCCGGGTTCATCCGGGACGGCGCTGGCTTCGCGGAATGCCTTCTGCAGACTCTGCAATCCATCGCGGATCGGAGCGGCGTGCGGGCCCAGGTATTCGACCGAGGCCGCCACCAGACCGGCGAGCGCGGTGATCAGCCGACGGGCCTCGTCGAGATCACGATGTGGGCTTTCGTCAGGATCAGGGGAGGACAGGCCCAGTTTCTCGGCACTGGAGCTCATCAGCATCACAATGGCCTTGGTGATCACCTCGATCGCCGGGATATCGGCGAGCTCGCGGATCGACTCGGTGAGGGGCTCGTCGTGATGGTCAAGGTCATCGGTCACGGCTGCTAGACTGTCATGCGCGACCGTTCCCGGCTCCGTCGGGGACATCAAGTGGAGTCCCGCTCCCACCGCTGGCCATACGGTACAGCGGTCCGGTCCAGCCACCTCCGGGTGGTTGTTCTGCGATCTGCAGAACGGCGCATGTCGTCGTGACCGGTCGGCTTCGGGCCCTGCCATGAGCAGGGCTTTTCTGTTCGTAATGAGCAGAGTGCTGATGGACCCCGCTTTATGTCCCTGTCGATCTGTGTTCCGGTCACGACAGTTAGAGGACGAGCCAGGGAGGCCACATCAGCACTGAGACCCGCATCAATGAACGCATCCGCGTACCCGAAGTCCGCTTGATCGGCCCGAAAGGCGAACAGGTCGGCATCGTGCGGATCGAAGATGCGCTTCGCGTCGCCGCAGACGCCGATCTCGACCTTGTCGAGGTAGCCCCAGACGCCAGACCTCCGGTCTGCAAGATCATGGACTACGGCAAGTTCAAGTACGAGACGGCTCTGAAGGAGCGCGAGTCTCGCAAGAACCAGCAGCAGACCGTTGTCAAGGAACAAAAGCTTCGGCCGAAGATCGACGATCACGACTACGAAACCAAGAAGGGCCACGTTGTGCGCTTCTTGGAAGCCGGATCCAAGGTCAAGGTGACGATCATGTTCCGCGGACGCGAACAGTCGAGGCCCGAACTGGGCTACCGGCTGTTGCAGCGGCTCGGCGCAGACGTCGCCGAGTTCGGTTTCGTGGAGACCTCCGCGAAGCAGGACGGCCGCAATATGACGATGGTGCTGGCGCCACACCGGGGTGCGAAGACCCGGGCCAAGGCAGCTCAGCAGGCCGAAGCTCCTGCAGGGCCGGCCCCAGCCCAGGCGGCCCCACCGGCCGAGCAAGCGCCCACCGAACAGACCTAGTACGGAAAACGAAGGACAGGGAACACCAAGATGCCCAAGGCCAAGACCCACAGCGGTGCGTCGAAGCGCTTCCGCACCACCGGTAGCGGAAAGATCGTGCGCCAGAAGGCGAACCGTCGCCACCTGCTGGAGCACAAGCCCACCAGCCGCACCCGTCGTCTCGACGGCCGCGCCGTGGTTGCAGAGAACGACGCCAAGCGCGTCAAGAAGATGCTGACCGGCTAGCAGCCGCGTTCACGACCACCCCAATACACAGCACCACACTGCATCACTAGAAATCACTAATAAGGAAAACTTATGGCACGCGTGAAAAGGGCCGTCAACGCCCAGAAGAAGCGCCGGACAATCCTGAAGGCCTCCAAGGGCTACCGCGGTCAGCGGTCGCGCTTGTACCGCAAGGCCAAGGAGCAGCAGCTGCACTCGCTGACCTACGCATACCGGGACCGTCGCGCCCGCAAGGGTGAGTTCCGCAAGCTGTGGATCGCGCGTATCAACGCCGCGGCTCGCGCCAACGACATCACCTACAACCGATTCATCCAGGGCCTAAAGATCGCGGGCGTCGAGGTTGACCGCAAGAACCTCGCCGAGCTGGCTGTCAGCGATGCGGCCGCGTTCACCGCGCTGGTCGAGGTTGCCAAGGCCGCGCTGCCTGAGGACGTCAACGCTCCAGCCGGGGAAGCCGCCTGAGCAACTCGGCTCTGACTGAGCGGTCACAAACAGTGATCGACGCGGTCAAGCTGCACCGGCCCGCCGCCCGTCGGCGGGCCGGTCTTTTTCTGGCGGAAGGCCCCAACCTGGTCGAGGCCGCACTGCGGTCCGGCGCGGTAGAACGTGTCTTCGCGACCGAGGCTGCCGCGGAGCGATTCGCGGGCCTCTTGGTTGACGCACCCATACATCTGGTGACGGAACGTGCCGCGAAAGCATTATCCGACACCGTGACTCCGGTCGGGCTGGTAGCCGAGTGCCGTTCCATCGCGGCCAGGTGGCCTCAGATCGTCGCGCTTTCACCACGGTTCGTCGTTGTCGCCGTTGATATCTCGGAGCCGGGCAACGCGGGCACCCTGATTCGCGTTGCCGACGCGATGGGCGCCGATGCCGTGGTACTGGCGGGAAACAGTGTCGACCCGTTCAACGGCAAGAGCCTGCGTGCCTCGGCGGGCAGCATTTTCAACATCCCCGTCGTACCTGAGGGAGATGCGTCGTGGATCGCCGCGGACCTCACCGCGCGGGGTGGGGCAGTGCTGGCCACCACCCTCGACGGCGAGCTGTCGCTCGACGATGCCGATCCGGTGCTGGCCGGGGCCTGTGCCTGGATCTTCGGAAACGAAGCGCACGGGCTCGACAGCGCGACGGCCGCACTGGCGACGCATCGGATCAGCATCCCGATGCGCGGGGGAGCCGAAAGCCTCAATCTGGCGAGCGCCGCGTCGATTTGCCTATACGCCACGGCGCGGATGCATCGCGGTCAATGGCCTCCAGTACTATCCGACAAGCCGTAACGACGAGTACTAGTAACTTCCACGGATCGAGGAACCTAATGCCCGCACCCCTGCAGATCAGGCACTTTCGTGAGTCGGATGTTCCCGACCAGACCGGTAAGACACACGTGATCACCGGCGCGAACAATGGCCTAGGTCTCGTCGCCGCCGAGGCGCTGGCCCGCGCCGGTGCACGCGTCGTGCTGGCCTGCCGCAACCAGGAGACCGGGCGGGCAGCGCTGGACAAGGTGCGCTCACTGGGGCCCAACGCCGATCATGCGCTGGTCGAACTGGACCTCACCAGCCTTGCCTCCGTGCGGTCCGCCGCAGACGCGATCCGCACTCAGGCGGCCACTGTCGACGTACTGATCAACAACGCCGGCGTCATGGCGATTCCGCTGCGGCGTACCGCCGAGGGATTCGAGATGCAGATCGGCGTCAACCACCTCGGTCACTTCGTCTTGACCGACGCGCTGCTGCCCTCGCTGCTCGCTGCCGACGCACCCCGGGTGGTGTCGCTGGGAAGTGTCGCGCACGCGCAGGGACGCAATCAACTGAAGGTCGATGATCTGAACTTCACCCAACGTCGGTACAACCGGATGACCGCATACCGCGCCTCGAAGCTCGCCTGCATGCTGTTCGGCTCGGAGCTGGCCCGCAAGGCCGCCGCCGCCGGATCCTCGCTGGTATCGGTGAATGTGCACCCCGGGGTGGCCGCCACCAACCTGTTCGATTCCATGATCCCGAAGATCCCAGGGCTACATAAGGCCTTCTACTTCGGCATGGGTCTGGTGCTCCAGGACGAGCGCCAGGGCGCCGAGGCTGAGCTGTACGCGGCGTCGATGCCCGATGTTCAGCCCGACGACTACCTTGGCCCCACTCAACTGACTGGTGCGCGCGGACCGGTGGCTCGTGCGCCCCGATCCAGCGAGGCACGTGATGCGCAGCTGGCGGCGCGGCTATGGGAGAAGTCGGTAGAGCTCACCGGCGCGAACTACTCCCGCCTCACCGGCTAGGCCCCGCTGCGATCACTCTGAGTCCAACACTCGTGTCGCGCATCGTGGTTCGGCATGATAGGTGCTCGACGCGGGTGTGGCTGAGAGGCTAGGCACCGGCCTGCAAAGCCGTTCACACGGGTTCGAGTCCCGTCACTCGCTCTGGTTTCGTCAAGCGAACGTCGACAATGAGCCCCCAACGTCGACAATGAGCCCCCTGCGAACAGGGGGCTCATTGTCGACGTTGGTCCGTTAGCCGGCGGCCGGCTCTTCCGCGGGGTTCGGCGGTTGACCATCCGGCGACTCGAGAACTGGAGGGGTTGGCGCTCCCGGCATCACCGTCGGAGCGGTCGCCTCGATCCCGGCCGCGCTTTGCGGCGGTGCACCGTGCGGATCCTCCAGCGCGGGGTTCTCGTTCCCCGCACCGAACTGCACGCCCGTGGTGCTGGCAGGCGCGGCGGGCGTCGTGCCGCCCTGAATCCCGTACCGCGTGCTGGAAGAGGTCAACACGTTCGCGGGATGAGCGGCATTGCCCAACTTGCTGCCCGGCAGTCCGGCAGCACCGGCCGCGGGATCGGCGTTGGCGGCGATCTTCACGCCGCGCGCGTCCACCGTGGCCGGGGCCACCGCCGGGAAGTTGTTGTAGATGTACGTGTAGCTGCCGGGGGTGGCGGGCAGTGGTGCCGGTACACCGGGCACGAAAGGTATCCCCGGTGGGTCAGCGAGCGCGGTGGGCGCCGGGAGCGCTCCCAACGCTAGCGCTCCGGCGACACCTGCCATGGCGGCAACGATCTTCCTTTTCGGCACGAGTACCTCCCTAGATCTTGATCGGGTCGCCGTAGATGGCGAACTCAGTGTGCGCCGAGGCGGTCGAGATCCTCAAGTAGACATACGAGCGGATGGTGACATCGCCGCCGCACGCGTCGGCCTTAATGTGCAGATTATCGACATCGAGCATCGCCTTGCCGCTGTCACTCAACGCCATGTTGGCCAGGGGGAGGTCGGTGATCACACCAGGCTGCAAGATGGTCTGCACAAACCCGGCGAGACCACCCGAACCACCGACCGACGGACCACCGCTGTAGCCCACAGACCCGGCCAGACCGCCGGTGCCACCGATCTGCAGACCGCTGGAAACGTCTGTCTGACAACCCAGTTGGTATCCCGCGATGAACAGGCTGTCGGTGATCGGGGCGGACCCTCCAGTGGCGATCGCCGTCGCGTCGAAGGTCACGAACGCCTCGCGGGAGTTCGAGGCCTCGGCCAGGTTGGGCACCGAGTTGATGGTCTCGTGGTCGATCCGGATCATCAGCGTCCACCCGTCACGACTTACCTTGGTGTACGTCTGCGGCGCCATGGACACCGGATCGGCCTGGGCCGGAGCCGTAGCCAAGGTACAGATCGCGGTGAACAACGCCATGACGGCGCCGACTCGCTTACGTACTGCCATCTGAGTGCCTCGTTTCCCCTTGCGGATGTGAATGGTGGTGAACCTGTGTCTGAGTTTGGGAGCTATTGCGGCGTCGGCGATTACCGGTCGGTGTGATAGGTCCGTTATCAAGCTGACGGAAAGATACGCCTGCGAAATCACCGCCGCTGATCAAAACTCACAGCCCGTTCACAGGAATCGCCTTGTGGGACAAGCGTCCTCACCCCCGAATTTCCTTCACGGTGCGTTGATGATGTGTTGCTGGACGCTGAAAATCGACAAAAGACAGGCTGTCCGAACTAGTTGGTGCGCTGGGCCAATCGCCTGATGAACACCGCGTGTCGGGCCGCTCACGGCACGGTGAACCCGTTGTCCGGGCGACGCAGTTTCGTCTGTCAGGCGATAGGAATTTCGCGGCCGAAAATGTGGTCTACGCCACAGAAGTGCCCTGTAAAAGCTGCGTAAACAGGTGTTACGCGACCTCGAGACCACCCCGGACGGCCCACCGGGGAGCGGCCAACGAGAAGGCGGCATGCAATAGCTCGCCCGCACGGGCAGTGAGCGACGTCGGCTGGACCGCCGGCGGTACGTAGTGCATGGGCATTCCCCGCCTATCCCGCGGTGGTGCGGTGATCTTGGGTGCCTCGACGAGGGGTGCATCAGGCGGCAACTCTCCCCGTGCGCGCTTGTATGCCGACACCGAAGAACTGAACACTCCGGTGGCAACCCAGTTCTGAAATGCTCTGGCCGGGGCCCAGATCTGCTGCCAGAGGAAGTCCGGCATCAGTACGTACTTCGGCTTCGGGATCTGAATGTGGAAGATGTCCAACGTGGCCCGATTTATCTCCAGCTGGTCATCACAGACCCGCGCCCAGTACTCCTGGAACTCTTCCCGGGAATTGGGCACCGGCCGCATGCTCATGCCGTACATCCGGTACCACTGGACGTGCTCGGCGAACAGCTGCCGCTTTTCTGCCTCGGTAAGCCCGCCACAGAAGTACTCGGCGGTGTTGATGATGAGCATGAAGAACGTGGCGTGAGCCCAATAGATGGTCTCCGGATTGAGGGCGTGGTACCGCCGTCCCTTGCCATCGACACCTTTGATGGTGTCGTGGTACCCCGAATCTGGCGCCCGGTGTTCGCGGCGCGGTCGCCGTCGTAGACCACGCCCATGATGGGAAAGACCGAACGCGTGACCCGTTGCAGGGGTTCGCGCAACAGGATCGAATGATCCTCGACACCGGCGCCCAACTCCGGGTACATGTTCTGGATGGATCCGATCCACACGCCAAGCAGCCCGGTGCGCAGATCTGCGAAGTACTTCCATGTCGGCGAATCTGGACCCGGCGGTTGCGGTGCGTCGTTCTGATCGATTTCATACGCTGGTTCGGCTGGCGATCGCGCTCCGGACGAGCGCTCGCGCGCGGATCGCCGAGCACCTCGGCTGGCAGTGGCGGATGTCATCGTTGACCTCCTGTGTGGCGCCTATCACGCACGATATGGGTGACAACCGACGTTGTCCGCGAGCCCCCCTGGGGTGTCGGGAACCGTTTGCCAACCGTGTCCGAAGCTCCACGCTGCCGCTACCAGCGCCGACCGACTGCGACCAGGCAGTCGAGGAGCGGGGCGCGGCCATCGCGACACTGGCAACGACGAGATTGCCGCCGCACACCCCAGCACATAGGCTGATGCGGTGGATATCGAGCCGTCAGGCCTCGATGCCGAACCGGACCGTGAGCACGACACTGGAATCCGTAAGCGCAGGCGAGGCCGCACCCGTGGGCCTGTGCGGCATGACCTCGCCGCGGAGTCGACAGACAACGCGGTGCCGGCGGAAGACTCCGATCCCTCCGAACCCACGTCTCGGCAGATCGCGCGCGCGTCACGTACGGCCGGTGACTGGTTTCGCAAGATGGACCGGGATCCCACCGTCGTGGCGGCGGTACGCCGCGCCCGGCGTTCACTGCCCGGCGACCCATACTTCGGTGATCCTTTGTCCACAAGCGGTTTTGGTGGGGCGAGTGCGGTGGCGCGTGCGGCCGACCGGTTGGTGACCGACAGGGATACCGCGTTCCGCGAGTTCGGGTTCGGCGCGCTGCAGATCTGGCAGGCCTTCACCGAGAAAGTCAGCAAGCAACCGGCCAATCGAGAGGTCACGCTCGTCTTCACCGACCTCGTCGGATTCTCGGAATGGGCACTGGAGGCCGGCGACGAGGCGACCCTGAAATTGCTGCGCCGCGTGGCATCGGTCGCCGAGCCGCCCATGCTCAACGCTGGGGGCCAGGTGGTCAAGCGTATGGGTGACGGCATCATGGCCGTCTTCGACGACCCGGTGACGGCCCTACGTGCTGTCCTTCCCGCCCGCGAGGCATTGAGAAACGTTGAAATCCAGGGATATACGCCGCTGATGCGGATCGGCATCCACACCGGCACGCCTCAGCGCATCGGATCGGACTGGCTTGGCGTCGACGTGAACATCGCGGCCCGTGTCATGGAGAGCGCCACCAAGGGTGGCCTGGCAATCTCGCAACCCGCGCTGGCCAAGGTGCCCCTGGTGCTTCTCGATCACTTGGGCCTCACGCCCACGCCTGTCCGGCGACCGCTCTTCTCCAGCAGGCCCGCAGGCGTGCCCGAGAACATGAAGATGTACCTGCTCGAAACTCGCAGGGAACTGCCAGCGGCGGGAGATGACGGTCGCATCTAGACGGTGCGATCATGGGTCATGCGGAGAGTCTGGGCCGCGCTAGTCCGGCTACGAGTGACGATCGCTTATGCGGTCGCGCTGGTCGCGGTGGCCACCGTGCTGGTTGTGGAAGGTCCACGCGTGCAAGATCGAGTCGTCGCGCATGCCAGTACCAATCTGCACAACCTGCATCAGGGACGGTTGGGGACGCTCATCGGCAGCGCCTTTGTCACCGATGCGGGGCCGATCTACCTATGGCTTCCCGGCTTAATCTGCATCCTCGCCCTCGCTGAACTACAATGGCGCAGTGGACGTTTGGCATTGACCTTTGCCCTCGGGCACATAGGCGCGACCCTCATCGTCGGAATCGGAACGGCGCTGGCGATCTGGATGCACTGGGCCCCGGTTTCCCTCGCACGGGCCAGCGACGTGGGGATGAGTTATGGAACGGCTGCCGTCGTCGGGGCACTGACGGCATCGATCCCGCAGCGCTGGCGCGCCTCCTGGATGGCGGGCTGGGTCTCCATCGGCGCCGTGTCCATCGCATGCAACCAAACCTTCACCGAGGTAGGACACCTCACGGCACTTCTCCTCGGAATGCTCGCCGCGCACACACTTTCCCTGCGCACACCACGTTGGTCCGCACTTCGATTGGTGCTCTTAGGGTTCGGCGGACTCTTCGCCCTCATGATGTTCTCCGAAGATGGCCAGACCCTCGCCGCGGCGGTACCCACCGCGCTGGCGGCAGTACTCGTCACCCAGTGGGTCAGGTTGCGGCGGAAGCCTCGTGATCAAGTAGCCATCGCTTGATGGGAAGCCCATAGCGGAAGCCTCCCAACGCGCCACCGACCCGATACACCCGGTGACACGGCACGAACAGCGCCGCCGCGTTACGCGCGCACGCACTGGCGGCGCCACGGATGGCAGCGGGTCGCCCAGCGCGGGTGGCGAACTCGCTGTAGGTGATGGGCGCCTCCGGATCGACATTGCGCAACACGTCCCAGGCATGCATCAGGAAATCTCCGGACTGCTGGGTGACGGGAATCGGGTCGATGGCAGTCAGATCGCCCGCGTGGTAGTCGGTGACAGCCTTGGTGACTTTCCCGAGGTCAAGCTTGCGGCTGAGGGTCTGCGGGCGCAACGTCGGATGAATCAGCGAGCGCAGCAGGTCGGGGGAGTCCGTCCATCCCGAGGCCAGGACCGCGCCCGACCCGTCAACGATGGCGGTGAATGGTCCTACCGGCGTGGTCAGAGTCGTGTAGTCGCTCATGAATTTCCTTTCCGCGTGCGGTTGCGTTGACGTGTCTGCGCGGCGATCCCCTTGCGCCACAGGTGCATAGATACATACGAACGCCACGGCGAGCAGTCGCGGGCGGCCCCGAGGTCGATACCCTCGGCCAACGCGCCGCGGCGCAGCACCAAATCGTGTTCGAGCAGGACATCTGGATCAGCGAGTTGACGCATCACCACGTAGTCCGCGGTCCAGGGTCCGATTCCCTTGATTTCCAACAGCTGCCGACGCGTGTCGGCGGCGGCCATGCCCTGATGCAGCTCCAGCTTAGCCGTCGCAAGCCTGTCCGCCGCTCCGACAATCGCGCCGATCCGTGCTGCGGGACCGACCAATACCTCCGCGCCCGCCGCAGCGACAGATTCGGCGGTGGGAAACAGGTGAGTCACCCGCCCCGTCGTGTCCGTCACTTCCTCACCGAGCGCGGCAACCAGGTTTGCCGTCGCAGTGTTGGCCGCGGACACCGAGATCTGCTGACCGATCATGGTGCGTAACAGCAGCTCTGACCCATCGACCGTCCCGGGCACCCTGATTCCGGGAGCCTCGGCAACGAGGGGAGCCAGCGCGGGATGCGCCGACAACGCGTCATCGACCGCCGCGGGGTCGGCGTCGAGATCAAGAAGGTGACGCAGGCGCGCCACGGCAGGTGCCAAGTCGCGCATATCGGTGAGCTGCAGGTCCGCCCGCACCTGATCGGCGGCCACCGTCAGGGTCACGACGACCGGACCATGAGGCATCCGCAGCGCCCGGGTGTAGCGCCCTTCGGAAAAGTCCTCGACACCGTGCGCGCAGTGATGTTCCAGCAGCCAGGTGGACCATGCGACGTTATGGGGCTGCCGCAGGGGGAGTTTGAGACTGACACCGCTAGGTGTCGGAGCCGATGTCAGGTCGTCCCGGCGGGGCAACTCGGTCCGCAGCTTCGACGGTGTGGTCGCGAACACCGCCGCAATCGTGTCGTTGAATTGCCGGATACTGGAAAACCCTGCCGCAAAAGCGATATCGGACATGGCCAGCCCGGTCCGCTGAATCAGCAGACGCGCGGTGGTGGCCCGATTCGCCCGTGCCAGGGCCAACGGGCCCGCGCCGAGCTCAGCCAGCAGAACCCTGTTGAGTTGCCGACTCGAGTATCCCAGGGCACGAGACAGGCCCTCGACACCTTCGCGCTCGACCACACCATCGCCGATGAGGCGCATCGCCCGAACGGCCAAGTCGGACTTGATATTCCACAGCGGCGACCCCGGCGCCGCGTCCGGCAGGCACCGTCGGCACGCCCGATAGCCATCGGCCTGCGCGGAGGCGGCGGTGGGATGGAATGAGACATTCTGCCGTTTCGGTGTGATGGCAGGGCAGGACGGTCGGCAGTAGATTCCCGTGGTGCGAACCGCCGTGTAGAACTGCCCGTCGAATCGGGTGTCACGGGACCGCACGGCCCGGTAACAGGCCTCCGCGTCAAGTTCCATGCATCCGAGCATGCCCGCCACCACGCCACAGTGCTAGCGGAAATCAGACATTATCCTCCGGTCGGGGTTTTCTCCCAGATCCGGGCGTAGCGACGCCAGGCCAGCAGCGTGATCCCCATCGATATCGCGGTGCCCGCTGTCGCCCCGAGCCACCTACGACGCCATGCCGCCACAAGGGCCGAGACTAGGGCGGTGCTGCCGAGGAGGCTCAACGCGGTGAGAGCGGTATCCGACGTGGGCTTGGTCATCCAGATCTCCTCGCCACGTATAGCGCGAGTGGCAAACGACCTGTCATCCCGGGGTGGTGGCGTCACGACCGGGTTGATCACGAGCCAGATGCCGATCGGGATTGCCCACCGCCACTGCCGGGTCCACACCGGCACGAGCAACAGCGGTGTGCTTGCCCAGCGCGACCACGCACTCACCGGGTGACAATGTCTTTCGAAGATCCAGCGGCGCACTGCTTCGCCATTCACACCGTCGACATTAGGCGGCTCCGGTCGTGCCCGTCAGGCATGACCGGAAGGTGGTTAACGCGGCTTACCCTATGATCGGCATCCGTGGCTGATCACTCGCAGGACCCTTCAGTGGACCCCTCAGAGAGAACTCTGACGAGCGCCGTTGACGCGGCTCGGGCGGCATTCGACGCCGCGGGTGACCTGGACGCACTCGCGCAGGCGAAGATCGACCATCTGGGGGAGAAGTCGCCCGTGGCGCTGGCCCGTCAGGCTCTCGGCGCACTGCCGAAGGATCAACGGGCCGAGGCCGGCAAGTTCGTCAACGCCGCGCGTACCCAGGCACAACAGGCGTACGACGCCAGGCTGGACGCACTCCGCGCCGAACGTGACGCGGCGGTACTTGTCGCGGAACGTGTCGATGTGACGTTGCCCTCGACACGGCAGGCCGTCGGCGCGCGCCATCCGATCACGATTCTCTCCGAACACATCGCGGATACCTTCGTCGCGATGGGCTGGGAGGTGGCAGATGGCCCCGAGGTGGAAACCGAACACTTCAACTTCGATGCCCTCAACTTCCTGCCCGATCACCCTGCACGTAGTACGCAGGACACCTTCTACATCGCCCCCGAGGATTCTCGACAGGTGCTGCGCACACACACCTCACCAGTGCAGGTCCGCACCCTGTTGGCACGCGAGCTGCCCGTCTACGTGATCTCACTGGGGCGTGCCTTCCGCACCGACGAGATCGACGCGACTCATCTGCCCGCCTTCCATCAGGTTGAAGGACTCGCGGTGGATCGCGGACTCACCCTGGCCAATCTCAAGGGCACCCTCGACGCATTCGCCCGGGCGATGTTTGGGGCGCAGGCACACACCCGCATGCGCCCACACTTCTTCCCGTTCACCGAACCCTCCGCCGAGGTGGATGTCTGGTTTGAGAACAAGAAGGGTGGTGCGGGCTGGGTTGAATGGGGTGGCTGCGGCATGGTAAACCCGAATGTCCTGCGAGCCAGCGGTATTGATCCCGACGAATACAGCGGTTTCGCATTTGGCATGGGGTTGGAACGCACCCTGCAGTTCCGCAACGGTCTTCCCGACATGCGCGACATGATCGAAGGCGATGTGCGCTTCAGCCTTCCGTTCGGGGTGAGTGCCTGATGCGTATTCCCTACAGCTGGCTTATCGAGGTGCTGCGCGCCGGTGCCCCGGAATTCTCCGCCACTCCTGCGGATATCGAGGAAACGCTGATCCGCATTGGCCACGAGGTGGAAGAGGTCATCGTTCCCGGACCGGTTACCGGTCCGCTCGTGGTCGGAAGAGTCGCCCAGATCACCGAGCTCACCGAGTTCAAGAAGCCGATCCGGTTCTGTCTGGTCGACGTCGGCGAGGCCGAGCCTCGTGAAATCGTCTGTGGTGCGTCCAACTTCGCGGTCGATGACCTCGTGGTAGTGGCACTACCGGGTGTCACGTTGCCCGGTGACTTCGCTATCGCAACACGAAAGACCTACGGCCACACCTCGGACGGAATGATCTGCTCGACGACCGAGCTCGGCCTCGGGTCGGAATCGGCGGGCATTCTGGTGCTGCCCGCGGGGACCGCCAAGCCTGGTGCCGATGCCATCGAGGTCGTCGGACTTGACGATGCCATCTTCGATCTGTCGATTACGCCCGATCGCGGATACTGCCTGTCTGTTCGCGGACTGGCACGCGATCTGGCGTGTGCGTACGACCTGGAGTTCGTCGATCCCGCTGCGGTACAGCCGCTCGCGGCCGATGGGCCGTCGCTGCCCGTGCATATCGATGCCGGGACCGGAGTCAAGCGATTCGGGTTGCGTCCGGTCATCGGCATCGATCCGGCAGCGGTATCGCCATGGTGGCTGCAGCGCCGGCTGATTCTCTGCGGTATCCGGGCCATCTCGCCGGCGGTGGACGCCACCAACTATGTGATGCTCGAAATCGGGCACCCCATGCACGCGCACGACAACGCCCGGATCAGCGGGGATTTCCGGGTGCGGTTCGCCACACCCGGTGAAACGGTGGTCACCCTCGACGACGTAGAACGCACACTTGAACCCGGCGACGTCCTGATCGCAGACGACGCCGGTGTCACCGCCATCGGCGGTGTGATGGGCGCAGGTAGCACCGAAATGCGCGACGACTCCACGGACGTGCTCCTTGAAGCGGCGGTGTGGGATCCGGCTGCGGTGCTGCGCACCCAACGACGGTTGCACCTGCACAGCGAGGCGGGGCGCCGTTACGAACGTTCCGTCGATTCTGCGATATCCGTTGCCGCGCTTGATCGTTGCGCATCTCTGCTGCGTGAGATTGCTGGCGGCAGCACCCCTGCCGAGCTCACCGACTGGTCCGCGGACGCGGAAGCCCGGTCGGAGATCGTCATCGCCGCTGACCTGCCCGCGCGCGTCGCCGGAGTCACCTACGCCGCCGGAGTGGCAGAGCACCGGCTCCGTCAGATCGGCGCCGAGGTGGTTGCCGAGGGCGACACACTGCGGGTGATGCCGCCGAGCTGGCGCCCCGACATTGTCGAGGGTGCCGACCTGGTCGAGGAGGTACTGCGACTCGAAGGTCTGGAAGACATCCCGTCGGTTCTGCCCGCGGCGCCACAAGGCGGCGGTCTCACACCGACGCAACGCCGTCGCCGTGCGGTAGGGAAGTCGTTGGCCCTCAGCGGATACACCGAGATCTTGCCGATGCCCTTCTTGCCGGCTGGGGTATTCGACGCATGGGGACTGGATGGCGACGATGCACGCCGCCGTACTACTAAAGTTCTCAACCCGCTGGAATCCGATCGCCCCGAGCTGGCCAGCACCCTGTTGCCTGGTGTGCTCGAAGCCCTGTCGCGCAACATTTCTCGCGGTACTTCCGATGTAGCGCTGTTCACCATTGGTCAGGTCGTACGGCCAACCGGGGAAACCCGGGCGATCCCGCTGCTCGATGTCACCGATCGCCCCTCGGAGGCCGAGCTCACCGCACTGCTCGAATCCCTGCCCGCGCAGCCGGTCCATGTGGCGCTTGTGCTGGCCGGGGTGCGCGAGCCGAGTGGACCGTGGGGGGGTGGACGCGCAGCAGATGTCACCGACGCACTGGAGGCGGCGCGGATTATCGGGCGTGCCGCTTATGTGGATCTTTCGCTGCGCGCCGGCGACGAATTGCCCTGGCACCCGGGGCGGTGCGCAGAGATTGTGGCCGACGGCCAGGTTGTCGGGCATGCCGGTGAGCTGCATCCGGCGGTGATCGAGCGGCTCGGGCTGCCTAAGCGCACGTGCGCTCTGGAACTGAACCTCGATGCGCTTCCCGTCACTAATCCGCTTCCCGCACCAAGGATTTCGCCGTTTCCCGCGGTTCTTCAGGACGTCTCGTTGGTGGTCGCCGAGACAGTGCCCGCCGATGCGGTCACCGAGGCGCTGCGCGACGGTGCGGGTGAGCTCATCGAGGATGTGCGGCTCGTGGAGGTCTACACCGGACCGCAAGTTGGCGAGGGCAACAAATCGTTGAACTTCCGGCTGCGTTTCCGGGCGGCTGACCGGACCTTGACAGAAGACGAGGCCACCGCCGCACGGATCACGGCAGTGGCCTCTGCGGCCGAGCGCGTCGGGGCAACCCAACGCGCCTAGCAGGTCTTACTGTCCCCGGCGCTGGTCAGCCTGCTCGCGGTGCTGCTCCTGGCGCTGACGATCGGCACGATCCGACATGGAAGGCTCCCTTCTCGCTCGTTATCGACTGCTGGCGCTATTCGCCAGCTACTTCTACCGTAGCTGTGGGAGCCGGGCATTACACCGTTTAGCTCAAGTTGAGGTTGACCACGAATCCCCACGATTCATCGAATATATTTGCGCTTGCCTGCATAATGATACAGAATTGATTCCATGACTACTGGGTTCTCAGTCGCGGTCGCGGGTGCCAGCGGCTACGCCGGCGGCGAGATCTTGCGCCTGCTGCTCGCACATCCGGCGTATGCCGCGGGCCGCCTACGGATCGGGGTGCTGACCGCTGGCTCGAATGCCGGCAGCAGCCTCATCGAGCATCACCCGAATCTGACGCCTTTGGCTGACCACAAACTACAGCCCACCGATCCCAAACTGTTGCGGGGCCATGACGTGGTGTTCCTCGCGCTCCCGCACGGTTCCTCGGCCAAGATCGCCGATGAGCTGGGGCCGCAGACCCTCATCGTCGACTGCGGTGCGGACTTTCGGCTGACCGATGCCGCCGCGTGGCAGCGCTACTACGGCTCACAGCATGCCGGAAGCTGGCCGTACGGCTTGCCCGAGCTTCCGGGCAAGCGCGATGCCCTGCACGGCACCAGGCGCGTGGCAGTTCCCGGCTGCTATCCGACAGCGGCACTGTTGGCGTTGTCTCCCGCAGTGACGGCGGGCCTCGTGGAACCCTCGGCCACCGTGGTGGCGGTAAGCGGCACCACGGGCGCCGGACGTGCCCCCAAGGCCGATCTACTGGCCTCCGAGGTGATGGGATCTGCGCGCGCCTACAACGTTGCCGGTGCGCATCGGCATACCCCGGAAATCGCTCAGGGACTGAATCATCCGTCGGGCAAGCCGGTCACCGTCTCCTTCACACCGGTGCTCGTTCCCATGCCCCGCGGCATCCTTGCCACGTGTACAGCGCCGACCACGGCAACCCTGGCCGACATCCGAGAGGCCTACGAGGAGGCATATCACGATGAGCCGTTCGTCCATGTGCTTCCCGACGGACATTTGCCCACCACCAAGGCGGTATCGGGGAGTAACGCCGTACACATCGGCCTCGCGGTCGACCCCGATGCGGGTGTGTTGGTGGCGATCGCAGCCATCGACAACCTCGTGAAGGGCACCGCCGGGGCCGCGGTTCAATCCATGAACCTCGCCCTCGGCTGGCCCGAGGGCGACGGTCTGACCTTCGTGGGGGTGGCACCGTGACCGATGGTCTTCGCGCAAGCGGCTCATCCGGGACCGCTGCGACGTCACCACTGGTGCGCACGCAGGGCGTCACCGCACCCGCAGGTTTCAAGGCAGCCGGAATCGCCGCCGGCATCAAGGCGTCGGGTAGGCCCGATCTTGCCCTGGTCTTCAACGAGGGACCGGACTACGCTGCGGCGGGCGTATTCACCCGTAACAAGGTGAAGGCCGCACCGGTGCTCTGGTCACAGCAGGTACTCACCACGGGCCGTCTGCGCGCCGTGATTCTCAATTCCGGCGGAGCGAATGCCTGCACCGGACCACTCGGATTTCAGGACAGCCACGCCACCGCGGAAGAGGTTGCGAAGACTCTCAGCGACTGGGGCACCGAGACCGGGGCCATTGAGGTCGCCGTGTGCTCCACCGGGCTCATCGGAGACCGGTTGCCCATGGACAAGGTGCTGGCCGGGGTGCGGGAAATTGTGCACGAGCTGGCGGGGGGACTGGGCGGCGGTACCGATGCCGCCCACGCCATCATGACCACCGATACCGTGCCCAAAGAGGCTGCGCTGCACCATAAAGGTGGCTGGACGGTGGGCGGCATGGCCAAAGGCGCGGGCATGCTCGCGCCTTCGCTGGCGACCATGCTCGTGGTCATCACGACCGACGCCGCCGTGCCCGCCGCGCAGCTTGATTCCGCGTTACGGGCGGCGACCGCTCGCACCTTCGACCGGCTCGACGTCGACGGCAGCTGTTCGACTAACGACACCGTGCTCTTGCTGGCCTCCGGCGCAAGCGAGATCACGCCCGATGCCCAGGAATTCGCCGCGGCGGTCGCCCGGGTCTGCGACGACCTGGCCGCGCAGCTGCAGTCCGATGCCGAGGGTGTCACCAAACGGATCCTGATCACCGTCACCGGCGCGGTCAGTGAGGACGACGCGGTCGCCACCGCGCGGACCGTCGCTCGCGACAGCCTTGTCAAGACCGCCCTCTTCGGTTCAGACCCCAACTGGGGTCGGGTGCTCGCAGCGGTGGGGATGGCTCCGGTGGACCTCGATCCTGATCGCGTCACCGTGTCGTTTAACGGAAACCTGGTATGTGCCAACTGCACTGGTGTCCAAGGTGCCCGTGATATCGACCTGTCCGGGCCGGATGTCGAAGTGCTTATCGACCTCGGCGCCGGAGATCAGACGGCGACCATCCGGACCACCGATCTCTCGCATGCCTACGTCGAAGAGAATTCGGCGTACAGCTCATGAAGGCCCCGAAAAAAGCGCGGGTGCTGGCCGAGGCGCTGCCGTGGCTCAAGAAGCTGCACGGCGCCATCGTCGTGATCAAATACGGCGGCAACGCCATGACCGACGACGCCCTGAAAACGGCCTTCGCCGAAGACATGGTCTTCCTCCGCAATTGCGGTATCCATCCTGTCGTCGTGCACGGCGGCGGCCCGCAGATCACGTCGATGCTGAAAAAACTCGGCGTGTCCGGCGAGTTCAAGGGGGGCTTCCGGGTCACCACGCCGGAAGTACTGGACATCGCGCGCATGGTGCTGTTCGGCCAGGTCGGCCGTGAGCTCGTCGGGTTGATCAACAGCCACGGACCCTACGCGGTGGGGATCACCGGCGAGGACGCGCAACTGTTCACGGCCGTGCGGCGCACCGCGACCGTGGATGGCGTCGAGACCGATATCGGACTGGTCGGTGATGTGGCACAGGTAAATCCGGAAGCGATCCTTGACCTGATCGATGCCGGACGTATCCCCGTGGTATCCACCCTTGCGCCCGACACGGACGGTGTGGTGCACAACCTCAATGCCGACACGGCGGCCGGTGCGCTCGCCGAAGCCCTTGGCGCCGAGCGCCTCCTGATGCTTACCGATATCGAGGGGCTATACACCGACTGGCCGGATCGGGGATCGCTGGTTACCGCTATAGCCGCCGAGGATCTGCGCGGGCTCCTTCCCGCTCTGGAATCGGGGATGATTCCCAAGGTCGAGGCATGTCTGCGCGCGGTGGACGGTGGCGTGCCCAGCGCCCACATCATCGATGGGCGCGTCGAGCATTGCGTGTTGGTCGAACTATTCACCGACGAGGGCGTCGGGACAATCGTCAGGAGCCAATCATGAGCAGTACCAGTGAGACTCAGCAACGCTGGGAAAGCGTCATGATGAACAACTACGGCACACCGCCGGTGGTCCTTGCCGAGGGCGACGGTGCCGTCGTCACCGACGTCGACGGCAAGCAGTACTTGGATCTGTTGGGTGGCATCGCAGTCAACGTGTTGGGCCACCGCAACCAGACCGTCATCGATGCCGTCACGCATCAACTCTCCACGCTGGGCCACACGTCGAATCTGTACGCGACGGGTCCCGGCATCGAGCTGTCCGAGGCGCTCGTCGCACGGCTGGGTGTTGCCGGCAGGGTGTTTCTCTGCAATTCCGGCACCGAAGCCAACGAGGCCGCGTTCAAGGTGACCCGCCTGACCGGACGTACGAAAGTCGTAGCGGCCGAGGGCGCCTTCCATGGCCGAACCATGGGATCGCTCGCCCTCACCGGCCAGCCGTCCAAGCAGGCCCCGTTCGAGCCGCTGCCCGCAGGGGTGGTCCACGTACCCTACGGCGACCTGGCCGCCATCGAGGCCATAGTCGATGGGGACACCGCTGCGGTCTTCCTGGAACCGATCATGGGTGAAGGCGGAGTGGTGGTTCCGCCGGAGGGCTACCTCGCCGGGGTACGCGAGATCACCGCCCGCCACGGCGTGCTGCTGGTGCTCGACGAGGTACAAACCGGAATTGGGCGTACCGGAACATTTTTCGCGCATCAACAGGTGGGTATCACCCCCGATATCGTCACCCTGGCCAAGGGGCTCGGCGGCGGGCTGCCCATCGGCGCCTGTATCGCGACCGGGGCGGCCGCGGAGCTGCTCACTCCTGGTCTGCACGGCAGCACATTCGGGGGTAATCCTGTATGTGCGGCGGCTGCTCTGGCGGTGCTGCGGGTCCTCGATGAGCAGAACCTCATCGACCACGCTGCAGCGGCTGGAAAGTCGTTGAGCCATGCCATCGAAGGGCTGAACCATCCCTTGGTCGCGCGGGTGCGTGGCGCCGGACTGCTCCTGGGCATTGTCCTGACGGAACAACGCGCCAAGGCCGCCGAGTCCGCGGCACGCGAGGCTGGCTTCCTTCTGAACGCCGCCGCACCCGACGTGCTGCGGCTAGCCCCACCGCTGATCATCAGCGACGAACAGATCGGGGAGTTCGTCGCCGCGCTGCCCGGCATCCTCGATACCGCAGCAGGACAGGAGCTGGCATGAGTAATTCGAGGTCAATTCGCCATTTCCTCAGGGATGACGATCTGTCACCCGCCGAGCAGGCCGAAGTCCTGACACTGGCCGCCGAGCTCAAGAAGGCACCGTTTTCGCGGCGGCCGCTTGAGGGGCCGCGCGGGGTCGCCGTCATCTTCGAGAAGAACTCCACTCGAACCCGCTTCTCTTTTGAGATGGGCATAGCGCAGCTGGGCGGGCACGCCGTGGTAGTCGACAGCCGTACCACACAGCTGGGTCGTGAGGAGACCCTCGAAGACACCGGACAGGTGCTGTCCCGCTACGTGGAAGCCATCGTGTGGCGGACCTACGCGCAGGAACGCTTGACCGCCATGGCTTCCGGGTCCACGGTGCCGATCGTGAATGCCCTGTCTGACGACTTCCATCCCTGTCAGGTGCTCGCCGATCTGCAGACACTGGCCGAACGTAAAGGTTCGCTGGCCGGATTGCGGCTGACGTATCTGGGCGACGGTGCGAACAACATGGCGCACTCACTGATGGTCGGTGGCGTCACCGCCGGCATCCACGTGACGATCGCGGCGCCCAATGGGTTTGCACCACATGCCAAGTACGTCACCCAAGCCGAGCGGATCGCCGCCAGCACCGGCGCCTCGGTGACTGTGACCGCCGACCCGCGGATCGCTTCGGCCGGCGCAGATGTGCTCGTCACTGACGCCTGGACCTCGATGGGGCAGGAGAATGACGGGCTCGACAGGGTCCGGCCGTTCCGGCCGTTCCAGGTGAACGAGGATCTGCTCGGTGTGGCGGACTCAGAAGCCATTGTCCTGCACTGCCTTCCCGCCCACCGTGGCGAGGAGATCACCGATGAGGTGATCGACGGTCCACGGAGCGCTGTCTGGGATGAGGCCGAGAACCGTCTGCACGCCCAGAAGGCCTTACTGGTGTGGCTGCTGGAGCAGCGATGACGGCCTCACATGCGGCCGACACCCGCGCAGGGCGCCAAGCCCGCATCGTCGCACTGCTGTCCACTCAGTCGGTGCGCAGCCAGGGTGAACTGGCAGCGCTGCTGGCTGCCGAGGGCATCGAGACCACGCAGGCCACCTTGTCCCGGGATCTCGACGAGCTCGGTGCCGTCAAGCTCCGCGCCGCCGACGGCGGAGTGGGGGTGTACGTGGTGCCCGAGGACGGCAGTCCTGTTCGTGGCGTGTCCGGCGGCACCGACCGGCTCTCCCGGTTGCTGGGGGAGCTGCTGGTAGCGACCGACTCCAGCGGTAATCTCGCGGTGCTGCGTACACCGCCGGGTGCCGCGCACTATCTCGCCAGCGCGATCGATCGCGCCGCGTTACCCGACGTTGTCGGGACCATCGCGGGGGATGACACCATTGCGGTGATCGCCCGCGAACCCTTGACCGGAGCCCAGCTCGCCGCACTGTTCGAACAGCTTGCTTAAAAGGAGAATCATGACAACCTCTGACCGCGTAATCCTTGCCTACTCGGGTGGGCTCGATACGTCGGTGGCGATCAGCTGGATTGGCAAAGAGACCGGCCGCGAGGTGGTTGCCGTCGCGATCGACCTCGGCCAGGGCGGCGAGGACATGGAGGTGGTGCGCCAGCGTGCCATCGACTGCGGCGCCGTCGAAGCGGTTGTCATCGACGCCCGCGACGAATTCGCCAACGAGTACTGCCTGCCGACTGTGCAGTCCAACGCGCTGTACATGGATCGGTACCCGCTGGTGTCGGCCATCAGCCGGCCACTGATCGTCAAGCACCTGGTGGACGCCGCACGCGAGCACGGCGGCGGAATCGTCGCGCACGGCTGCACCGGCAAGGGTAACGATCAGGTTCGGTTTGAAGTCGGGTTCGCCTCGCTGGCACCGGATCTGGAGGTGCTCGCCCCGGTGCGCGATTACGCCTGGACCCGCGAAAAGGCCATCGCATTCGCCGCCGAGAACGAAATCCCGATCAATGTAACCAAGAAGTCTCCGTTCTCCATTGACCAGAACGTTTGGGGTCGTGCGGTGGAAACCGGCTTCTTGGAAGACCTTTGGAACGCTCCCACCAAGGACGTGTACGACTACACCGAAGATCCGACGCTCAATTGGGGGGCACCCGATGAGCTGATCATCACCTTCGACAAGGGCGTGCCCACCGCGATCGACGGCAACCCGGTCACCGTGTTGGAGGCCATCGTCGAACTCAACCGGCGGGCGGGTGCGCAGGGCGTTGGCCGTCTTGACGTCGTCGAGGATCGTCTGGTCGGCATCAAGAGCCGCGAAATCTACGAAGCCCCGGGCGCAATGGTCCTCATCACCGCGCACGAGGAGCTGGAGCACGTCACCTTGGAGCGCGAGCTCGGCCGGTACAAGCGGCACACTGACCAAAAGTGGGCCGAGCTGGTGTACGACGGTCTGTGGTACTCGCCCCTGAAGCGCTCACTGGAGGCATTCGTCGCCGATACCCAGCAGCACGTCTCCGGTGATATCCGCCTGGTGCTGCACGGCGGGAACATCGCGGTGAACGGCCGCCGCAGCGCCGAGTCTCTGTACGACTTCAACCTGGCCACCTACGACGAGGGCGACAGCTTCGACCAGTCGAGCGCCAAGGGCTTCGTGCATATCCACGGACTGTCCTCGAAGATCTCCGCGCAGCGGGACCTGTCCGGAAAGTGAGCACCAACGAGGGATCACTGTGGGGCGGCCGGTTCGCCGGTGGGCCCGCGCCCGCATTGGCCGCGCTGAGCAAGTCCACCCATTTCGATTGGGTGTTGGCGCCGTACGACATTCGGGCGTCGATTGCACATGCGCGGGTACTCCGCAAGGCGGATCTGCTCACCGATGAGCAGTTGTCCGCCCTGGTGGAGGGGCTGCGGCAGCTAGACCGCGACATCGCTTCGGGACAGTTCGTCCCCGCCGACACCGACGAGGATGTGCACGGCGCTCTGGAACGCGGCCTGATCGAGCGTGTCGGGGCCGATGTCGGTGGCCGTCTGCGCGCCGGCCGGTCTCGAAATGATCAGGTCGCCACGCTGTTTCGGATGTGGCTTCGTGATGCGGCCGCGCGAGTGTCCGACGGTGTGCTCGACGTGGTGCAAGCGCTGGCCGATCAGGCCGGTGCTCACCCGCAGGCGATCATGCCGGGCAAGACGCATCTGCAAGCCGCACAACCGGTGCTGCTCGCACACCATCTCCTCGCACACGCGCAGCCATTGCTCCGCGATGTGGACCGGCTCGTCGACTGGGACAGGCGCACCGCCATCTCACCGTATGGGGCCGGCGCACTGGCGGGCTCCTCACTCGGCCTGGATCCGGACGCCATCGCATTGGACCTGGGATTCACTGCCGCCGCCGAGAATTCGATCGATGCGACATCGGCCCGTGACTTCGCGGCCGAAGCCGCCTTCGTGTTCGCGATGATCGCAGTCGACCTGTCGCGCCTGTCCGAGGACATTATCCTCTGGAGCACAACGGAATTCGGGTACGCTGAACTCGATGACTCGTGGTCGACCGGTAGCTCGATCATGCCCCAGAAGAAAAACCCCGACATCGCCGAGCTGGCCCGCGGAAAGTCGGGGCGCTTGATCGGAAACCTCACCGGCCTGCTCGCCACGTTGAAGGCGCAGCCGTTGGCGTACAACCGGGACCTGCAGGAAGACAAGGAGCCGCTGTTCGACTCGGTGGCTCAGTTGGAACTGCTCTTGCCCGCGATGGCCGGACTGGTCGCCACGCTGCGGTTCCGTACGGAACGCATGGCGGCACTCGCCCCGGCGGGATTCACCCTCGCCACCGACCTGGCGGAGTGGATGGTGCGCCAGGGCGTACCGTTCCGCATCGCGCATGAGGCGGCAGGGGAGGCAGTTCGTGTCGCGGAGGCCCGCGGCGTCGGCCTGGAGGATCTCACCGATGACGAGCTTGCGGCCATACATCCGGACCTGACGGGACAGGTGCACGCAGTGCTCACCACGTCCGGATCCGTGGCCTCGCGCAGCGCACGTGGCGGCACCGCGCCGGAACGCGTTGCCGAGCAGCGTGAGCTGGTGCTGGCCCGTCTAAACGTGCTGCGCGGCCAGAGCCGCTAATATCCAGCCATGGACGGCGAGCCGGACCCGACATCGTCGGGCCCCGGTCCGGGGGGAGATATACCGGACGACCCGAATGCGGCGTGGCGTCGCCCGGGGAACACCCCGGTGGGCGGTGACTCATCAGCGGCCGCGACCACGGGCCCCACAGTCGCTGTGGATCCGGCACCGCGTGGAGTGTTCGGCAGGCTGTCCGAAACCGTCCGCAGTTGGTGGAAAGATCTCGAATTCATCCAGATGTGGCACGTCGTCGCGATCGCCGCAGTGCTGACCACTGCGGGGTTTGGCGGGCTCGACAAGGTGGAAAAGGCGCCCGAGACCTTCAACGTCGGCCAGGCCTTCGACAACCACGAATTCTCGATCACCGTGCAGCGGGCATCTTTAGTCAAGAAGCTGGCCGGCAACGGATTTACGCTCAAGGAGAAGCCCGGCCGCTCGTACCTTGGCGTGCTGGTCGATGTCACTAATCACGGTGAAGGGCCGGACGGGGTCTCATCCATATTTGCGCTGCCCGATGTCGCCGACGCGCAGAACACCTACCTGCCGTCGTCGCACGATCCGACGGCCCTGCGAATGTCGGACGGAACCATGCTGACCGCGCTGCAACCTGGATTGACGGAAAAGGTGGCTCTGGTCTGGAGCGTCCCGGACACCGCTGTCGCCGTGGGATCGACTGTGACGGTGGAAGTTCCATATCGCAAGTACGGCCAAGGCTACGTTATCTACGGCGCAGGGTGGCAGAGCGTCGGGGGCAGCGCGAGGACGGTTGTGCCAGTCGGGAGCCCGAAATGAGTATCCGAGCATTCCAGAACGTGCCGCCCCTTGTCAGAATCGCGGGGACCGTGTGCGTTGTCATCGCCATCTTGGCGGCCTCGGTGTTCGTTTGGCGCCGGTTGCCGTACGCCACGGATGTGCAGGCACCGTTCGATGTGCATGGCAGTGCGGGCAGTCCCGTGAGCGGCAGGCTTTTCTCGGTGACTGTGATCAAGGCCGCGGTGGCTCCCGTCGTCAAACACACCGGCGCACTGCCCAAGAATCGCAACCTCACGACGTCGGGACAGTGGGTGGTCGTGACGGCGACGATCACCTCACTGCTCGATGCGCCCTCGGCGCGCGTCGCGCTGGAACTCGACGGAAACTCGTACATCCCTGATGATCGGTTGGGTCTCTCAACGCTGGGCGGAGCGATCCTGAACCCGTTGATTCCCCAGACGGGTGTTTATGTGTTCGAAGCGCCGACAGAACTTGTCAACCGGGTCAGCGTCGGACGGTTGTATGTGTCGACAGGCACCAACAAGTGGGACACCGGGCTGATCATTGACGTGCCGCTGGACCCGAGCCATGCGCCCCGCTCCTCGGTGCTGGCGTTGGCCAAGACCAAGGTTGGCGCCCCATGACGGTGATCGACTCTGCGAAACACCGCCGCGATCAGCGCGGCGTCCTGCGAAACAAGCTTTGGTTTCGCAACGTCGTGGCGACCGTGGCGTTGGTGGTTTTGTTCGTGATCATCGCCTTGATCTCTTTCTGGGGTCCGTGGCGCGAGTACCAGGCAAGCATCCGTTCCGAGTTCGTGGTTCCCGCCGGCCAATCCGCAGCCGTGAACGGTCAGACATGGGAGCTCGGCGAGATTCGCCGTCTCGGTAAACGGCAGGGACCGCTCAACACGGTCCTGCCCAAAGGCACTCAACTCATCCTGGTGACAATCAAGCGTTCGGGGCCGCCGCCCGCCGATATGTACTGTGCGGCGCGGATAACCGATGGAACGCACATGTGGAAGGCCGAATTCGATAACGGCGGCATACGGATACCGGACGGATCTACGCAATCGTGTGGACGACCGGGTGACCTGTTGTTCGTCTTTCTCATGCCGGATGACATCGAGCCTCAGGCCGTGGAGATCACCGAGAATATCGGCGGCAAAATCCTTGTTCGGCTTGATCTTCCGTAGTCAGATGCGTGGTCCGGTCAGATCGATACGTGGATCTGTATCCACCGTATCCGGGTAGTCCAGGACCTCACCCTGATTTTGGCTGGCGTCGGAGACCGCGGACTGATGGCCACTTTCGGCACGTTCCACGCAGTGCGCGAAAACCGAGGCGATGATACAAACCCGCAGCGAAGCAATGAGGATGCCGGAGAGCGCCGCTAGGACAGGCCCGACCGCATTCCAGTACTCCTCGGAATGCGGACCCAGTATCCAGGCGAAACCGCGGACAAGATAGCCGCCGACCTGCATCTGCGGGCGATAGAAGCTATCCGACATGTCCAGCCAGGCCAGACAGAGATAGATCAGCACATAACCGGAGAGCACGATGAACCCACCGTGCAGGACCAGTCGTGCGGAGTCCGCGATGGGACGAAACTTGCCGAATTGCGACAGCGCCAGCTCGGCAGTCTTCTTCCGGGTATCGCCCGAGAGCCCGGATAGCCGCTGGTCGACCCGCTGCCGGGATGGCGCGAGACGATCCGCGACCACATCGCCATGACTTCCTGCCACCTGCCGCAGCACGCCTCGCCAGCTCGCCTGGTTTGAGGTGCCGTAGACGATTCCCGCGATCGCAAGCCAGATCAACGGCACCGCCGCGCCGCTGAAGGCAATGTGCAGCGCGCTGGTCAACACGTTCCAAATGACTTCCAGCGGCCGGAAATGGGAGAAGAGTTCGGCTCGGCTGGTGTCGGCCCAGACAACGATGCGACGTTCTTTGAACCATGCAGTCGGCTTGAGGAAGAAGGTGACGCCCTTACTGGCTGCGAACGACAGGATCAAGAACACCCAGAGCGCGTCCAGGTACACCTTGATGAAGACGAACCACGTCGGCGTCCGACTTTCGACCCACTTCAGTTTGAGGGCGTACCGAAGAACGAACGCGCCCACGATGAGGTACCACACCAGGTTGGTGACCGGCACATTCGAAAGATCCAGCACCGGCTCCGAATGGTTCATGGCGGCACCGACACGCAGGTACATCGCCTTGTGTTCATAGGCGATCCAGTCGTCGGCGAACATCTGCCATGCGAGGTAGATGGCAAAGAACGGCAGCACGACACTCGAGAAGAGGTCGACCTGCCGCAACGATGCCTTGGGCAGGACGGAGAGCGATGGAATGGCCGAGCGCAGCACCAGGAACATCGCGACGATCGAACCGAGTCGGGCAAGACCCGCGAACGGCATGATCAGGTCGACGATCAGATAGTTGTTCCATCCGAACTTCGCGGCCAACTCGATCGCGATGTTGCGCCCTAACAGACCCAGCAGATAGCACGCGGCCAGTTGAGGCAGATACATCACCCAGAGGCGTAGCGGACGCAGCAACAGATTCCCCACCGCGTCATCGTAGAGGCTCGCATCGCGACGTCGCTTCCTATCCGGTGACGGGGATTCGGTCAGCCCGCTACGCCCGTTGTGACAGGATATGCAGGCCCTCACCTGGGCAATATCGCGGATGGTCGGTCTAAGGAGTAGCTGTGTCCTTCAATCTCTCCTCCTTGGCCAAGCCCGTCGCGCGCCTGGCGGCCACCGCGCAGAACGGGCTGGAGGTTCTGCGCCTCGGCGGACTCGAAACCGGCAGCACCGCCTCCTCGCACCAGATCGTCGAAAGCGTGCCGATGTACCGGCTGCGCCGCTATTTCGCGCCGGGATCTTCCGAAACCGAGGACGCCGGACCAGTGGTCCTCATGGTGCATCCGATGATGATGGCCGCCGACATGTGGGACGTCACCCAGGATGGCGGCGCCGTCGGCATCCTGCACCGCGCCGGTATCGATCCATGGGTCATCGACTTCGGCAGCCCCGACCGGATGGCCGGTGGCATGGAACGCACCCTGTCCGATCACGTGGTGGCTGTCAGTGACGCCATCGAGACCGTGCATCGGATCACGGGCCGTCAGATACACCTGGCCGGATATTCACAAGGCGGCATGTTCTGCTATCAGACTGCGGCACTGCGCAAGTCGCGCACCATCGCGAGCATCATCACGTTCGGTTCGCCGGTCGACGCCAACGCCGCCATGCCCATGGGTCTGCCCGCCGGGCTTTCGGCCGATATCGCCGAGTTCATGGCCGACCACATCTTCAGCCGGTTCTCCATCCCGGCGTGGTCGGCGCGCATCGGGTTCCAGATGCTGGACCCGGTCAAGACCGTCAAGGGCCGCCTCGACTTCTTACGGCAGTTGCACGACCGCGATGCCCTGCTGCCGCGCGAGCAGCAGCGCAAGTTCCTCGCCAATGAGGGGTGGATCGCCTGGTCCGGTCCTGCGATCGCCGAGCTGCTGCGCCAGTTTGTGGTGCACAACCGAATGACCACCGGCGGCTTCACCGTGAATGACCGAGTGGTCACGCTCAGCGATATCACCTGCCCGGTGCTGGCGGTGGTGGGCGAGGTCGACGACATCGGGCAGCCCGCTTCGGTGCGCGGCATCCTGCGCGCCGCGCCGAAGGCCGACGTGTACGAGTACCTGATCCGCGCCGGTCACTTCGGTCTTGTCGTCGGCTCCACCGCCGTGGCCCAGACGTGGCCGACGGTCAGCCAGTGGGTGCAGTGGCGGGAGGGCGAGGCGACCAAACCCCCGTCGGTCGACCTCATGTACGAGCACGAAAGCGGCCAGCTCGACAGCGGCGGTGTCCCGCTCACCTCCCGGGTAGCACATGGTTTGAGCACCACCACCGAAGTCGCCATCGCCGCCGCCCGAACCGCGGGTGCGGCCGCGGCGGCCGCCAACAAGTCAGTGAAATCCATTGCCGTCGAAGCGGTTCGCACGCTGCCGCGGTTGACACGTCTCGGGCAGATCCACGATCACACCCGAATCTCCCTGGGCCGGTTGATGACCGAACAGGCACGCCGCACTCCGCACGGTGAGAGCTTCCTATTCGACGGCCGGGTACACACCTATGAGGCGGTGGATCGCCGCATCAACAATGTGGTCAGGGGCCTCATCGAGGTGGGCGTGCGTCAGGGCGTCCGGGTGGGTGTTCTGATGGAGACCCGGCCCAGCGCCCTGGTGGCGATTGCCGCACTGTCCCGGCTGGGGGCCGTCGCGGTGCTACTGCCGCCCGATGCCGACCTTGAGGTCGCGGTGAAGCTGGGTGAGATTTCCGAACTGCTCACCGATCCGCCGAATCTTCCTGCCGCACAAGATCTTCCTGTGCACATTCTGGTACTCGGCGGTGGCGAATCACGCGACCTGTCCATACCGGACGACGGCTCGATCATCGACATGGAGAAGATCGACCCCGACGCGGTCGAGCTGCCCGGGTGGTACCGGCCCGATCCAGGGCAGGCCCGCGATCTGGCGTTCGTGATGTTCAGCGGATACGGGTCCCGCCTGGTGCCTAAGCAGATCACCAACCACCGGTGGGCATTGTCGGCGTTCGGTACCGCGTCGGCGGCCGCACTCAACGCCAATGACACCGTGTACTGCCTCACACCGCTGCATCATCAGTCGGGGCTCTTGGTGAGCCTGGGTGGGGCAGTGGCAGGTGGGGCGCGAATTGCGCTGTCACGCGGACTCAATCCCGATCGATTCGTGCAAGAGGTGCACCAGTACGGCGTGACCGTCGTCTCCTACACCTGGGCGATGATGCATGAGGTCATCGACGATCCTTCCCTGGCGTTGGGCGCCCATCATCCGGTGCGGTTGTTCATCGGTTCGGGTATGCCCTCGGGCCTGTGGCGGCGTGTCACCGAGAGGTTCGCACCCGCCCATGTCGTCGAGTTCTTCGCGACCACCGACGGGGAAGCGGTGCTGGCCAATGTGTCCGGTACCAAAATCGGCAGCAAGGGCCGACCGCTTCCCGGTGGCGGGAAGGTTCGGCTCGCCGCCTACGACCCCGTCGACGACGTGATCATCGAGGGGGAAGACGGATTCGTCCAGATCGCCAGGCCCGGCGAGGTGGGGTTGCTTTTGGCGAAGCCGCCTGGGGACGTGGACCCCGCCGCCGCGGTCCGGCGCGGCGTGTTCGCCGCGGGCGACACCTGGGTATCTTCGGAATCTCTCTTCCGCCGCGACGAGGACGGCGATTTCTGGATGCTCGACGGCCGAAACACCGCGATCCGCACGGCACGCGGCGTTGTGTACGCCGAAGCCACCAGTCACGCACTGGGTTCGGTGAGCGCCATAGACCTGGTCGCCACATATCCCGTGGAGTCCGGTGAGACCCACGTCGCGGTGACCGCTGTGGTTCTGCGGCCCGGCGAAGCGATATCCCCGGCCGACCTGGCGGAAGCGTTTGCCTCCGTTCCGATCTCGGAGCGCCCCGATATCGTCAAGGTGGTACCGAACCTGCCGCTGAGTGCCACGTATCGCCCGTCCACCACGCACCTTCGGGCGTCCGGGTTCCCGAAACCGGGGCGGCAAACCTGGTATCTCGACCCCGAATCAGGTGCCTACCATCGGTTGACCGCCGCGACGTACGACGCGCTGCAGGGCGCAGCGCAGTAAGCCGCATCGGGGCTGCACCAGCCCGGTTCCCCGCGCCTTCCGCTGCTGATGTGGCGGGTTGTTGTTAGGCTGACCTCCGCGATACCCGGAAGGAACTCGTCATGCCGACACGCCTACGTGCCCTCACTGGCACCGCACTGGCCGCCGCCGGTCTCTCCGCAGCCTTGGTGTTCGGGCCCGGCGTCGGCACCGCCAGCGCCGATGTGCTTGATGACATCGCGCACGAGTACTCCACCGGAACCAGTGGCGGTCAGGTGTCCAACCTGGTCCGCACGGCGCTTCAGCTACGAGCCAGGGGCGCCCAGGTGAGCTCCTCGCAGAATGACGCCCTCAAGGCCGCGCTCGACAAGCGGCCCAGTCAGATGCCGCTGATCAACTCGCTGAAGTCGGTCATCGCCACCCAGTCCCAGTTCCTCAAGGCCGCTCAGAAGCCGCAGCAGCCCGTCCATATCGGCATCAGCGGCACCAACGGAACGAACAACCCGAACGGTGGACCGCCCAACGTCAATCCGGGACCGGGTATCGGCGTCAGCGGCGGCGGGGGCCAGCAGATCTTCAACGAGAACATCCCGCTGGGCTGATAGCACCGACATGCCTCTTGACGCAGCACTCCTCGACATCCTGGTCTGCCCGATCGACCGCGGGACGCTCCTGCTCATCGGTGGCGAGACTGACGGCCTCCTCTACAACCCTCGCCTACGTAAGGCCTATCGGATCGAGAACTCGATCCCGGTGCTCTTGCCCGACGAGGCCCGCGACGTGGCAGACGAGGAGCACCAGCGCTTCACCGAGTAAGGCCCGGCAGCTCGCCTGTCAGATACCGCTGTATGTTCGGCCCGACGGTGAGGGCGATCTCCTCGGCCGTCAGTGACGCCAGCGGCTCCTATCCGGGTGTCACGGACAATCGAGGGGTGAGTGCCGAGATCCTGACGACCCACCCGGTCAAAGCCGCACAGCGCCTCCTCGGCGCCACCATCGAATCTCGCGGAGTCCGAGCGGTGATCGTCGAAGTAGAGGCCTATGGGAGCGTGCCTGACGGGCCATGGTCCGATCCCGCCTCGCACTCGTATCGCGGGCCTACGAATCGCAATCGGGTCATGTTCGGGCCCGCCGGTCACCTGTACGTGTATCGAAGCCATGGAATTCACCTGTGCGCCAACGTGGTCTGCGGCCCGGACGGTATCGCCGGCGGTGTACTGATGCGGGCCGCGGCAATCGTGGACGGTGCCCCCACGTGCTGGCAGCGGCGCCCCACCGCCCGTGATGACGCGGGTTTGGCCCGCGGCCCCGGAAACCTGGGCGCCGCTCTCGCGGTCACCCCCGAAGACAACGGCGTCGATGTCTTCTCCGCATCCAGTCCGGTACGTGTCACGTTGAGCCGCCGGCAGAAGGCCCAGTCCGGGCCACGAGTGGGTGTCAGCGTGGCGGCGGATCGCCCCTGGCGGTTCTGGCTGCCCGGATATCCGGAGGTTTCCGCATACCGGCGTAGTCCCCGTGCGCCGCAAACCGAATACTGAGTTGTATGACTGACGGACGAATACGCGCATCGCTGCTCGGCGGTGCACTCGGTGACGCCCTCGGTGGGTTCGTCGAGTTCGACAGCATGGAGCAGATCCGGCTGCAGTTCGGGCGTGACGGCATCGCCGAACCCGCACCGGGGCAGCCGATGCTCATCACCGACGACACTCAAATGACGCTGTTCACGGCCGAGGCGCTCATCCGGGCCCGCCGTGGCCCCGCGAACGACCCGGCCGACATCGCGCATCGCGCCTACCTGCGCTGGCTGCATACCCAGGGCGGCCAGGTGCCTGTGGATGTCATCGATGGATGGCTGGTCACGGTCTCCGGGCTGCACTCTCTGCGCGCGCCCGGGAACACCTGCCTATCGGCGCTCGAGTCCACCAGCTCGCCTGCCCGCGAGCGCGGTTCGCGCACGCACCCGTTGAACAACTCCAAGGGGTGCGGGGCCGTGATGCGAGCCGCACCGGTCGGATTTGCCGAGCGCGATCCGGCCATGGCCTTCGAACTGGCTGCGGATATGGGCGCGCTCACCCACTCACATCCCAGCGGTTACCTCAGTGCCGGCGCGCTCGCGGTGATCGTTAATCGATTGGCCGCCGGGGCATCGCTGGCCGAGGCCGTGCGGAGCGCACTGGATCTGCTCACCGCGCACTCCGGATACGAGGAGACACACGAAGCCCTCAGCCGGGGTGTCGAGCTCGCCGCGCACGAACGGCCAACGCCGGAACGGGTCGCATCCCAGCTCGGCGGCGGATGGGTTGGGGAGGAAGCACTTGCCATCGGTGTCTGCGCGGCCGCTCGTGCGCGCGACTTCAAGGACGGAATCCGATTGTCGGTGAACCATTCCGGCGACTCCGACTCCACCGGGTCCATCACCGGAAACATTCTCGGCGCGATGTGGGGCATGCGGGCGCTACCCACGGACTGGCTGGATCGGCTCGAGCTGCGCGAGGTCATCGCCACCGTCGCCGACGATCTTCTCGGGCCTTCGGGGCCACGATGGGATGAGCGGTATCCCGCACGCTGAACCCGATAGGGGATGATCGTTGCCGTGGTTTCTATAACTGACGGTCTTCGCGCAAGCGGCTCATCCGACATCCTCGGTGAGCTCACCTGGCGGGGTCTCATCGCGCAGACGACCGACCGCGACACACTGGCGGCCGATATCGCGAGGGGGCCAATCAGCGTCTATGGGGGTTTTGACCCCACCGCCGCGAGTCTGCACGCTGGGCATCTGGTGCCGTTGCTGACACTGAGCCGATTCCAGCGGGCGGGACATCGGCCGATCGTGCTGGCCGGAGGAGCCACGGGCCTCATCGGAGACCCGCGCGATACCTCCGAACGCAGCCTGCACGGCGCGGACACCGTGGCCGAGTGGGCCGATCGAATCCGCGGGCAACTCGAGCGGTTCGTCGAATTCAATGACACCTCAACCGGAGCCATCGTCGCGAATAATCTCGATTGGACCGGTCGGCTGTCCGCCCTGGAGTTCCTGCGCGATCTGGGTAAGCACTTCTCCGTCAACGTCATGCTCGACCGTGACACCATCCGCCGCCGCCTGGAGGGCGATGGCATCTCCTACACCGAGTTCTCGTACATGCTGCTGCAGGCAAATGACTACGTGCAGCTGCACCGAAAGTACGGCTGCTCGTTGCAGATAGGCGGCTCGGACCAGTGGGGCAATATCGTCGCCGGCGTCCGGCTGGCCCGCCAGCTCGACGGCGCCTCCGTGCATGCGTTGACCGTTCCGTTGGTGACAGCGGCCGACGGCACCAAGTTCGGCAAGTCCACCGGGGGCGGCAACCTTTGGCTCGATCCCGACATGACGAGTCCATACGCCTGGTACCAGTACTTCATCAACACCGCCGACGCCGACGTGGTGCGCTACCTGCGCTGGTTCACCTTCCTGTCCGCGGATGAGGTCGGTGAGCTTGAGGCCGCGACGGCCGAGCGGGCGCACGAGCGTACCGCACAGCGTCGCCTGGCCGCAGAGGTCACCACCCTCGTACACGGCGAAAGCGCCACCCAAGCAGTCGAACTCGCCAGCGGCGCGCTGTTTGGTCGCGGTGAGCTGGACCGTCTCGACGAGGGCACACTGACCGCGGCGCTCACCGAGGCCGGCAACGGAGAGCCCGCCCGGCTCGCGGACGGAGAACCCGACACCATCGTTGATCTCCTCGTCAGCAGCGGACTTTCGGAGAGCAAGGGCGCCGCCCGCCGAACCATCAAGGAGGGCGGTGTGTACGTCAACAACACCCGGGTGGACGCCGAGGAGTGGACTCCGAGCGACGGCGACTACCTCACCGGGGGGTGGCTGGTGCTTCGTCGCGGAAAGCGCAATGTCGCCGGAGTGCAGCGAATCCGCTAGTCGCAGAGTCCACTACGCCCACTGGGGTTCAACGGATTCCTTCACTTTGCCGTCCTCACCGAAGACGAGGTAGCGCGTGAAGGTCCGGACGAACCATCGATCGTGGGTGACCGCGATCACCGTCCCGTCGAAGGCCGCCAACGCATCTTCCAATGCCTCCGCCGAATGCAGGTCCAGGTTGTCGGTCGGCTCATCGAGTAGCAGCAATGTCGACCCCATCAACTCCAACAGCAGGATCTGGAATCGGCCCTGCTGTCCACCGGACAGCGAGCCGAAGGTCTGCTCGGCCGACGGCGCGAGACCGTAGCGATCCAGGATCCGTGAGGCCTGCTCACGTCCGTGTCCTGGGCGCCGTTCATCCCCGTGATGCAGGATGTCCAGCAGTGTCCGATCCATCAGCGCCTCGTGATGGTGCGTCTGCGCGAACCAACCCGGACGGACTCTTGCGCCGAGCCGCAATCGTCCGTCGTGGCGCACCGCTTCGGGAATCATGTCGCCCACCGGCAGCTGGTCCGGCTCCGGATCGCTGCCCCCGCAGGCCAGCAGTCGCAGGAAATGCGACTTGCCGGTGCCGTTACCGCCCAGCACCGCGACCCGATCCCCGTACCACAACTCGGTATCGAATGGCTGTGTGAGACCGGTCAACTCAAGGTTCTCCGCAATCACGGCACGCTTGGCGGTGCGACCACCGGTGAGATGCATGCGAACGTTCTGCCGCAGCGGGACTGCTTCGGGTGGCCCCGCGTCATCGAATCGACGCAGCCGAGTCTCGGCTGCCTGTAGACGGCTGGCCATATCGGAGTTGTACGCCGCCTTCTGCCGATACATCAACACCAGATCACGCAGCGCCGCCCGCTGCTCGTCCCAGCGGCGGCGCAACTCGGCGAGTTTGGCGTTCCGGTCCGCCCGCGCCTGGTGATACGTCGCGAACGACCCCGGATGCACCCACAGCGAGGACCCGGACCGGGTGGGTTCCAACGTAGCGACTTGGCCGGCAACGCGATTGATCAGCTCCCGGTCATGGCTGACGAACAGGACAGTCTTGGGCGACTCCGCCAGCCTCTCCTCAAGCCACCGCTTGGCCGGAACATCCAGATAGTTGTCGGGCTCGTCGAGCAGCAGCACCTCGTGCGGACCACGCAGCAGCGATTCGAGGACCAGTCGCTTCTGCTGACCTCCCGAAAGTGTGTTCACGCCGCGAAATCTGGCCAGTTCGAACGGGATTCCCAGCGCCGCCATGGTGTGCACGTCACATTCGGTCTCGAACTCGTATCCGCCCACATCGGCCCAGTCGGCCAGTGCCTGCGCATAGGCGAGCTGATCGCGTTCGGTGTCATGCTCCATGAGTGCCAGCTCGGCGCGGTCCAGACGACCGGCGGCTGCTCTGATGCGATCCGGTGCTACCGACAGCAGCAGATCGCGGACGGTCGAGTCGTCACGAACGGAACCGATGAACTGTCGCATCACGCCGAGCTGCCCGCCACGCGTGACGGACCCGTCGTGCGGATCCGTGTCGCCGGCGATGACGCGCAACAGCGTCGTCTTACCGGTCCCGTTGGGGCCGATCAACGCGGTTTTGCTGCCTTCGCCGACGCGGAGGCTGACATCGTGAAGAAGCGCTCTGCCGTCTGGGAGGTGGTAGCCGATGGCATCGAGCTGCACATGGCTCATAGCGTTCAGTCTGCGCAACGGATCACCGCGATTGCCACCGAATTTCCGGCGAAGGGCCTGTTACCGGCATACTCGCGCTGTAATACATGGTCTTCGCGCAAGCTGGGGGCACCTCCCATGCGTGGGGGACTCATCGATCAAAGGAGGTGCCCGTGGACCAGCGAGGACCCAGGCAACAGGGGCCCAAAAAGCACGGCACGAGTCGCCCCGCCCAGGATTCGGGTGCGCGGCGCGACGACCGTGGCGGCGGCGCAGCGCGTCCGCGCCGGTCGGACGAGCGCGGCGGTGATCGACCTCAGCGAAATCAGGCACCGCGGCCTCGGCGCACCGACGACCGCCAGGCCCCACGAAACTTCGGCCCGACCATTCCTGACGAGGTCGAGGCCAAGCAGCTGGCCCACGATGTGCGCGCCGAATTACTCAGCCTGGACAAGAACACCGCCGACACGGTGGCCCGGCATCTGGTCGTCGCGGGCAACCTGCTCGACGAGGACCCGGAGGCCGCGCTGGAGCACGCCAAGGCAGCCAAGAGCCGCGCGGCCCGCATCGCCGGAGTTCGCGAAGCGCTCGGCATCGCCGCCTATCACTGCGGAGACTGGGCGCTGGCATTGTCCGAGCTGCGCGCGGCCAAGCGCATGGGCACGCGGTCGCCGCTGCTGGCGCTGATCGCCGATTGCGAACGGGGAGTCGGTCGACCCGAACGCGCCATCGAGCTCGCCCGCGGCGATGAGGCCAAGGCGCTCACCGGCGATGCCGCCGACGAACTGCGCATCGTCACCGCCGGCGCGCGCGCCGATATGGGACAGCTCGATCAAGCGTTGGCGGTGCTGTCCACGCCTGCACCCGATCCGAAGCGTGTCGGTGTGGTCGCGGCGCGGCTGTTCTACGCCTACGCCGACATCCTCCTGGCTTTGGATCGCAAACCCGAAGCGGTGCAATGGTTCCTACACGCCGCCAATGCCGATGTCGAAGGCCTGACCGACGCCGAGGATCGGGCTGCCGAACTTGCCTGACACACTCGCCGGCGCCCACGACTGCCTGCTCCTGGACCTCGACGGCACGGTGTTCCGGGGTGCCGAACCCACCCCGAACGCCATCGCGGCGTTGTCGGCGGCCAGCGGCGTTCGGCAGCTCTACGTCACCAACAATGCGAGCCGGTCCGCACCCGAGGTGGCAGAACACCTGACCTCCCTGGGATTCGCCGCCACGCCCGGTGACGTTGTCACCAGCGCACAGAGTGCGGCGAGACTGCTCGCCGAGGCGCTCGAACGCGAGGATGCGGTACTCGTGGTCGGCACCGAGGCGCTGGCCGCCGAGGTGGCCGCCGTCGGCCTCACCCCAGTGCGCAGCTTCGACAAGGCCCCCCGCGCTGTGGTGCAGGGGCATTCGCCGGACACCTGTTGGACCACCCTTGCCGAGGCCGCACTCGCCATCCGGGCGGGCGCCTACTGGGTGGCGGCCAATGTGGACGCCACCCTGCCCACCGAGCGCGGCTTGCTGCCCGGAAACGGGTCCATGGTCGCCGCGCTGCGCACCGCCACCGATGCCGATCCCGTCGTGGCCGGCAAACCGGGACGGGCGCTTATCGAGGATGCGTTGGCACGCGGCAACTTCACGCGACCTCTCGTTGTCGGGGACCGGCTCGATACCGACATCTCCGGAGCCAATGCCGCGGGCCTGCCCAGTCTCATGGTGCTCACCGGCGTGAACAGCGCCATCGACGCGATCTGGGCCGACACCGCGCATCGACCGACGTTCCTGGGGACCGATCTGGCGGCATTGCACCTGCCGCAGTCGGAGGTGCGTATCGAACCGAAGCCGTCGTGGCGGGTAACCGTTGATGCCGACCAGGTGTCGATCGGCGCCATCGACGACACAGGGTCGCCCTTGTCGCTGGCCCAGGCCCTGGCGGCCGCGGTGTGGGCGACGGACTCCGCACCGGCCATCAGGCCCATCGTGCCCGCTGATGACCTGGCAGAACGAGTCTTGCAGCAGCTTTCTGCCGGATAGTGTGTCGCCGCCCCTGCCACTCCGGGGAGATCCACTAGCCTTGAGCGCGATGACCACCCCGAACGATGTTGCCCGCCAGGCTGGTGGACCTGACCCCGATGAGGTCCGGTCCCAGGTCCAGGCGCTGCTGGGTCGGCTCGACCCACCCGCCGGCTTCGGCGAATCCGAGGCCGAACTGGATCTCGAGACTCAAGCCCAGGTCCTGGAGCAGGCACATGATGTGTTGGTCCGAGCACTGGAATCCGCGGAGCAGGGATAGCCATGGCCCGGCACGCCAGGGTCGACGCCGAGTTGGTGCGCCGAGGGCTCGCACGTTCGCGTCAGCAAGCAGCTGAACTGATCGACGCGGGCCGGGTGCGTATCGACGGTATTCCGGCCGCCAAAGCCGCGACAGCCGTGCCGGCGACGGCATCCCTTGTGGTGCAGGGGGAGCCCGTGGACAAGTGGGTCTCGCGCGGCGCTCACAAACTTCTCGGTGCGCTTGACGCCTTTGGCCCACAGGGGCTTTCCGTCGAAGGCAAGCGCTGTCTGGATGCCGGGGCATCGACGGGCGGGTTTACCGAGGTACTCCTGCGTTCGGGCGCACGCGAGGTGGTGGCCGCCGATGTCGGGTACGGACAACTGGCCTGGTCCCTGCAGTCCGACGACCGGGTCACGGTTCTCGATCGGACCAATGTGCGCACCCTGACACCCGAACTCATCGGCGGATCAGCACAACTGATCGTGGCCGACCTCTCCTTCATATCGCTCGCTTTGGTGCTTGACGCGCTGATCGCCTGTGCCGCAACCGATGCCGATATCGTACCGATGGTCAAGCCCCAGTTCGAGGTGGGTAAGGAGCTTGTCGGCGCCGGAGGAGTAGTGCGTGATCCGCAGCTGCGCACCGATGCTGTGGTATCGGTTGCCCGCCGCGCGCAGACGCAGGGTTGGCACACCGCGGGAGTGACGGCCAGCCCACTGCCGGGGCCGTCTGGAAACGTCGAGTACTTCCTCTGGCTACGGAAAACAGATTCCGGCCTGGATGTTGAGGCAGCCGTTGCCGAAGCTATTACGAAGGGGCCGCAGTGATGACCCGCTTGGGCGAAGAACGTCAGACTCAGGTGACCGAACGCAAGATCTTGCTTGTCGCTCACACGGGCCGTGCTGAGGTCATCGAAACCGCCCGCCGTGTCGCGAAAACACTGGGGGAGAACGGCATCACGCTGCGGGTGCTCTCCGCGGAGGCCATCGATCGCGGACCGGTGCACCTGGACCCGACCGAGTTTCGCTCCCTCGGTGTGGGCGTCGAGGTTGTCGACGCCGATCAGGATGCCGCCACCGGCTGTGAGTTGGTGTTGGTACTGGGCGGAGACGGCACCTTCCTCCGGGCCGCCGACCTCGCACGCAGCGCCACCGCACCCGTACTCGGGGTCAACCTGGGCCGCATCGGTTTTCTCGCCGAGGTGGAGGCCGAAGCGATCGACGCCGTTCTCACCCATGTGGTGGAGGGCACCTACCGCGTCGAGACCCGCATGACACTGGATGTTCTGGTCCGTATCGGCGGTGACGTGGTCGAACGCGGCTGGGCACTCAACGAGGTGAGCATCGAAAAGGGTCCCCGACTTGGCGTGCTCGGCGTGGTACTGGAGGTGGACGCCCGTCCGGTGTCGGCATTCGGGTGCGATGGCGTTCTCGTCTCGACCCCGACGGGATCCACCGCCTACGCATTCTCGGCGGGTGGACCGGTTGTCTGGCCCGACCTGGACGCGATCCTCGTGGTGCCCAATAACGCTCACGCATTGTTCGCGCGGCCGATGGTGACCAGCCCCGCCTCTACCGTGGCCGTCGAGATCGAGGCCGACGGGCATGACGCGCTGCTCTTCTGTGACGGCCGTCGCGAGATCCGGGTTCCGCCGGGCGGGCGGGTCGAGGTGGTGCGCGGCCATCAGCCGGTGCTGTGGGCGCGCTTGGACAGCAAGCCGTTCGCGGACCGGGTCGTGCGTAAGTTCCACCTGCCCGTCAAGGGCTGGCGGGGAAGGTAGTCGTGCTCACCGAGATTCGCATCGAGTCCCTCGGCGCCATCCCCGCCGCCACCGCGGAGTTCGACAGCGGGCTGACCGTGCTGACCGGCGAAACCGGAGCCGGTAAGACCATGGTGGTCACCAGTCTGCATCTGCTCGGCGGGGCGCGCGCCGACGCCAACCGGGTGCGGGCGGGTGCCGACCGCGCCGTGGTCGAGGGCCGATTCCTCACGACCGATCCGCTGGGCGCCGAGCCCGCCGACGTCACGGAGGTATTGGATTCCTCGGGGGCACAACGGGACGACGACGGCAGCGTGATCGCCGCGCGCTCGGTGACGTCCGATGGCCGCTCGCGCGCGTACCTGGGCGGGCGCAGCGTGCCCGCCAAATCGCTGGCCAGCTTCACCGCGGGTCTGCTCACGGTGCACGGCCAGAACGACCAGCTGCGCCTGATGCGCCCCGAGCAGCAGCTCGCCGCATTGGACAGATTCGCCTCGGAAGGCCCGGCCAGCATCGAGGCGCTACTGACCACCTACCGCAAGCTGCGCGAGGAATGGCTCACCGCGCGGCGCGACCTCATCGACCGCACCAACCGGGTGCGTGAGCTCGCGCAGGAAGCCGATCGACTCGGATTCGCGCTCAACGAGATCGATGCCGTCGACCCCAAACCGGGGGAGGACGACCAGCTCGCCGCCGATATCCATCGCCTGTCGGAACTCGACGCGCTGCGCGATGCGGCGGCCTCCGCACGCGGCGCGCTGGCAGGCTCGGATTCCCATGGCGAGGCCGACGATTCCCAGTCGGCGATCGATCGCATCGCGAAGGCCAAGGTCCTGCTGGAAGCCACCGATGACGCCGCGCTGCGAGCCCTGGCACCACAATTGGCCGAGGCACTCGCGGTGGTTGGTGACGTCTCCCGTGAGCTGACCGCGTTTACGGACGAATTGCCGAGCGACGCCAGCACGCTCGAGGAGAAGCTGGCACGTCAGGGACAGCTGCGCACGCTGACACGCAAGTATGCTGCCAACCTCAATGGGGTGATCGCATGGGCGCAGGAGGCGCGCGGCAGACTGGCCGAGGTCGACACCCCCGAAGAAACACTCCATGCCCTCTCTGCCCGCGTGGATCGACTCGCCGGCGAACTGGCTACCGCCGCAACTGGTCTGACCAAGGCGCGTACCAAGGCCGCCAAGGCGCTGGGTAAAGCCGTCACCGCCGAGCTGGCGGGCCTGGCGATGGACCGAGCCGCGTTCACCATCGCAGTGGAACCCATTGCGGTCCGGACCGATGATGTGGCGCCCTTGACACTGCCGTCCGGGCAGACCGTGCACGCGGGATCGGCGGGTGCCGACGCCGTCGAATTCGGATTCGCCGCCCATCGCGACAACCCGATGCTGCCGCTGGCCAAGAGCGCATCCGGAGGTGAGCTCTCGCGCGTGATGCTGGCCCTCGAGGTGGTGCTTGCGGCCTCGACTGCCGGGACCACCATGGTGTTCGACGAAGTCGATGCGGGTGTGGGCGGCCGAGCCGCCGTGCAGATCGGCCGGCGGTTGGCCAAGTTGGCGCATACCCACCAGGTGATCGTCGTGACGCACTTGCCCCAGGTCGCGGCGTTCGCCGATATCCACCTCACTGTTGACCGGGTGAGCAGTAAGGGCAGCGGTGTCCGCCGTCTGGATGACGAGGATCGGGTCGCCGAACTGGCCCGGATGCTCGCCGGGCTCGGCGACTCCGACACCGGCCGGGCGCACGCCCGTGAGCTGCTCGATGCCGCCCGCTCCGAGCGAGGCTGAGTTCCCTTCCACGAGCTGGGGTACCTCCCGCTTGCGGGGCACGCTTGTGGCATGAAAACCCATGTGACCTGCGCGGTATGCGCCCATTCGGCCCTGAAACCAGGGGTGCTGGAGTGACCAATGTGACAGGTGTTACGGCGCGCCTCCACTGCCTGAGCAGCCCCGCGGGCGATCATCAGTTGTATGAACTTGACCACGATGCTCACTCGAAGCAGCAGCTCCCGGCCTGGCATCGTCGGAACAGTGCGGACCGACAGGGACATCAACCGGCTGCTGCAACGCCTCAACCCGGGTGATATTGCCGTTATCGACATCCTGGATCTGGATCGCATCACGGCAGACGCTCTTGTTGACGCGCGCGTCAGCGCTGTGGTCAACGTCTCACCGTCGATCTCCGGCCGCTACCCGAATCTGGGGCCCGAGGTGCTCGTCGCGAACGGCATCATTCTCATCGACAGCATCGGACCCGAGGTCTTCAAAAAGGTCAAGGATGGCTCCACGGTTCGGGTGCACAATGGTGGCATCTACAACGGTGACCGCCGCCTCATCGCCGGGACACCGCGCACCGATGCGGACGTGCACGACCTGATGACCGAGGCCAAGACCGGATTGGTCGCGCACCTGGAGGCGTTCTCCGGCAACACCATCGAGTTCATCCGCAGCGAGAGCCCGCTGCTGATCGACGGGATCGGTATCCCGGACGTCGACATCGACCTGCGCAACCGCCATGTCATCGTCGTGTCTGACGGCGTCGGTGCCGCCCACGACCTGAAGAACCTCAAGCCGTTCATCAAGGAGTATCAACCGGTTCTCATCGGAGTCGGGACCGGCGCCGACATCCTGCGTAAGGCCGGCTACCGGCCGCTCATCGTGGTGGGCGACCCGCTGCTGATGAGTAACGATGTCTTGAAATCCGGTGCGCAGGTAGTTCTTCCCGCCGACGCCGATGGGCACGCCGCCGGGCTCGAACGCATCCAGGACCTGGGAGTCGGGGCCGTGACCTTCCCGGCGGCGGGTTCGGCCGCGGACCTGGCACTGCTGCTGGCCGATCACCACGGTGCATCGTTGATCGTCACGGTGGGCCACACCGCATCCATCGAGGAGTTCTTCGATCGTGAACGCCAGCAGTCCAATCCGTCGACTTTCCTGACCCGGCTCAAGGTGGGCGCCAAGCTCGTCGACTCCAAAGCCGTTGCGACGCTGTACCGCAACCGGTTCTCCGGTGGGGCCATCGCCTTGTTGATCCTGGCGGTGTTGGTGGCCGTGATCACGATGCTGTGGGTCACCAGTGCGGGCGACAGCGCGGCCGAGTGGCTGCTCGCCTATTGGAACCGGATGACGGTCTGGGTGCAGAACCTAGTCAGCTGAGCTACTCGTGATTACTCTGCGTCAGCACGCAATATCCCTCGCTGCCGTCTTCCTCGCCCTGGCAGTGGGCGTCGTACTCGGCTCCGGCCTGCTCAACGACACGCTCCTCTCGGGCCTGCGCGACGACAAGCGCACCCAGCAACGGCAGATCGAAGATCTCAACCAGGACAAGAATGCCTTGAGTGAGAAGCTCAACGCCGCAAGCAATTTCGATGCCACCATGGCGCCCCGAATGGTCAAGGATGCCCTGGGTGATCGAAAGGTGGTGCTGTTCACCACCCCGGAGGCAGACCGTTCCGATGTCGACGGCATCGCTCAACTGATCTCCACCGCCGGCGGGTCGGTATCGGGCCGGGTCGGGCTGACCGACCAGTTCACCGACGCCAATCAGGGTGAACGGCTGCGCACCATCGTGAACTCGTCGATCCTGCCCGCCGGGACGCAGCTGCGCACCGATGCCGTAGACCAGGGATCGCAGGCGGGTGACCTCGTGGGCATCGTGTTGCAGATTGCCCCGCACAAACCAGAAGAGCAGGCACCGCCGGTGACCGACGAGCAGCGTGACATCGCACTGTCGGCGCTGCGTCAGAGCGGATTCATCACCTACACCGACGGACAGGTGTCGGCGGGAAATCTCGCGGTGATCGTGACCGGTGGAGCGTTGCCCGACGACGCCGGGAACAAGGGATCCAGCGTGGCGCGATTCGCTGCCGCACTGGATCGGCGCGGCTCGGGCACCGTGCTCGTCGGACGCAGCGGATCGGCCAACGGCATCGCGTCGATCGCGGTGACCCGTGCCGATGGTTCCATGGCCTCGGCGGCGAGCACCGTCGACGATATTGAGATGGCCTCGGGACGCATCACCACCATCCTGGCGCTGCGCGAACAGTCCGACGGCCACTCGGGCAGGTACGGGCTTGGTCCCGGAGCTACCTCCATCACGGTGCCCTAGGTGGGCCATAAAAGCCATAAAAACGGGATCTAGCCCACACCGCACGGCGTGTTCGGTGCCTGTTGTCGCCCTGTTTGTTAGGGTGAGGTTCCGTGGGTCAGCAGGGCCCCGATCCAGTCAGAATTGCCCTGCGCAGTCGTCACGGGAGCCTTCTTGCCAGGTCTACGCAAGCATCCTCAATCCGCCACCAGGCACCTCTTCGTCAGCGGCGGAGTCGCCTCCTCGCTGGGCAAGGGACTGACCGCCTCAAGCCTCGGGCAACTTCTCACGTCACGCGGTTTGCACGTGACCATGCAGAAGCTCGATCCATACCTCAATGTGGATCCGGGCACTATGAACCCGTTCCAGCACGGTGAGGTCTTCGTGACCGAGGATGGCGCCGAGACCGATCTGGACGTCGGGCATTACGAGCGCTTCCTGGATCGCGACCTGTCGGGTTCGGCGAATGTCACGACGGGGCAGGTCTATTCGACCGTGATCGCCAAAGAGCGACGTGGTGAGTACCTCGGTGACACCGTGCAGGTAATCCCGCATATCACTGACGAGATCAAGAGCCGCATCCTCGCGATGGCCGAGCCCGATGCCAACGGCAAGCGGCCCGACGTGGTCATCACCGAGATTGGCGGCACCGTCGGCGATATCGAATCGCAGCCGTTCCTGGAGGCAGCGCGCCAGATCCGGCATGACGTCGGCCGTGACAACGTCTTCTTTCTGCACGTCTCTCTGGTGCCGTATCTGAAGCCGTCCGGTGAGCTCAAGACCAAGCCGACGCAACACTCGGTCGCCGCGCTGCGCAGCATCGGCATCACCCCTGATGCGCTGATCCTGCGTTGCGATCGGGAGGTGCCCGAGCCGCTCAAGAACAAGATCGCGCTCATGTGCGACGTGGACGTCGACGGTGTCATCTCCACACCGGACGCCCCGTCCATCTACGACATCCCGAAGGTGCTGCATCGCGAAGAGCTCGACGCGTACGTGGTGCGCCGGCTCAATCTGCCCTTCCGTGATGTTGATTGGACAGAGTGGGGCGATCTGTTGCAGCGCGTGCACGAGCCCAGCGAGTCAGTGCGAATCGCCTTGGTGGGCAAGTACATCGACCTGCCTGATGCCTATCTATCGGTCACCGAGGCGCTGCGTGCCGGCGGGTTCCGGCACCGCACAAAGGTGGACATCAAGTGGGTGCCCTCGGACGACTGTGAGACCGAGGCCGGCGCGCAGTCCGCGCTCGGTGATGTCGACGGGGTGCTGATCCCCGGTGGTTTCGGCATCCGGGGCATCGAAGGCAAGCTCGGCGCTATCGGCTACGCACGTAAGCGGCGCATCCCGATGCTCGGCCTGTGTCTGGGATTGCAGTGCATGGTGATCGAGGCGGCGCGCTCGGCGGGTCTCGCCGATGCCAACTCCGCAGAATTCGACCCGAAGACTCCGAGCCCGGTGATCGCCACGATGGCCGATCAGGTGCGGGCGGTCGCCGGTGAGGCAGACCTGGGCGGAACGATGCGCCTCGGCGCCTATCCAGCTGTTCTGGAAGCCGACTCCATTGTTGCCGAGGCGTACGGAACGACCGAAGTCTCCGAACGGCACCGGCATCGGTATGAGGTGAACAACCCCTACCGGGACAAGATCGCCGAGAGCGGCCTGCGGTTCTCCGGGACATCGCCCGACGGGCACCTGGTGGAGTTCGTCGAGTATCCGAGGGATGTGCACCCCTTCGCGGTGGCCACCCAGGCCCACCCGGAGCTCAAGAGCCGCCCCACCCGTCCACACCCGCTGTTCGTCGCATTTATCCGTGCGGCGATGGAATACAAAGCGGCCGAACGCCTTCCGCTGGATCCTGATAGTGAGTAGTGGGGCTCCCGGGGAGGGAGAACGCCATGAGTTCCTCACCCTGGAGTCCGAGCCCGTGTACATGGGCGGCATTCTGGCGTTGCGCCGCGATCGTGTCGCGATGCCCGGCGGCGGCAGCGCGATCCGCGAGGTAGTCGAGCATTACGGGGCGGTGGCTGTCGCCGCCGTCGACGAGGTCGGACGGGTCGCGCTGGTGCATCAGTACCGCCATCCGCTCGGACACCGGCTCTGGGAACTGCCCGCCGGACTGCTGGACATCGCGGGGGAGGACACTCAACTGGCCGCCGCACGCGAGCTGCGGGAGGAGGCCGGCATCGAGGCGACCACCTGGCGGGTACTCGTGGATGCCGCCGCCTCACCCGGGTTCACCGATGAGGTGGTCAGGGTGTTTCTGGCTACCGGGCTCTCGCATCCGGGCCGCGGCGAAAGCCATGACGAAGAGGCCGACATGACGGTGCATTGGGTGCCGCTGCCCGAGGCCGTATCGATGGTGCTTGCCGGTGAGATCGTGAATGCCATTGCCGCGGCTGGCATTCTGGCCGCGCACGTGGCGCTCGCCGGCCACCACACCCGCGACTCAGATGCACCCTGGCCGGACCGGCCGACAACCTTTGCGAAACGCAAGGAACGTAGTTGAACCGCGCACTTGCCGCCGGCTCCTCGCCCAAGGGGCTCATCGCCGGGCTCCTAGACGGTGAGATCCAGGCCTATTTGGATCACCTCGACGTGGAACGTGGTGTCGCCGCCAACACACTGAGCTCGTACCGTCGCGACCTGCGCCGCTATCTGCAGTATCTCGCCGACCGCAAGATCGGCCGCCTCGCCGACGTGTCCGAACCCGATGTGAGCGATTTTGTGGTCACGCTGCGCCGGGGCGACCCCGACAATGGCGTGCCCGAGCTGTCCGCGTCCTCGGCCGCCCGTGCGCTGATCGCCGTGCGCGGACTGCACCGGTTCGCAGCCATCGAAGGGCTGGCCCCGACCGATGTCGCTCGCGCCGTCAAGCCGCCAACCCCCAATCGGCGGCTACCCAAGAGCCTGACGATAGATCAAGTAGAGGCCCTATTGGCCGCCGCCGGCGGAGGTGCCACGGACGGCCCGCTCGATCTTCGTAACCGCGCGCTCCTGGAATTGCTGTATTCGACCGGGGCACGCATTTCCGAGGCCGTGGGGCTCGATGTCGACGATATCGACGTCCAGGCCCGCTCGGCCTTGCTCTGGGGCAAGGGCGGCAAGCAGCGGCTGGTGCCCGTGGGGCGGCCCGCGGTGGAAGCACTCCAGGCCTATCTCGTACGCGGCCGTCCGGATCTGGCACGACGAGGACGCGGCGGTGTTCCCGCACTGTTCCTGAACTCGCGGGGTGGGCGCTTGTCTCGTCAAAGCGCCTGGCAGGTGCTCGCCGACGCCGCCGAACGCGCCAAGATAAGTGCTGCGGTGTCCCCGCACACCCTGCGGCATTCGTTTGCAACGCACCTCTTGGAAGGTGGTGCCGATGTTCGCGTCGTGCAGGAATTACTCGGCCACGCCTCGGTGACGACGACACAGATTTACACGCTGGTCACCGTCAGTTCGCTGCGCGAAGTGTGGGCTGGTGCGCATCCCCGGGCCCGTTAGTAGTCGCCACATGCGCGGGTTGCCGCTACCGAGAGCCGCAACCCCACTAGACTTGCCCGAATGCCTTCGATGAGCCGGGTGCGCGAAGAGGGTCAAGCAGATGACCGGGAGGTGACGTGACGGACGGCAGTCTCGACGCTGACTTCCCCGCCGACGACGGCGACCTTGACCTCACCGGTCGTCCTCACAAAGACATTCCCGAACCAAAGCCGCTGACGGGCCATGGGCCGGCCAAGGTCATCGCGATGTGCAACCAGAAGGGCGGGGTGGGTAAGACCACCTCGACCATCAATCTGGGTGCCGCGCTGGCTGGGTACGGCCGACGGGTGCTGCTCGTCGACCTGGACCCGCAGGGCGCTTTGTCGGCCGGCCTGGGAATCGCCCACCACGAACTCGAAACCACGGTGCACAACCTGCTGGTCGAGCCCCGCGTGTCGGTGGACGAGGTCCTCATGCGCACTCGCGTCGAGGGGCTCGACCTGATTCCCAGCAACATCGACCTGTCTGCGGCCGAGATTCAGCTGGTCAACGAGGTGGGCCGGGAACACTCGCTGGCCCGCGCGCTGCACCCGGTACTCGACCGCTACGACTACGTGCTCATCGACTGCCAGCCGTCGCTGGGTCTGCTGACCGTGAACGCGTTGGCGTGCTCCGAGGGCGTCGTCATCCCGATGGAATGCGCGTTCTTCTCGCTGCGCGGGCTGGCGTTGCTCACCGACACCGTGGCCAAGGTGCGCGACCGGCTCAACCCGAAACTGTCGGTGTCCGGAATCGTCATCACCATGTTCGACGCCCGCACTCTGCACGCGCGTGAGGTGATGGCCCGGGTCATCGAGGTATTCGGCGACCAGGTCTTCCACACCGTCATCACCCGCACGGTCCGCTTCCCGGAAACCAGCGTGGCGGGGGAGCCCATCACGACGTGGGCACCCAAATCCTCCGGCGCCCAGGCGTACATCTCGTTGGCTCGCGAGGTAATCGACCGGTTCGAATCGTGACGGTTGAGGTACCGGAAGCGCTGACTATGTCTGATCCAGTCGCGACTTCTACGGAGCCCTCAGTTCTCGACTCCGCTGCGCCGGAACCGGAACCGAAGGCCGCCGATACGCACGGCTTCCGGATTCATCTCACAAACTTTGAGGGGCCGTTCGACCTTCTGCTGCAACTAATTTCGCAGCATCGGCTCGACGTCACCGAGGTTGCGTTACACCAGGTGACCGACGAGTTCATCGCCTACACCAAGACGTTGGGCGATACCTACAGCCTTGACGAGGTCACCGCCTTCTTGGTCGTCGCGGCCACCCTGCTGGATCTGAAGGCGGCGCGATTGCTGCCTTCGGGCCAGGTGGATGACTCCGACGATCTGGCCCTGCTGGAAATCCGTGACCTGCTGTTCGCACGGCTGCTGCAGTACCGGGCGTTCAAGCATGTGGCAGAGATGTTCGCCGAACTGGAGGCCGCCGCGCTGCGCTCGTACCCGCGCGCGGTGGCGTTGGAGGAGCGGTTCAGCGAGCTGCTGCCGCCGGTCCACCTGGGGCTTGATGGGGAGCAATTCGCCCAGCTTGCCGCCGGTGCGTTCACCCCCCGGCCGGTGCCGACGGTCGGTCTGAGCCATCTACACATTCCCCGGGTTTCGGTGCCTGAACACGCCAAACGGATGGTCGAACTGCTGTCCGCGCGGGGCGCCGGACAGTGGATGACGTTCACCGAGCTGGTCGCCGAATGCTCGGCACCGATCGAGATCGTTGCCCGCTTCCTGGGCGTCCTCGAGCTCTACCGCTCCAAGGCGGTACTATTCGAGCAATCCGAACCGCTTGGACCGCTCCAAGTTTCATGGACCGGTGAGCGCCCGGCGCAGGATGATCTAGAAAAGGCAGTGGACTACGCATGAGTGAGCAGACGATCCCTGTCGAGGGGTCGCAGGAGTCCACTGATCTCGACGCCCCCGTCGACACCGAGATCAGTGCCCTGGAATCCGACTCGGAAGCCTCTGGCGAGGTCGAATCAGGTCCGGACGAATTCGTCCCGATGGCCGATGACGAACTCATCAGCACTCTCGAAGCCCTCTTGCTGGTGGTGGACACACCCATCAGTGCCTCGGCGGTGGCCGCGGTCGTCGCGCAGCCACTGGACCGCGTAGCCGAAGCGCTGCAACGGATTTCCGAGATCCTGACCGATCGCGCCAGCGGAATCGACCTTCGGGAGACCGTGGACGGCTGGCGTATGTACACGCGTGCCCAGTACGCCCCCTACGTCGAGAAGCTGCTGCTGGACGGTGCACGTTCCAAGCTGACCCGTGCCGCACTCGAGACCCTTGCCGTAGTGGCCTACCGACAGCCGGTGACCAGATCTCGTGTCAGTGCCGTCCGCGGCGTGAACGTCGATGCCGTGATGCGGACGCTGCTGATGCGCGGGTTGATCGCCGAATCAGGCACCGATGATGAGTCCGGCGCGGTGATGTTCCGCACCACCGAGCTGTTCCTGGAGCGGCTCGGGCTGACCTCATTGACGGACCTTCCCGATATCGCACCGCTTCTTCCCGATATCGACGTGATCGACGACCTATCCGAAAACCTCGGCGACGAGCCGCGGTTCGCGCGGCTCGACCGGACGCCCGCTGACGGTGCCGGATCCGGTGCCGCACCCGCCTTTACTGTTGATCAGGACTGAAATGAGCGAAGAAGGAATTCGACTCCAGAAGGTGTTGTCGCAAGCGGGAATTGCGTCACGCCGGGTAGCCGAGCGGATGATCTACGAGGGTCGCGTCGAAGTGGACGGTCAGATCGTGACCGAACAGGGCAGACGAATCGATCCGGCGGTCAACGTGGTTCGTGTCGACGGCGCACGCGTGATCATGAACTCCGAGCTGGTGTACCTGGCGCTCAACAAGCCCTACGGCATGCTGTCGACCATGTCGGACGACCGGGGTCGCCCCTGCATCGGGAAGCTGATCGAGGAGCGGGTGAGAAGCAATCAGGGCGTCCGCAATGTGGGGCGCCTCGACGCCGAGACCGTCGGGCTGATCCTGCTCACCAATGACGGAGAGCTGACTCACCGGCTCATGCACCCCTCCTACGAGGTGCCCAAGACGTATATCGCCACGGTGGCAGGCACGGTGCCGCGTGGCCTCGGCAGACAGCTGCGTGATGGCGTGGAGCTCGCCGACGGACCCGCGAAGATTGACGATTTCAAGTTCCTCGGCACCGTGGACGGCCAGACCATGATCCAGCTGACCCTGCATGAGGGACGCAATCGCATTGTGCGCCGGATGCTCGACGCCGTGGGCCATCCGGTGTTGGAGCTGGTCCGCACCAAGATCGGCGATGTGGTGCTGGGCAATCAACGTCCCGGGAGCCTGCGTGCTCTGGGCCGCGACGAGATCGGCTCGCTGTACAAGGCGGTGGGCTTGTGACGCGCGTCGTGGTCGCCATCGACGGCCCATCCGGCACCGGAAAATCTTCGGTGGCCAAGGAATTGGCCCGGCAGCTCGGCGCCGCCTATCTGGACACCGGGGCTATGTACCGGATCGTGACGCTCTGGGTACTGCGCGCCGGTATCGACCTCGACGATCCCGCAGCTATCTCCGCTGCCACCGAACAGGTTCCCATGTCGGTGGGGTCTGATCCTGATGCGCAGACAGCTCTGCTTGCGGGAGAAGATGTTTCAACTCCCATCCGGGAAACCGAGGTGACCGGCGCGGTCTCCGCGGTGTCTGCGGTACCCGCAGTACGCGAGCGGCTAGTGCGGCGCCAGCGCGAGCTGGCCGAGGGCAGCGGTGGCGCGGTGGTGGTAGAGGGTCGCGATATCGGTACCGTCGTGCTCCCCGATGCCGACGTGAAGATTTATCTCACCGCATCGGCACAGGCCCGGGCGCAGCGCCGTAATGCGCAGAACGTTTCCGGCGGCGGAGCCGACGAGTACGAGCGCGTGCTCGCCGACGTGCAGCGCCGCGATCATTTGGACTCGACACGAGCGGTGTCGCCATTGCGTCCGGCCGAGGACGCGGTGGAGATCGACACCAGCGATATGACACAGGACCAGGTCGTGGCCCACCTGCTGGACTTGGTGCGAACAAAGGCAGGGGCGTCCCGATGACCGACGGCACATGGGTCGATGAAAGCGATTGGGAACTCGACGAATTCGCCGAATACGAGGCGGCCGAGGAACCGAGTGCCCCGCCTGCGGTGGTGGCGGTGGTCGGCCGCCCCAATGTCGGCAAGTCGACATTGGTGAACCGGATCATCGGGCGGCGCGAAGCGGTTGTCCAAGACATACCCGGGGTGACCAGGGACCGTGTCTCGTATCCCGCTGAATGGATGGATCGCCGATTCACCGTGCAAGACACCGGCGGGTGGGAGGCCGATGCCTCCGGCCTGCAACAGCTCGTAGCAGAACAGGCGCGGCACGCGATGGCGACCGCGGATCTCATCATCCTGGTGGTCGACGCCACGGTGGGTGCAACCTCAACAGACGAAGACGCGGCGAAGCTACTGCGCCGCTCGGGTAAGCCAGTCTTCCTGGCCGCCAACAAGGTTGATAGCGACCGGGCAGAGGCTGACGCGGCAACGCTATGGTCGCTGGGATTGGGCGAGCCCTTTCCCATCAGCGCCATGCACGGGCGTGGGGTCGCGGATCTGCTCGATCGCGTGGTCGCGGACCTGCCTCAGGTGTCCGCACGCGCATCGGGGGAGGGTGGCCCGCGACGGGTGGCTCTCGTCGGAAAACCCAACGTGGGCAAGAGTTCTCTGCTGAACAAACTCTCGGGGGATCAGCGGTCGGTGGTGCACGATACCGCCGGAACGACGGTTGACCCCGTAGACACCTTGATCGAACTCGATGGCAAGACTTGGCGTTTCGTCGATACGGCTGGTCTGCGCCGCAAGGTCGGACAGGCCTCCGGCCATGAGTACTACGCCTCGCTGCGCACCCATGGAGCCATTGAGGCCGCCGAGGTCGCGATCGTGCTCCTGGACGCATCTCAGCCCATCACGGAACAGGACCAGCGAGTGCTGTCCATGGTGGTCGAATCCGGGCGCGCATTGGTACTCGCGTTCAATAAGTGGGATCTGGTGGACGAGGATCGTCACGACCTCCTTGAACGTGAAGTAGACCTTCAGCTTTCGCAGCTCAGCTGGGCGCAGCGGGTGAACATTTCGGCCAAGAGCGGCCGGGCACTTCAGAAATTGGTGCCCGCACTGGAGGCTGCGCTGCGCTCCTGGGATTCGCGAATTTCCACCGGTCAGCTCAATACCTGGATCAAGGAAGTGGTTGCCGCGACGCCACCTCCGGTGCGCGGCGGGAAGCAGCCACGCGTGTTGTTCATCACCCAGGCCACGTCCCGGCCACCCACCTTCGTGCTCTTCACCACCGGATTCCTCGAAGCCGGGTATCGCCGGTTCCTCGAGCGCAGATTGCGCGAAACCTTCGGCTTCGAAGGGACTCCCATCAGGGTGAATGTTCGGATGCGCGAGAAGCGCGGACCCAAACGCTAACTGCCGGTGAGATAGCAACGGGCACAAGCTAAAAGATCTCATGCACATTGCTCTCTCAGGCTCCGTTCACCGAATATTCGCACTCGTGTTGAGATCTACCCGATCGGAATCGCCCACTTTTTCGGTTTGCCGACCTAGGCTGGTTTGACCGTCTACCATCCTGCGGCGGTAGCAAAACCACCTACGAAAGGCGCAACACAGTGGCGGACACACTTACCGAAGGCCAGAAGCTGGAAGCCGGTCAGAGCATCACGTCGAACAATGGCGCGTACTCCCTGACGCTTCAGCAAGACGGCAACCTGGTGCTCTCCGAGTACGACACCGTCGTGTGGGCCACCGGAACCAATGGCACCAGCCCGGAGCGCGCCGAGGTGCAGAGCGACGGCAACTTCGTTCTGTACGCAGACGGAAAGCCGGTCTGGCACAGCGACACCGAGGGCAAGGACAACGTGCGGCTGGTGCTGCAGGATGACCGTAACCTGGTGCTGTACTCGGGCGATACCCCCGCCTGGGCCACCGCCACCACGAGCGACACCCCGCCGGTTCCGCCGGCCGCCCCCGCCGAGGAAGCCCCCGCCGAAGAGCCTGCCGCGACTGCTCCTGCCGCCGCAGAGCCCGAGGCACCGGCCGCTCCGGAGCCCCGCACGTACACCGTTGTCTCGGGTGACACGCTGTGGGCCATCGCGGAGCGCTTCTACGGTGATGGCAACCAGTACCAGAAGATTGCCGACGCGAGCGGGGTCGCCAACCCTGATCTGATTCAGCCGGGTCAGGTTCTGACCATCCCGGAGTAGTCACGCCGGCTCAAGTAGGCAGCGTGATGTAAGCCTCTTGGCCCCATCGGCCCCGTCGGGTTAACCCCCGGCGGGGCCGATGTCGTTCTATTCCCGTAAGTAGCCGTCCGGGTGGTGGAACCAATTGATGCGCGGGACGCGCGCCGGATCAATATGCGCGGGCGGAATCCACCACGTACAGCCGTCGGGGCCGCGTATGGCCCGCCAGTGATGGTCCTGAGGCCCCAGCAGCTTGTGATGCCCCTCGCAGCCGAGCGCGAGGGCGTCCACGTCGGTCTTACCGCCGCGGGCCCACTCGTCCATGTGGTGCACCTGACAGTGATACGCGGGCCGATCGCATCCCGGGTACGTGCAGCCACGATCCTTGGCGATCAACACGATTCGCTGGTCCTCGCTGGCAACGCGTTTTGCTCGCCCCAGATGCAGCGCGCGCCCGTCGTCGTCGAAGACGGTCAGGTAATGGTGGGCGTGACTGGCCATCCGGATGAGATCGGTGATGGGCAGCAGTGAGCCTCCGCCGGTTACCCCGTGGCCAGCCCCTGTTTCGAGCTCCCGCAGTGTTGTGGTGACGACCGCCGTCACCGGCAGTCCGCGATGACGGCCTAGCTCGCCCGATGACAACACAGACCGGCACATCGCCTTGAGCGCGTCGTGCTGACGTTGGGCGAGCGAGCGCGCATCGCGCCGCGCGGTATCGGGATCGCCATCTACGCAAGGTGTTTCGCCCTCGGGGTTGCACACACCGGGAGCCGCGTACTTGGCGAAGATCGCGTCGAGGTAGGAGCGCAGTTCGGGGTCCAGGTCGAATGTCCCGGGCGTCATGAGATCCAGACCTTGACGTCCCATCCGGAACCCTCGTCGTCGGGCTCGATCGGCATCGCCGGTGAGGCTGCCGTCGGGATCCAGATAGGCCAGGAGCCTGTCCGCGGCCTTGCGTAGCTCGTCCGGCCGGAGTGTTCCCGCGAGCCCGGCAAGCTGCTTCTCGGCGGCAGCTCGGGTTACCGCATCAACGGCGTGGGGGAGTCGGTCCCAGAACTGCCGGATGACCGCAATGTGATCGTGTCCGGCGACACCGGCCTGTTGCGCCACAGCAGTCGCCGCAAGCACGGGCTCGATCGGTTCGCCGCTCAGGGAAGCGGTGGGGGCCAGTTCCGCGGCATCCCGGATGCGCCGGCGCGCATCCGAACGGGTGATCCGCAACGTGTCAGCAAGGATTTCAGCCAGGTTGACCCCACCGAACTGCCCCGGAACATGCTCGGACACCAGCTCATTGACGATCGGATGAGTCGCGGAAGGGATCCGACGCACGAGGGCCTCGACGCCGCGAAGAACGGCGAGACGATCGCCCTGCGTCAGAGTCTGGGCATCGAGTTCCGCCAGCGCGTCGACGGCATGGGCCAGCCCCGCAAGGACCTGACCTGCGTCGACATCCACCATCGAACTCATGTTCGAATGATAGGACGCCACTCCGACAAATAGTCGCCAAATGTTGTGGATGATCTTGTTGTGGCACAAGTGATTTGTGGTATCCCGCACCGTTGGCCGGAATCCGAGTTCAGGATCTCGCCGGACCTACGGTAGGCTTCCGTCTGCTGCTCATAGCGGCGGCGGGCTGTGGCGCAGCTTGGTAGCGCACTTGACTGGGGGTCAAGTGGTCGCAGGTTCAAATCCTGTCAGCCCGACCAAGAAAGTAGGCTTTGACGTGCGAAGATTCTCGCCGTGAGTCTCCCATCGACCGGGCGTCTGGGACCAGACTGGGACCAGATGGTGTATGTGCAGCGATCGGCTGAGTAGACAGCGGAGCTGCTGGTCGGTGTTCACCCCAGGTTAAATCCTGGAGCGGCCTGCACCGGACGGGAACCAATAGTCAGTTCCAGGACACGGAAGCGGAACCACCGGGAAGTGTCGGATGCGGGTGGAATCATGAGGTTCATGGAGGCAGCGGCGGGCGACGAGGACGGTCGGGAGTCCACCACGAGCTGGACGAACCCATGGATCGCCGAGTACAAGCGGCGCCAGGCGATGCTGACGGAGATGCGGCCGTTCGAGGTGATCGTGATGATGCGCGATCTCAATCTGACCTCGTACGCATTCAGTAAGAACGCTGAGGAGCTACAGGCCCACGTCCTGCGCTACCCCGAGATTGGCCATAGTCAGCCATTCAACCCGGACGTCGGCGACCCGTTCGGCATCGAGCTAGCTCGACTCCTCGCGAATTTGCTCGCCTCCGTGAAGTCGCTTATCTCAGGTCAGCGCGCAGTTCTGCGTGACATCTGGCCCAAGCTCGGCAAGGAGCTCTCTGGGTTCGAGCAAGGTGAGTACACCACCAAGCGCCTGGCAGTGTTCGAAGCGGACGAGGCCAAACTTCTAGAAGAGCTCCGCAATTACTCTCAGCATCGATTCCTTCCTTACTTGAACCCGGCGTGGCAGTTCTCACAGTCGGTGCCAGCGGCAGAGTTCCAATTTCGGTTGCATGTCAAGCCACTTCTGAAGTGGGACAGTTTGACGGCAGTGGTTCGTAAATACCTTGAGAAACACGGCGATTCGATTGATCTGATTCCGATCATCGGTCGCTACACGGCTGCCGTACGCGAGTTCTACAAATGGTTCTGGCTCAAGGTGGAAGAAACGATGAAGTCAGAGCGCGTCGAGTACGACGCCCACGTTGCCGAGCTGATGGTGTACGGCGAAGAGGTATTCCTCGGGCCGGATTGGATTCGTGAGGTTGGTGGGGAACCGCCACCCGGTTGGAACGGCGTGCGGTGGCGGCGCCGGTCACTCGCCGAGATCCGCCAGCGACGATGGGCACTCGGGCACAAGTCGTTCCGAGGGATAATCGTCGATGGCCAGGGCGTGGCCGTGGTCGGGGACCACCCATGGACACAGATCCTGCTCCATGTTCCGTGAGGAACAACGCTACGGATCGCGCAGTAGAGCTTGCGTCGGTTTCCATTCGGAATGCAAGTTGTTGGGAGGGGAAAGAATTGACTTGGGGTGACTGGTTCCGTGAGTTGACTACAGGCCCGGTCATGGGCGCTGTATTCGCCCTCGGTGGTGTCTGGCTCACTCGATGGACGACACGCTCAGAGGGAGCGGCGAACCGAGCTGACAAGCGAGCCGATCAGCTACGCGAGGAAGTCGCTACCGTGCTATCGGAACGACCGAAAATGATTGACTCGCAACGCGAGCTGTTCGACGCAACGATGACGCATCGTGAGCAGACCGCGCGGAATGACCCGCCACCTGCCGAGAGATCTTCGCGGCTAATGGATGTCAGGCAGAAGCACATCGTCCTCTGCGACAAGATCAAGCACGAGGTCATCACAGCCGAGCTGCTTACCAGCAATTCCGAGGTTGAAGCCGCGCTGAAGACGATCAGGCGCGCCGCTGAGAACTGGAACGGACCAATGCAGGCCGCGCATCGTGGAGGCGAGGTCGACGAGTTCGACAGGTTCGAGAAGCTCCAAACAGACCTCGCCAATGCCTTCGATTCTCTTGAGAGCGCAACGCAGTCCTTGACTGCGATCGCCTTCAAAGCGCCGAAGTAACTAAATTAAGCTGGCTTCCGAACAGATCGACCACGTTTGTTTGGTAGGTCGGATGGCAAGGTCGATGATATCGACTCTGGGACAACGGGATCGGTACCTACACCACGCGCAGATTGCGCCCGACGTTAGACGAGAGATGCCGCGTCAGCAACTCACCGGCATCGGCGACGGACTGCCGATCGGGATGCAGGTACCGCTGAGTGGTCGTGATGCTCCCGTGGCCGGCGATCTTGCGGAGACTGTGCAGTGGGACGCCGGCATCGGCCATCCATGTCAGTCCCGTGTGCCGAAGGCCGTGGCGCGTCAGGTGCTCGTAGCCCAGCTTGGTCACCACCTCATCCCAAGAGGTCGCGTCACGCAGGGTGGCGGTGGTGATGCGGCCGCCCCGCGGGCCGGTGAATAGCCGGGCATCTGGTTCTCCGTCGGCTACTTCGATCCGACCCAGAATGATGTCGTGGATGGATTCGATCAGCGGCACCTGACGTGCTCGCCGGCCCTTGGTGTTTTTGTCGACCAGGCCCCCACCAGATGCGGTGGTGGCGCCGTGCGTGAGTTCGCCGGGGGATGGGGTCGTCTGGCGGCACACGGTCCAGATCCAGTTTTCGGTGTCGATGTCGCGAACGAGACAGCCGGAGACTTCACCGATGCGCGCAGCGGTGCAGCCCTCGAAGATGACGGCGTCCCCCCAGCCCTGGTACTTGTCTGCCGAGTTTGCGACCAATGCGTCAGCGAGGGTCACCAGTGCGGACCAGTCCGGCAGCGCCAGGGATCGCGGGTCGTCTAGCTCATCCTCGGCGAGCTTGTACTCGCGCTGCCAGCCGCTGATCCGAGCCGGGTTCCGATCGATGATCCCGTCGCGGAGCGCTTGCTCCATGACCCGAACCAGCACCGCGAGACTGTTCTTAACGGTTGAACGGCTGCAATCGTCGGCGATCCAAGCGTGCACTGCCCGGTCAACTGCCCCGTTGGTGATCATGGTTACGGGTAGGTGGCCGAGCGATGGCACGACGCGCTTGCGCCACCCGGCGAGGTACGGATCGGTGGTCTTGCCTTCCAGGCCACGAAGCGCCAGTTTCATGTTGGTCGTGCCGTACTCTGAGAGAGTGGTCGTCGCCGTGTTTGGGTCGATGCCGCGACCGGCGGATTGACGCATGCGGTTGATCCAGTCTTCGGCGGCTTCCCGCATAGTGAACGTCTCAGACTTGGAGACTCGCTTCTTGACGGCCGGATCGACCCATCGGACACGTGCACGGTATGCCCCGCCGGGGCGCTCCTCGATGTCAGCAGCTAGCGAAATCCCCAGTGGTAGAGCGACTTTGTCAACCATCACGCCACCTCACCAGGATCGACGCGCCGACTGGCGAGCCACATCTCAACGTCGTCCGAGTTGTACATGAACACCCGATCAGATACTTGAACGAATGCCGGACCCTGCGGCGGTCGTGCGGTTCGCCAACGCCGGATGGTCGAGGCGTCCACGTGGACGAGTTCGGCAAGCTCGTTGCTACTGTACCAACGCCCATCTAGCAGCATCCTCGGTTCACGCCCCTTCCTTCAACGCGCTACGCCCGGTAAGGCGCTGCTCACGAGCACGAGTAGAAGCCGAAATGACCAGCAGGCGGTCACCGAGGTTCTCGTATCCCGAGCGTTCGAACTCCCACATCAGTTGCTGGACCGTGGCGGCTTCCGGATGTGATCCTGCCCGCTCCCGCCGCCAGTCAGCGCGATGCTCGCGCAGGGCCTTCATGGTCGTCGAGAACTGTCGCGACTTGCTTGTCACGTGCCCTCGGAAGCCCAGTGTGTGCAGCCAGAGGGTCATCTCCTGATATTGCTCGTCGCGGGCGACGGAAACGATCGTCTGGAGTATTCGGCGAAAGTGATCCGTCACATCGAGCTGATCGATTCCTTCCTCGCTGAGACGCCGGGCATCGATACCGTGGTCTGTCACGGACTTGGTCACGTACTTGGCGAGATAGCCGGCAACACGGCGGTTGTGGACGTCGGCGTCGGAGCCGACTGTGCCTGCCCCGCTGATGGACTTGATGTCCAGTTGCTCGCCGAAGCGCAGAACGACGTCTTTGCGTATCGCCAGCTTGGTATCGACCGTTGCCCGCCTTACCAATTCGACGAAGTCGGCCATATCGAGACTGGGTTCCGGGGGAGAAGGTTGTTCTCCCGGAGGTGAAGCCGCATCGAGGCGGATGACGGCGTGGAAGTGAGGGACGCCGCGGCGTTGTAGCTCAACGACTTTGACGAAGGACGGCCTCGTGCCTTTGGGGTCGGCGCCGCGCGTTCTGAGTGCTTGGCTGAGCGACCGGCGGAGGCGGATGGTGAATCGACGCCAGAGTTCGGGAGCGTGCCAGGCAAAGAGAACGTGCCCTACGTAGTCGTAACACTCGCTGCACAGCGGCTGACCCAGGGCGGGATCGTCCAGGCTGTGGGTGCAGTTGCATCGGATGATGCGCTCGTGTGCGCACTTTTTACCTTGCTGGTTCCCCGGATGGCAGGTTCCGTTGCGCCGTGTCGTGTGAACAGCGCCGAAGCTCGGGGCGGTGAGCGTGACGAACAACTGTGGGTGATCGGCGACCGTACCGGGAATACCATGATGTCCGCCGTTGAGGCCGGCGTGGATCATTTGCCAAATGTCGCGGGCGTACAGATCAGAGCATGACGGGCACGCCGTAGCGCGGCGGTTATTGCACCTGGTCAGGACGTGATGCTGCCTGCCGAACTCGTCGGAGGCCTTTAAGCGGATTGGGCTCGCGCAGAATCCGCATCTCTCCGCGGTATCCCACCATGTGTCGAAACTCGGCGCCGCCGCCCGTCGCACCATCTGTGTCAGTACGGCGGAGCTATCGACCCCGGCCGGTGCATCCGGCAGCGACGGAATGTCCGACACCGAGCTATTCACCGTGCCGCTTTCCGATCGAAGGTCGGAAATGCTCGGCGAGATAGTCGATATCAGCGTCAGTGACATGGAAAGCACGCACCCTGATGGGTTCGGCACGCCCGTCCTGGCAGACATATGCCACGCCGGCAGTCGCCGTCGATATCTCGTCGCAGAGCGCCCCTGCGTCACGGGCCGCGGCACCCAACACCATGGCGGTCTGAGTGGCCTCGGTCATCCGCATCCCGATCCGTATGGAGAACAACTGCCGGATCGGTAACACGTCCTTCGACGGATCTTGTACTGCCGCGACCACCGAGACCCCGACAGCCCGGCCCTGAGAGAGCAACAGCCCGAGGAGTTGTTCGACTTCGGAACGAACTTTGCGATCGCCGATATAGGCAGTCAGCGAGGCGATCTCATCTACGACGACGACGATCAGGGGCGCCGAGCTAGATGGAGCATGCAAGCGCGTATGGCCGCGAAGCCGTTGGGCCCTCTGTTGCATGACCTGAGTCGCCGCCCGCAGTAGCGCCAGTGTGTGCTCGCCGTTGTCGTAGGCGAATCCGGCGAACAATCGCTGTCCGCGGCCAAACTCCATGCCGCCCTTGGGATCGACTACCAACAGACGCACTGTCCCTGCACGTATGCCTGGCGCGAGTCCGGAGATGAGCGACCAGAGAACTGATCCCTTACCCGCGCCGGTAGCGCCAGCCACCAGAATGTGATGTCCGAAGACGGGAATACTCCAACGCTTTCCGGACTCGATGATGCCGATATCGATGTTCGTGAGGTCAGCATGGGATTCATGGCTCGGTCGTCGTAGCCGAACGACACCAGCCAGGGCATCGCGGTGATGCACGGTGATGTTGACCTCGCCGGGTCTGCGGGAACGAATCGTCACCCGCTCAGCTCGGAAGGCTTCGGCGAGCGCAAGCGTCTTGTTCTGCCAGTCGGCGACCGACTGCCCGACCAGAATCCGAACGACCGCGACGTCACAAATCGCACCAATCGATACCGACCGGAGCGTCGGCACCAGCGTGCGGCCGGCCATCGAGGCCGTCAGACCGTGCAACGTGCAGATGGCCTCCCAGCGGCGGCGGTAAATCCACCAAGTCCGCCATCGCGACCGCATCCTGGCGGTGGTCCATTCGTTGAATGACTCGGGCGAGAGGTAGGCCCACGCCGCCAGAGTTGTCCCTGACGCGACGGCGACGAGCAATCCCAGGATCGGTGCGTACTGAATTCCAACCCAGAAGCTCACGAGCAAGGGAAGGCTGATCATCGGAAACAGGACCGACCACCAGATGAGGATCCCGAGTCCCTTCGCCAGGCCCGTGACGATCAGCGTGAGGGTCTCGTCCCAGTCGGATTCGGTGCTGTTCGAGGTGTTCGGCTTACGGGTGCTTGAGGAATCAAACATTGCAGTCTCCTTCGAGAACCGGGGACTGCATCACGACATGGCGGCCCCGTGATGCAGTCCCCGACCCAACTTGGTTAGGCGGCCGTCTTGCCCGGACCGACTGGCGTTCCTGAGGAAGGGGCCGTCCTCGGTGGGGAGACCACCCCCGATAGAGGTGCACCGGTCGCGCGAATGGCATCCGCCCGATAGGCGACACCGCTGCGGCCGTCCTGGTTCCACGGGGACGCGATGAGACCGTCAACCTGAACGGGCTGGGCAACGCTCACGCCTGGGTCGCCGGCAACGGTGACGGCGATGACCTCGGCACCCGAGACATCGAGGGCCATCAGTTGCACCTGCCATAGCGGCTGGCCCGTCTCGCGGTCGATTCGCGGCTGTCCCGTGTCGAAAGCGAGGCGCTGCTCCGGCGTCCGCGTGCAGACGAACGACACCCCAGTTGTGTCAATCTTGAGTTTCATCAGATTTGCTCCTGACCTGTGACTTGTTTCACGTGGCAATCGCCACCAGCTCAGAACACCAGTGCGCTGCCGGCGGTGGGAGAGAGCTATAGGGAGACAGGGGGACACCAAATTCGCGAGCAAAGGCGCAGCTAGGAGGCCGCTGAACAAGGGGGTTTGGGGCGGTGTCCTTGAACGGGCCGGTGCGACGAAACTCAGGCGGGTGACCGTATGGGTGGTTCGATCGGGGACCTGAGGACCGTTGCTGGTCCCTGAATTGTGGTGTCGGTGTCCGGTGGGGTCCGGAGATGTGTGCGGTTGAGCCCGATGAGGGGTCTTTCAGACTGTTTGGGGGGCCAGAACCCAGACTCCTGCCGTGCGCGTGAGCCCGCGCCCGATGAGATTGCGCAGATTGAGCCCTGCGGTGCGGCGGGTCAGCCACGCGTGGTTCTTGACGGTGCCACGGTAGCGCAGTTTGAGGCGGCGACCGCCTCGGCTGGCGATCTGGGAGACGACTCGTTCCACGTTGGGCCGGTACTTGCGGTACCTCTCCCGTAAGTCGGAGTCGGCGGCCCAGTCGTGGCGGGCTGCGCGCAGCAGGCTATCTCGTTGGTGCAGAACAATTTTGCGGCCGGTCTTGGACTTCGTGCACTGTTCGCGCAGCGGGCAGTGGGCGCACAGCGCGCCGAAACTCGCCACCCGGGTACCGCTGATCGGTCGGGTGTGACCGGCCGGGCAGCTCACCGCGCCGACCTGCTCATCGAACGATGAAGTCGTCCACGGTGAACCCGTCCTCGACCGGAGATTGCAGCGGCTTGGGCTTGAGCACCGCGGCATGCCCGGCCTCGCCGATTGCGTAACGGAAATCGCCTGTGCCGTAAGCAGAATCGCCGTACCACTCGCACGTCTCGTCGCGCCCGGTGTTGTCGATACCGCTACCGTGCGCGGCCGTATCGTTGCCGCCCGCCACGTCGGCTGCGGGTGTGGTGTGGGCGGCCAGGAACTGCTCAGCCACCGCCGCGTCGGAGTTCGCCGGCCCAGCGGCCATGGTCAACGCCTCATCGGTGATGATCCCGGTCTCCGGTTCGGCCACCACATGCCCCCGATATCCGTCCCGGCGCGCCTGCGGTGACTTGCGGGTGTGCCGGGCTTGGGGGTCGACTTGCGAGATCACCCGATCGGGGGCGACCTTACGGGCGATGCGCCACTGCCCATCGGTCCCATCCGACCCCTGCGCCGGTTCGACATCCTGGCCGGCGACCAACGCCAACATCGCCAACGCCGCGGCCACCGACTCCTCGGCCGCCACGTCCTCATCGATCCCGGCCAGTGCCTGCAACAGCGCATGGGCATCGTTGACCAGCGCCGAGACCAACGCATCCTTGGCGCCGGCCTCGTCCCAGTCGATCACCGGCTTACCCGCACGGCTGTAGTCATGGCCGGTGCACACCACCCCGATCGCCTCGGCCCCGCCCGGCACGATCCGCCCGACCCGGCGGATCGCCGCGATCAGCTGCGTGATGGTGTCCTGGGTGGCGACCGCATCGGCCAAAATCGTGGAATCCACCGCACGCTTACCGCGGCCACGCAGCACCCCGGTCTCGGCGACCACCGCGCGGACCGCCTCGTTGATCCGGTGCGGCCGCTCCGACTTGGCCAGCCGTTTACGCCAGTACACCAACGTTGTCGGGTCGAAACCCTGGTGATCCAACGCCATCCCGGTCGCGACCTTCCACCGCAGATCGCAGCGGGCCGCTTCGGCGGTCTCACGATCCGACAAATCGTGCAGCGTCTGCAGCACCAGAATCGACGCCATCACCGACGCCGGGATCGAGGGCCGCCCCTTCCCGGACGGGAACAAGTCCTCGAACTCGTTGTCAGGAAACAGATCCTGACGATGACCCGCCAGGAACGCGAACATACTGCCCTCGGCCACCAGATGACCGACCAGCGCCTCCGCGTCCAACAGCTCACGATCCGCCCGCTCAACACCCTGCACGAACCCATTATCGCAGCTCAAGGCATATTCCCTAGAGGGCGCGCCGATTGTTCAGCGGCCTCCTGATATGGGGAGCAGTTTGTCAAGCAGGCAGGGTGAAGCGGCGGCCGCAACCGTCGTTGGGGCCGCCGCTTCGTTGACCGGATGAGTCTTCAGAGGGTGGCGAGCGTGTCGTGTCGACGCGTGTCAAGTCTGATATACGCGGGTTGGTTTCCGCAGGACGGGACTTTCGAGTCGGAGTGGACCGCTTGTCTAGAGATCGAGCGTGATCAGCTGCGTTGCAACATGATTGCTCATAGGAGGGCCGCGGGTCACTCCCAGACGCTTGCCGTCACCCTTGTTGATCTCATCCGGACAGTTGTGGGGGTGTCAGTCGTCGAGGACGGCCAACGACCAGCACCAGCCGGCCAGTTCACGGGCGATCGCGGCATTGGCGACCACGGAGCGTTTCTTGCGTTCGTCGAAGCGGAGCCACCGGTCGTGCAGGCGCCGGTTGGCGGCCTGGCCGCGTGCCCGGGCTGCGGGGCTGGCCTGGTCCCACCGCCGCCGCAGATGGAGTCCGGGCCGATACGGCGGCCGGTGATGCCAGGCCGCCTCGACCAGCAGCCGGCGGGCATGGCCGTTGCCGGTCTTGGTGACCCCGCCCTGAGACCGCGAAGCACCCGAGGAGTACTCGGTGGGCACCAGCCCCAGGTAGGCGCCGATGGATCGACCGGAGAGTCGAGACCAGTCGCCGATCTCGACGGCCAACCCGAACGCGGTCAGCGTCGAGACCCCACGCAGGCACCCCAGCCGGGTCACCACCGGGGTGAACACCGAATCGGCAGCCATCGCGGTGATCGCCTCATCAAGGCGGTTCCGGCGGTCCACGCAGGCCAGCATCGCGTCGAAAGCACTGTCGTAGGCCAGTTGCAATCCCGGGGTGTCGAACCGATGCTGACGCAACCACAATTAATGCTTGCCGGTCCAGGCGGTGCCACCGTAGTAGACGATCCCGTGTCGCAGAAGGAATTTCGACAGCCGGTGCCGCACCGACATCAGATCCCCGCGGCAGTCCTCGCGAGCCCGGACCAGATCCCGGGCAGCCTCCTGGACCACCGAAGGAATCGCCACCGCCACAATCTGACCCAGGTGCAGCAACCGGGCCAAATGCCGGGCATCACGAGCATCGGTCTTGACCCGATCCCCCGACGGGCGTTGCAGTTTCGACGGCGCCGCCACCGCACAATCGATCCCCGACAAGATCAACGCCCGCGCCAACCCGAACCCGGTCGGACCGGCCTCATAGGTCACCGCCACCGGTGCCGGCAGTGATCGCACCCATTCCAGGATCTCTCGGTGATCCGGAGTCAACCGGGGCTCGAAGAGCTCACCGGTTTCACTATCCAATCCACACGCCACCACCGATCGCGCGTGCACATCCAACCCGATACTCGTACGCTGATGCTTCACTGGGGCCTCCCACATCTTGTGGCTCTACCGGCCAGGACCCGTTTCCTGTCGGACAACCCACGTTCACATGTGAGCGAGGCCCCAGCCCCCCATACCGTCTAGTTGTCCGGTTCATCAGGCAAAATCGCTATGTGGTCGACGCCGCAGCTTCACGACCGATGAGCGCACAGCGACTGCGTGCTGCGCGGCTCGAATGGGGCTGGAGTCAGAACGACCTCGCGGCGGAGGTTGCGCGTGTCAGGACGAAGCAACGACTGAAGGCCATCGACGCGGATTCACTCCGCCGACAGATTGTTGAGTTCGAACGGGGACGCCACCCTGGACCTCTCTGGAGGGGCTTGCTGGCTGAAGCCCTCCGCGAGGACGAGGACCACCTTTTCGGCCTCTCCGTAGACACGAATCTTCCACGTCCACTGCTGGTGCAGGCTAGCTTCGACAGCGACGTGCTCGCCGTAATCTTGGAACAGCGTGCAGCGCACATCCGAGCTGAGCACATCTTCGGGCCCGCGTACGCCCGAGAGCTGGTGGACCGTGATCTGACCACGATTGAGGAACTCATCCGCGTTTCCCCGCAGGCTGTACGCCCCGAGATCCGCCGCGCTGCTGGGCGCATCGCCGAGCTTGGCGGTTGGATCGCTCAAGACAGCGGGGATCCCATGCAGGCTCTGCATCTGACGACCCGGGCGGCAGACCACCTCCGTTCGGCGGAGCCCTCGCTACAAGCGGTCATCCTCATGCGCCGCTCCAACATCGTGCTGCAGTCGGACCCGAGCCTTGCAGTCGAGCTGGCGGATGGTGCGGCGAGGCTCATCAACGGGATCTCTGTCGGGCGGTTGGCGGCAAGCGTTGCTCGTCAGCAAGTGCTGGCGGCCGCTGCCAGCCATGACCGGCAGAGCTTTACCCGACTCTCTGCATATGCACTCCACATCGCGCAGATCGAACCGGTTTCGGACGACCACGCGATTTATGCTTCGCCTGCCTACGTGGCCAGCGAGATCGCCGCCGGGTTGCTGATGTTTGGCGAAGCCGCCAAAGCGATGGAGTTGCTCCGCGAACATCACGGAAGTTGGCCTGGCAGCCAACGTCGCGATTTCGCGGTAGCCTCGGCGCGGTTGCTCAGAGCAGCAATCATGATCGGCGACTATCGCACCGCGGTCGAAGTGCTTCCCCAGACCGTCGATACGTACCTGTCGGCACCGTCAGATCGGACGCGACGTGAATTGCGTCTGTGCCGGAAGCTGGTTCGTGACCGTGTCAGAGCGCGAACCACGTTGCCTCTACAGACTTTGCGCCAAAGAATCGAAGAAGCCTTGCGAGGAGACCCAACGCTATGACTCACCACCAAGAAACGACGGGCTTCGGTTTGCCATCGACGACCACCGATGACAACTGGACTAACGCGCCAGTGGCACTGCTTTCGATCGGCTCGTTCGAGCAGCACGGCCCTTATCTTCCCCTTGCGACCGATACATTGATCGCAACGGCTATTGCTGAGTCGATCAGCCGACAGCACAACGCTTTTCAGCTTCCCACGCTGGCTTTCGGATGCTCGCACGAGCACTCGGATTTTCCGGGGACGGTGAGCATCGGCGCGACCACGTTGAACAGCATCGTCACCGACGTCATCGACTCGCTTAACAGTCAGGGAACCCGCGGCCTCGTCATTGTCAACGCACACGGCGGCAACTACGTGCTGTCGAATGTGGTCCAGGAGGCCAACACTAAGGGCCAGATCCGCGTTGGACTATTTCCGAGTCGGGAGGACTGGACGGAAGCGCGTGAGGCCGCCGGCATCAACAGCACAAATCATGACGACATGCACGCGGGCGAGCTTGAAACGTCAATCCTGCTGGCCACACATCCCCGCTGTGTCCGCGACGGTTGGCAGACGGCGGACCACAGCGCGCCCGACCGCAGGCATCTCACAACCGTCGGCGTGAGCGCGTACACCGACAACGGCGTTATCGGCTACCCCTCGCGTGCCAGCGCCGAGAAGGGTCGTGCGGTCCTCGATCATCTCGGCAAGGCAGCTGGCGAACTGATCAAGCTCCTCGTCGAGCCACACGCCTGACGTCAACGCCGTGACGGCTCCCGTCCGCTGGCGCTCCCGTCCGCCGCCACGGACCAAGCTGTCGTGCCCGACAAGCTGAAGTTCGAGGCAGCGCTGCCGTTGTGAGAATTTTCTTTACTGGGATCAAGGAAGACCTGCGCCACTTCTGGTCCTACAAGCGCCGCGGCTGGGCGGCCAAGCACTTCAAGCGCTGGTACTTCTGCGCACCCACTCGCGGCTCAAGCCGGTCATCGACGCGGCCAAGACGTTGAAGCGCCATGAGGCGGGGCTGCTGTCCTACTTCGCGCACCCATCACCAACGCCGGTGCCGAAGGCCTGAACTCCCGCATCCAAGCCGTCCGCGTCTGCGGTTCAACTCGGTCACTCACCTCCGCCGCAATATCCAGTTGACGATCTTTCCCACCGCCCCCGGTGACGAGCCGCCTTCGCCAGCCCGACCACCTTTCCAACCCGGTCGACCGTCGTCGGCATGCAACTCTTCATCCAGAGATGCTCCGCCCCAATCGAAGTCCTCGGGCTCGGATTTGAGCAGCCGCAACAGTTTCCCCAGCATGGCTTCGTATTCGTCGATTCCGCGTCCCGACTTCGAAGTGAACAACAGCCGGCGGGCTCCAAGTAACTTCGCCTCACGCTTGGTTTGGGAGAGGACAACGTGCCAAGGCAGGCCGGAGCCGCAATCGTGGCGCACCACGAACGTCGCATGCTCGCCCCTGCAAGGGCTTATCGCCACGGCGTCCTCACCACGGCCGCCAGGGTGTGCGATGGACAGAACGACGTAGAGGTTATCCCGACCGCTCGACGGGAAGGCGCCACGGTGGATTCGGCAACGCGCTTCAGGGAAATAGTCCTCAAGCCGCTTCAGCACCTCGACGCGCTTCAAGTCGATCTCTCGACCCTTATAGCTGCCTTTCGCGCGTAGCTCCGTGATGAACGACTGGATCAGTTCACCCGGCGGCAGGACCACAAACGGCAGGTCACCGTCCACCGCCCCAGCCGAAACCTTTGCCACGCTGGCCAACTCAGTGATGAAGTCGAAGTCACCGCGTTCGAGCGCAAGCAGTTCGTCCTGTCCGTTGACGAACCGTTCTTCGAAATCATCCAGGTCACCGCAGAGTAGTTGCTCGACGAAGCCGATCATCCGTTCCAGGTTGCCGATCGCGGCGGTCACGTTTTGCGGGTGCTGGCGCCGTGCATGCGGCTCCGGGGGCGACAGTTGGCGCACCTTGTCAATCAGCTGCTCTCTACAGTCGTCGTCTCCGAAGATCAGCAGTGAGGCGTGGATCAGAAAGATTGTGCTGGCCCGCGCTCGACGCAACGCGTCTTCAGCCGACCGCCAGCTGGCGTCGAGGTCGACCCGGTCAAACTCGGCCTCAATCGCGCTCCGGGTCAGACCACGGGACTGGTCAAGGAATCTGCCGTAACTGCGGATGAGTCGCGCCAGTAGTTCTTTGTCGTCTTTGGCGATTGTGGCGAGCACTCGCAGGCGGCTCTCAACGGAACCGTCAAAGGCTGAGCCGGGACGAGTCATTGCCTCGCGGTAGCGCCAACTGAAATAGCCGAGGTGCTCGCCGCTTCCCTCCAGGTCGAGCAACTCGAGAAACTCGACCACCTGGCCGGTATCGAGATCCTTCGTACCGGCGGCGAGCACTGCGTCCAACACCTCCTCTAGGTGCGCGGAGCCGGAATCAGACTCAGCATCAGCCAGCACCTCACTTGGGCCGTCATCCTGCTGAATCTGTTCGTCCACAAGTAGATCCGCCAGCTGGCGAAGGCACTCCTCACGCGAGCCTGTGAAGCCCAGCCGGATGAACCAGTCGTAGAACTGACCATTGTCGGCTGGGCGAGAACTCTCATCCCAGCGTCTGACTCCCAGACCGCGCGACTCGACCGCTTCCACGAGCCGCCGCGCGGCAGTCTCCGACGCATCGAAGACGAGGTAATGCCCGAACTGATTGCTTTCCAGATACCAGGCCTCGATTCCGAGGTGGCCGGCATCGTCATCTCCGTCGGTCGGTCCGTCCTCGGGCGCGTACGGAGTGTCTTTGTATGCCGGTACGAAGCCGCCGCAGTCGTCCTTGTCCACCGGCTCGTCCGCAAGGTTGATGCAGTCGTCTGTGTACAGGGGATAGACCGCTGCGTTGTAGACGACGCCGGCGTACCCATCGGGCATGAGCCGTACCGGGCGAGCGGCCAGCTTGGTCACGAGCCGGTCGCCGTCATAGACGGCGACATTCACCTTCTTTGATGCCATTACGCCCCCACGCTCAGTGCGCCCGTCGGCTGCGCAACCGTTGCCGCCAGCTGATCGACCTGCCGCAGCAGCTCGGCCGGTGGAGCACTCAAATCGAGGGCATGGCAGTGGATCACCACACCGCTGCCCCGAGCGGTGTGCAGGTCCACTGGCTCATTGCCTTTCGCGTACACCAGGTGCCCTTCAGGAAGGCCTAACACGGTGCAGTACGCCAGCATCTGGTAGAGGTCGGCGTTCGGAAAGCCTTCGGGCCGTTCGGCTTTGTACTTGGCGTCGACGACCGCGCGCACATTCCCGTCACGCATCCACATCAGGTCCGGGCGCATCACCACGCGGTCGCGCAGGTCGAGGCTCAGGGACTTTTGGCAGGCGCTGTGGCCACCTTCAGAGTGAAGTGCCTCCCGAAGCGCGGTGGTGACGAAGTCTTCGAACACCCGCCACATGTCGAACATGTAGCCGGTGACGGTGAGGTCACCTATGCGGTGCTCGAACGACTCGGCCGCGAGCACGATGTGGGCAAGGGCCAGTGCCGAGTGGTATCGGGCGTTGAGTCGGCTGCGGTGCCATTTTGGCAGTACGGCACCGCGCGGCGAAACCGTCACGTCGGCGAGGATGCGCCGCAGTCGCTGCAGGCGGCGACGCGCTGCCTCCGCGAGCCTGGGAGCGGTGATGAGCCGGTTGACGGCCATAAGCAGCAGTTGGTTCTCGGCGATGTCGATGGTGAAGTCGTCGTACTCGACGGCCACCGGGACGGGAAGGCCGTAGAGGCGGGTCATCTGCTCGCCGGCCAGCAGCCGGCCGCGCAGCACCGGCAGCCGGTCGGTGACGGTGCGGTATCCCTGCAAGAGGCCCTGCTCCACCGCGCGGAGGGCAAGCCGGCCGAAGGCCTCTGCCAGAGCAGGTAACAGATCTTCGTCGGCGGAGAGATGCACCAGATCGTCACGCCAGATGCCGGGATCCTTGGCATAACCGAGCAGGAACACCAGCCGGTTAAGATCGGTGATCTTCGGGCGCACGACGATCTGACGCTCACCGATGCGGACGGCGCCGACTTTGCGGCTGGCCGAGACCTCGAATAGCCCGTGCGTCAGCGTCGGTGTCACGTTCACCAAGGCGAGGCCTTGCAGCGCAGCGTATTCCGCGTCGGTGAGTGCGACGGTCGTGGCGGCCTCGCCCTCAGTCAGCAGCAGCGGTGTCGGCGCCGTCATTAGGTGCTTCCGGAGGGGTTGTGGCCGGGCCGTCATCGGCCGGCGGTGTTTCGCCGACAGGAGCCTTGTTCTGCAGGGCGTTGCGGATGACGTCGAGACCGTAACGGGATCGGACGTCGGTGCCGTCGCCGTAGTGGTGCTCTTCGAGCAGCGGCAGGATTGCGGTGCGCCAGACCCGCTCCAGCCCTTTGTTGCCGGCCTCGTGCACCGCCGGCCGCATGAAGTAGGACGGTCCGATCTTGAAGTCGGAATCCTCGATGCGCGAGTTGAGTTCCTCGAGTAGTTCGGCCACGTCGCTGGGATGGTTCGTCGCGTTGAGCCATTTGCGGAGAATCCCGTTGGTTGGGCTCTCCGAGGGGTGCAGCGGAAGGAAGGCGAAGCGCCGGCGCATCGCGGCGTCGACGAGGGCGATCGAACGGTCGGCGGTGTTCATCGTCCCGATGATGAGGATGTTCTTCGGCAGCGAGAACGGCTCGGTGTTGTCCGCGGAGTAGAGAAGGTCGATCGCGCTGTCGCGATACTCCAGTAGGAAGTAGAGCTCACCGAAAACCTTGGCCAGATTGCCCCGGTTGATCTCGTCGATGATCAGCACATAGACCGCATCCGGATTGTCCTTGGCCTTGTCGACCAAAGAGCGCAGCGGCCCTGGGGTGAGGGAGAAGCCGACCTGGCCGCCGCCGTGTTCCTTCGGCCGGTATCCCTCGAAGAAGTCCTCGTAGGTATAGGCCGGATGGAACTGGACGATCTTGACATTCGCCCCGGTGGTGAGATGCCGTGCGAGTTCCTGAGCGATGTAGGTCTTGCCCGTCCCGGGCGGGCCGTAGAAGATCAGTTGCGGGCGGTCTCGCAGAAGGTCCACACATTCCTGCAGCCACTCTGTGGGCACGTTCAGACGTGTCGCCAGTTCATCGGTGGCATCTGGAAGGTTCAGTGAAGCAGGCCCTTTCGGTGGCTGCCGATGCTCGGCCAAGGCCACGAGCGTGTCCAAATGCTGGGTGAGGTCCAGAACTTCGCCTTGGGCACTGAAACGAGCCGATACCTCGGCCGGGAGGTCCGCTAACGGCAATGAGCGGGAATACCACCTGACGGTGCGTCTGAGATTGGACCGCTGGTCACTGCTTTTCACGAATTCAGGCGGTCCGGTGATGGTTCCGAAGTAAACCTGTCCCTGACTTACGGTGACAACGAGGTCTTCTGGGTGCATTCGCTTGAGGAACGTGTAGAACTCGTCAAACTTCTCTTGGCGGGCGGCGTAACCCGAGGATCGATAGTCCTCGTCGACGAATGCTTTCAGCTCTTCCCGGCTCACGTCGGCATCAATTGGCCGCAGCAGGCTCGCTGCCAGTGACACCGACTGCTTCGTCCGCCAGGTCGGCACCATATCCTGGCCTTTGACGTTGGACCCGTGCACTTTCCATGCGTGCTGCACCTGATCCGTAGGCTCGGGACTTGGCGACGATGGCTTCTGCCACAGATCAATCCATGGCTTGGCGTACAAATCGACGTGCCCGCCCTCGGCCTCGGTGATGGCACCATAGATGCGTGCCAAGTCGACATCGACGTCACCCGAGGGATCCGCCAGGTAGTCGCCAGCGAACGCGTCGCGCAGCGCTGTGCGGTGCTCGGTCTTGACGACGGGCAGGAAGAAGTGCGGAAAAGCCAAGTAGAGCAGTGACTGCCGTTGAGCTCCCTGGCCTGTCGGGACCGCCGTGACCTCTTCGCGAAAGATCAGCGGGTCGGCCAGCGCGTCGATCTGCCGCTGTTCGGAAAGGGACTTGAAGTGACGCGCAAACTGAATCAGGTAAGCGATCTGCGCCCATCGGTAGGTGGTGAAGGCCTGACCGCCGTGAAACACGCCGCCCGCGAGCAGCGCAGCCTCAACGTCACCGGGCAACGCCACCGGCTCGCTGCTCATGTCAAGGACACTTTGTACCTGCGTGACTTTGAGCGGACCGCCGACATTCATGATCGGAAGCACGTTGAGGATCAGCAATTCTGCGTACAACTGAACCACAGCGGATGATGCGCCAGCCAATTGATTTTGCAACTTTTCAAAGAACCCGCCGCCTCCCAGATCTGGCTTGTCGACGTAGTCCCTCTGGAGCTCGTCCAGATTCGGCAGAGTCCAAACGAGTTCACCGGGCGTCAGCAGCGAGCCATCACCGCTCAAGCCCACCTCGATCAGCCGTCGGCCGACCGCCTCCACCGCGACCGCAGCTTCACGAGCGAACGTTCCGACCTCGATCTCAGTCATGGCCGCACCTCCCCTCCAAGCTCGCTATCTTCCTGCTTGTCGAACTGCGATGCATATGGAACGCCCGTTGCCTCGGCCCGCGCCATCGCGTCATAGATCTCCAAGATCAGCCGCTTGGTGCGGTACTCCCCGTGCACCGCAATGTCCTTGCGCTTGACGATGAGAAATGTATCCATGATGTAGTCGAGATCGTCTCGGGGCACATCAAACAAGTGGAAGAACAAGGCGTCCAGCTCTGTCCGAAATACTTCCCGGCGGCCGGGTTCCCAAGCGGACACTCCCCCTAGACCGCATTCCCGGGACCAGTCCGACAGCTCGGTGCCTGTCGCATTAAGGCCTGCAGACCGCTTGACGATGAACTCGTCGACAGGGTCCAGTCCAGCTGCACCAGTTCGAATGTGAGCGATCGTTACAGTCGGCAGCTGCTCAAAGGTCGATTGGGGAATCGATGGTTGTGTAAGGAACTGTCGAGCCAGAAAGTCGAAAACAAATGAGTTGTATTGTGCGCAGAGGATTGCCAAATTCTCGGCATTTGGTCCCGCGGAGATGATCCACCCATAGGAGGCTGCACCCCAGGGTAGTACAGCTGCAATTATTGTTCGCTCGTCAGTATTTCTCGCCACGCGGCGAAACCCGAGCATCGCGGAGGTTGTTCCCCATGAGCGACGGCCGAGTCGCTCCGAAACTTCGTTCTCCGGGACCCAGTATCGAGGCATTACTACAGCTTGCTCATCGTGGCAATCGTTGCTCATGATGTCGGTGTCGCCTGTGCCAACAAACGTTGCAGATCGGTAGTCGAACTGGTTCCCCATCTTCCCTTCTTGCAACGGGAACATCTGCTTCTTCCCCCTGCGGAATACATTGCCGCTAAGCGTCCACCCCTCTGCCTCAAGCTCGTCGCGGGTCCGGAAGAGATGGGAGTCATTCGACATGTGGAACATAGTCATGAACTTCACGCCCCAGGGGTTGCCGTCCGGATCCCCCTCGCGGATCAGCACCGGGACCCGCCGGTAGATGCCGAGGGTGATCTCCGCATCCCGTCGACTCCGGAAAATCGGGCAGGTTCCTGTGTTGGGGTTGAGGAGCGTGATTTCCTCGGGCGAGAGGGCGAATCGCACACCGGGCCGGTCGAGGTCGGTGGGGTCGTGGGCGAAGAAGGCGAAGTCGGCTGCCGGTTCGCGCAGATTTCGTCCGGTCAGGGTGAGCAGGCAGAACTTGAAGCGGCTATCCACCGCCTCGAAGAGGGGCTTGCGGTTCTCGAAGTCGTAGAGGCTGGCGATCGCGGCATTGTCGACGAGGTCCTTGAAGAAGTACTGGGTGGTGGCGTCGGTGGCGATTCCGGTCGGCAGGATCACTCCGAGGCGGCCCTTGCCGCCGAGGAGTTCGCGGTCGGTTTCGGCGAACACCGCGTAGGTGTTGATGTCGCCGCGGCCGGCCAGTGGGTAGCGGCCGGAGTTGCGCATGAAGTGTGACACGCCTTCGGCGTTTCGTTTCTCCGCCACGAACGCAGCGTGGAGCGCGGGGTGGGTGGACGGCAAAGCCGCGATGAGGCGTTTCCTCGCCGCGGCGTTCGGTGCCTTCGCGATCTCGGGATCACGGGAGGCGAAGAACTCCTGTTCCTGAAGTTTCACTCGCTCCCAGGGCGGGTTGCCGATCACGACGGAGAATCCGCCGTACCAGCCGGTGGTCTCGTTGACGGTGTCGTCGTCCGTGGATTCGGTGGGGAAGATGTGCGGGAACTCCAAGTGCCAGTGGAAGAACCGGTATTCGGCGGTCAGTTGTTCGATCTCGGCGCGCTGCTTGTCGGTGAGTTTGTCGTCCCCGTCGATCAGCGTGGTGATGGTGCGCTGGGTGACCGCGGGTGGCGCGCCGAGGCTTTTCGGCCACACGAATGCCGCGCACCAGGCGTCGGCCGCCAATCGCTGCTGACGGTAAGCGGTCGACTCGGTGTAGGCGCGCAGACGTTGCTCCTGCACATGAACGTCATCCAACGACAGCGCCGGTGCGGCGACCACCTTCTCCACCTGCTCGGCAAGTTTCGTGTTCGCGGCGACCATGTCGACATCGAAGAGGCTGCCCTGGGCGCTGCGCTCGGCCTTATTCTGCTTGGCCAGGGTGGCGGTGATCTTCTTGTCGTCGCCCTCGATCGGCTTGAACGCCTCATCGGGCAGACCCCCGGCGAGCAGCCGGGGGGTAGCGCCGACGAGGGCGTTCCCGATTCTGATCTGCGCGTCCAAAAAGGTCAGCGGCCGGCCGGGGTCGAGGGCTTCCAGCCAGAGCGACACCTTGGCCAACTCCGCGGCGAGCGGGTTGAGGTCGACGCCGTAGATGCTGCGCCCGACCACGTCGCGCATCGCGGAGCGCACCGCCTCGGGTGCCGGTTCGGGGTCACCGGTCCGCAGGGCGGCCACCCGCTTGGCGATCCGGCGGGCGGCCCCGACGAGGAAATGTCCACTGCCGCAGGCGGGGTCGCAGACGGTGACGCGCAGCAGCGCCTGCTCGGGTTCGTCGGACTTTTCGGCGTCGTTCAAGATCGGGTCGAGCGCGGTGTCCAGTAGTGACTCCACCAGTGAGGTGGGGGTGTAGTAGGAGCCGGTGTCCTTGCGTTGGTTGCCCGATGCGACGGCCAGTGAATAGGTCTTGGTGGCTGGGTCCCAGCTCGGCATGAGTTCCAGTAGTGACTCGTAGATGCTGCCGAGTTCTTCGGCGCCCAGGTTGCGGTAGTCGACGATCCGCATGGCCTGTGACCGGGGTTCTTTCACCAGTGACAGGGAGCGCACCGCGGATTGCAGCGCCTGGTTGCTCAGTGAGCAGTCCATGAGGAAGTCCAGCGCACCGTGGTCGAATAGGCCGCCGATGCCGGGCAGCCCGAGTTCGGGCAGGCCGTCGACACTGCCGAGGCCGCGCCACACGACTTTGAGGGCCTCCCAGCGGTCGCCGTAGCGGCCGCCGCGGCGGCGCCGGGATGTCCGCCGCAACCGCTCGGTGGAGAAGTAGTCAAGGTAGCGACGGCGCACCTGCGGATCAGCGTGGGGATCCAGCAGTGCGTTGCGGTCTTCGGCGACGAAGGTGAACAGCAACCGGTAAGTGACCCGCAGCAGGGCGTGGTTGACCTCCTCGACGGTGATCTGGCCGTCGGCGAGGTCTTGGCGCAGTGTCGCGTTGTCGGGGTGGGTGAGGAATCCTGAGCCGAGGGTGTGCAGTGCCTGGATGACGCCTTCGCGCAGCAGGTTCAGGGCGCGGGAACCGGATTGGATGGCGTCTTGGCGCCAGTGCTCCAGCCAGCAGGAGGCGGGACCGATCTCGGGGTCGCGGGGTTCGAGGCGGGAGACGTGGCACAGCGAGTACAGCAGCAGGAAGTCCGCGAACAGGTCGCCGTCGAAGATCGCTTCCAGGTCGAATTCGACGTAGGCCGATCCCACCAGCGAGGTGGAGTCGCGAATCAGCCGCAGGGTGGTCGCGTTGGCGAGGATGGCCCACAGGTGGTCATCGGAGCGGTTGAGCAGTTCCTGCACCATCGACTGCGGCGAGGCGCCGGCCGCCCCGGCCACGCCCTTCGTCCGGGTGTCGACTGCGACGCGGCCGAGCAGGTGGATCGGGACGTTTCCCCACAGATGTGAGATGGGGAAGCTGCGGTCCCCGACGTGCAGGCCGCCTTTCCCGGTGGGGTGGACGCGGCCGTACCCCAGCTGGTCGAGCAGCACGAGGGCGAAGCGTTCTCGGGTCAGCCCGGTCGCGGCATCGTTGTCGGGCAGCGCGGCCAGGGCCGCGCGGTAGGTGGTCCAGGCGCCCCGCAGATAGGCCCATACCCGGTTGGCGGCGTCGCGTACGGTTTCCCCGGCGGCGAGGTGAAAGTCTTTGGAGGACAACCCGTCGGCCTGACCGGCCGCGAGTTTGGCGAGCAGGTCTGCGGGCAGCAAACCGGCGACGATGCGGACGCCGACGAAGTTGGTGGATGCGGTGTCGGTGCTCACTTGTCACCTCCAGCCGGGGGCACGTACACGAAGACGCCGAGGACGTCGGCGCCCGGTTCGACGGTCACTGCCAGGCCGCGGACCACGTCGGCGGCCGCCTGACGCACCCGGCGGTGCGACTCGAGCAGCCGCGCGGCGAGCTCTTCGCCGTGTTGGGCGAGATGGGTGGCGATGTCGGGCAGACCGTCGAGGGCTCGGGTGATGAACTGGGTCGCCTGCGGGGCGGGGACGTTGCCGGACGGTCGGGCGTGCAGCAGCGGCGCCACCGCGTCCGGTGAGAGCCAGTGCGGCTTCGCCGGAGATCCTTCGAAGGCGAGTGTCGCGACGTCCTCGGCGACCAGCTCACGGTTCCCCGAGCGGGACGGCAGCCGCAGATGGAAGCGGTAGCGGACGATGAGCAGCGTGGTGCGGGTGGATACCGATTTGGTGCGGATGACCGCGCAGCGGCGGGCTGGCCGCTGATCGTCGGGAAGCTGCGGGTCGAGAGCCGATTCCAGGACGTAGTTGGCGACCGCCTCCACCGATGCGTCGGTGCGGGTGAGCACGGCGTCACCCCGGGCAACCGGGAGCGCGGCGGCGAAGTGCAGCGGGTCCTTGCGCCCGGGCGGTAGCGCGTCACGCAGCCCCAGGGGCAGGGGCCCCAGCGTCGCAGTGAATCCAGATTCGGCGGTGGTCACCGTCGACCGCAAGGCCCGCAGCGCGTGGTCGACGAATTCGGCGACGTCGGTGTTGGTGCCCAGGGTGGCGCGGGTCTCGTTGAGCTCAGTCTCCACTTCCTGTTGTTTGATGCCGTGCTGGGCGTACTTGGTCTGGGCGTTGCGTTCCCGTGCGGCCGCCGACTCCCATTGGTTGTGCAGCGCGTCGCGCTTCTCCTCCAGGTCGAGTTCCAGACCCAGTTGCTCGGCGTCGCGGCCGCGCAGCAGCAGTCCCTCCATCAGTGCCTCGACAACGGCCTCACTGTTGTCGGGTACCGGAACCGCGACGCCGGTCGCCTTGCGGATCGCCTCATGTTTGCGAAGCAGGACTTCGAGCACGATCCCGTCGATCTGGTTGTCGCGGCCGTAGAGAGTCACCGCGCGCACCGTGTCGGCCCGTTGGCCGAAGCGGTCCACCCGGCCCTCCCGCTGTTCGTGGCGGGTGGGGTTCCACGCCAAGTCGTAGTGGACCACCGCCTGGAAGTTTTCCTGCAGGTTCACGCCCTCCGAGAGGCAGTCGGTGGCCACCAGGACGTGCTGGCCCGGAATCGTCGCCAATTCCTCGATACGAGCGACCCGTTCAGCGGGCGGCAGGGTGCCCGTAACGGCGCGGACGGTGACGTTCTTGCCCAGAGCCGCACCGAGTTGCTCGGCCACGTACTCGGCGGTGTCAATGAATCGGCAGAACACGATGGGGTTGAATCCGTCGCCCAGCAGTTCCTTGACGCTCTTGACCAACGCGGCGATCTTTCGATCGGGTTTGCCTTCGAGTTTGAGAGCTTCGGCCCGGAACGCTTGCAGCCGGCGCGATTTCGCATTGCCGGCCTTGATGTCGGTGTCGGCGCCGGGCGTGGTGTCGACGGCCTCCAGCGCCTCGTCGTCGGCCTGGTCGAGCACGATGGCCCGGCCGATGGCGTCGGCTTCCTCCGGGGAGTCGGCGGCGACCGTCGCCGCCCGGGTCTGCAGGGTCTGAGCCGCCGCCCGCGGCGACGAGGCCAGCGCGCGCAGCAGCGCCAGCGCGGACCACCAGTTGACCCGCCGAGCCAGCCCGCCTTCGTCGGTGCGCACCGTTTCCCGGGCGTAGTCGAGGACTTTGGTGAACAACGCGTGGGACTCCGGGCTCAGCGAATAGGGCACCTCAGCGGAGAGGCGATCCTTCGGGAACGGGGTGTCCTCGTCGAGATACCGGCGGAGATCCGCGCGGCGGCGCTGCACGAAGTGCCTGGCCAAGTGTTCCCGGTCGGCTTTCTTCTCCAGGTCGACGGTGGCCAGCTCGGGTTTCAACAGCCCCAGCAGGTTCCGGAATGCCTCGTCCTTGCCGCTGTGGGGGGTGGCACTGGCCAGGATCAGGTGCCGCGAAGGGTCGGCCGCCAGGTCGCGGACCAATTCATAGCGCTGAGTGCGGCCCGATCCGCTGGTGGTGGAGTCCGCGACGCAAGTGTGCACCTCGTCGACGATCACCAGATCCGGGCAGGTGCGGAGGAACTCGTGGCGACGCCGTGCGCTCTTGATGAAGTCGGTGGACACCACGGTGACCGGGTACCGCTCGAAGATCGACTCCGCGCCGATGAGTCCGCGTTCCAGCCGGCGAACCGTGCTGGGCAGAACCAGTTCCGCTTCGAGACCAAACTTCTCTCTGAGCTCGCCCTGCCACTGCTCGGCCAGCGCGGGGCTGCACAGCACCGTGAGCCCGCGTGCGTCACCGACCTTCAGCAGCTCGGTGGCCACCAAAGCGGCCTCGATGGTCTTGCCGATGCCCACGTCATCGGCGATCAGCAGGCGCACGACGTCCTGGCGGAGCGCCATCATCAGCGGCACCATCTGGTAGGCGCGGGGCTCGACCGCGATCGAGGCCAGGCTGCGGAACGGGCCTGCGGTGGAGCGGAACCCGATCCGCAGCGCGCTGCGTAGCAGCGATGCGCTCAGGTGGTCGCCGAGATCCTCAGCCTGCGGCGGCGTGAACGACGCCGGGCTGACCCCCTCACTGGCGAGCACTCCGGCGATGTCGTCGTCGATGCCGCCGATGGGCCGCAGCACCAGAAAGTCATCTGTGCTCTCCGGCAGCACCACCCATTCGCGGCCGCGCGCCGTGACCAGATTTCCAGGGGCGAATCCCACAGCGCCTAAACCCTTCCGTCGCCGAATACGTATGAGTGCTCGCGCACCTGCGCCAGCCAGTCCTGCCCGGGATGAAGTCTCAGCACCGACCAGCCGGCGTCGTTGAACATTTCCTCGACCTCTTCAGCGTCTGGCGGGGTGGACTCTTCGACGAACACCGCCAATGCAGATCCGTCGGCAATGAATGCGAAGTCGGGGCGCACCGTTGCCTTGGCTACCGGTTGCCCGGCGTTATCGGGGAGCGCGAACTCGTGCTGCACCAGCAAGTCGATGAAGGCCCGTTGCAACTCGGATTCACACTTCGCCTTGAGCTCTGACGCCTTGTCACCGCGGGGCTCGTCGTCGATGGCCGGCAGCGTCGTCGCTTCCGCGAGCCGCAACAGCAGGTCGCGGATCACATGCCGGTCGATCACCGCGTGGTCGGTCTGGTTGCCGTAGGCCAACAGGCAGTCGTAACAAGCCTTCTCGCATCGTTCCCGGGCTCCCTCTGCCCGGCCCAGATCGGTGCCGTCGGCACTGAAGTGCATGATCTCCAACGCGGCGAAGGCGACTCGCGCTAAGGCGTCCGGTTCGGTGTGCAGCCGCCGCAACACACCGGCGCCGCCCTCGGCCGACTCGGTGAACAGCATTCGGCCGCGTCCGTCGTTGTCGGGAAGCGCTTCGCTGGACAGTTCGGAGTCCTCCAGCTGGAACTCCGCTTCGATACCGCGTTCCAGCGCGTAGCGCAGGCTGGTGGACACCTCCTCGGCGACGGGCGTGTCGAGTCGGACCACGAGGATGTTGCGGGTGTCCTCGACGTAGGGGATCACCTTCTGCTTGGTGGGGACGTCGGCGGCGTCGTCCAGCGATTCATCCTGGGGCGTGGCGTCTTCGGCGTCCCGCTCCGAGAGCCAGTTGCCCTTGACGGTGTCGAGCCAGTAGCCGAGGTCTGCCGGATGCTTGCGTCGCCGGCGGCCCACATTGGTGACGCGCACCGTCGCAGTGTCGCCGTAGCTGACGGTCATCAGCCCGCCCTCACTATCCCCGACCGCGGCGTCGGAGCGCCCCAGGCGAGGACCGTGCTCGCTGAACCGGTAGGAGGTGTGCAACTCGAAACCCGCTCTGCGGCGTTCTTCCTCGTCGCTGGAGATGCGTTCGCGGCGGCGGGCGAACACCGTCTGCATGCGCATCAGCCCGTACTGCGGCGCGCTCAGCGGCGCCGCGCAGTTCTCGCACACGTCGAGTCCGGGGCGGCGCACGTGGTGATAGCCGCACGACTGACAGCGGTAGGCATCCTGGGTGTCGACCGTGCCGATGCCGCCCGAATTCATCGGAACTTGGATGCGCTTAATCTCGTAGCGGGCGCCTTCGTGGTAAATGATTGCGCCAGGCCCGAATTCGCTGATCGCCAGGAAACGCGGGCGTTGCAGGTAGTCGCCGCCCGCTCGGTTGCCGATCGTCGGCCGCACGCCCGGAATGTAGGCGGCCAGCGGCAACCGGGGAAAGCTGTACCCGGGCAGGAATCCCTCGCTGGCGAAGTAGCGGTAGGTGTAGAAATCGGAGTGGGTGCGGTCGGTGTCCTCGTTGCGCAGCAGACGAAGCTGACCCTCGGCCTCACGTCGGCGCCCCTCGGCCGCAGTCCGCGCCTGCTTCCTCACCGAGCCGTCCAGCACGATCCGGTTTTGCTCGGCCTGATCGTCGAGTGCAGCTTGGTACAGCTCGCGCCACCGCTCGCACGCCCGGTCGAACTCATCGGGTGCAGCGGCGATGACGGTTGCGGGCCAGTCCACATGCCACCACGACGTACGTTGAAGATCCTCGATGAGCGGGGCGATCACCGTGGCGGCCCGTTCGGTTGCTCGCCGGATCGCATCAGGGTTGCGCAGCGTCTTGTCGAGGTTCGAGGTCAATGGCATGCCGGGCGATTCGAGTTCCAGCAGCTGGGGCATCCGCGAGTGCAGATCGGCGCCGGTCTCCGACAGCCAGAGCGCCTGCAGGTGGGAGGCAAGCAGGGCTTCATTGGTGAGGTCAAGGCGCGGTGGGGCGACTGAGCCGGCGACCATGTCGACGGACCGCCGGAAGTAATACTGGTCATGCGAATTGCCGGTTGCGCAGTAGGTGGTGACCAGTGCGGGTTGGCCCGACCGGCCCGCACGTCCACTGCGTTGGGCGTAGTTGGCGGGCGTCGGAGGGACGTTGCGCAGGGCGACGGCGTTCAGGCTCGCGATGTCGACACCGAGCTCCATCGTGGGTGAGCAGTACAGCACCTTCAATTCGCCTTTGCGGAAGGCCTTTTCACGTTCCTCGCGGTCCGCAGCGGTCACCTGGGCGGTGTGTTCGCGGGCGTACATGCCGACGAGTTCGGGTGCGGTGTGGCGGTAGAGCTCAAGGAAGAAGGGGTTGACCCGGGTGCCCTGATCCGGGTCGAAACCCTTCCGCAGCGGATCGGGTGCGCCGGTGACACCGTCACCCCGCTTCCAGATCACCGCCGAGGCCTTCAGCCGGTAGTTCGGTCCCGACAGGCCTTCGACGTCCACGGTTGTCAGAAGGCCCGCGCGGTCAAGAACTTTGAGGAGATCTTCGATCACCTTTTGGGAGTCGGCGGTGTCCATCTGCTCGCCGCCGAGGGTGAGCCCGCTGGACTCGCGGATATACCGTCCCAGCGCGGTCCGCCCGGTCAGGCGGGCGATCGACCGCAGGGCGCCCGGCTTGCCTGCCCCGGTGGACACCACCGCCGGCCGGGGCCGAGGCTCGTGCGGGGGAATCGACCACAGTCCTTGCAGGTGCTGATCGGACTGCCGCTTCACACGATCGAATCCGTCGTCGGTCAGGCAGTCGATCGCCACCGCAAGATCGCGCCGGAACTCGTCAAGAATGATATGGCACAACTCTTTTCGCTGGATGGCGGTGGCGTTTCGCAGCGGTTCATAGGCCGGCTCCCACAGTGCGGTGTCGGCCGCGATTTCGGGGAGCGACTCGTACTCCACGACCAACAAGCCGGTCTGCTCCAAGTTGGGCATCGTGACCCGCCAGCCGCGTTGAAGGTCGGAGTACAAGCGGTACTCGATGAACTCCTTGAATGCGCGCTCAGCCGACGACCGGGCGCCGTATACCGCCTCGGGGTTGGCGGCGTAATCCTCGAATCGCAGGCCCAGGCTCTCGACCGCTCGCTGCGCGACGTCCTCGTGGTGCAGGCTTCCGCTCTGCAATGCCCGGTAGACGGCTCCGCGCAGCTGAACCATCTGGACAAAATCATTGAAGTGCCCGGCCTGCAAGCTCGCATCCTGACGGTTGTCGACGAAGGTCAGTAGTTTGCGTGACTCCTCGCTGAGTTCGCCGGGTGGGATCTTGTCCAGCGAGCGCACTATCGAGGTGCTGAGCACAGAAACCGCGGAACTTCGGCCTTCAGCATCCAGGGTCGCCAGCTTGGCGAAGTCACTTCCTCGAGCTTGTTCGTAGGACACCTTGCAGCGTAGGCAGAACCGGAACGGAGCCGGGACGAACGCTGCGTCGATGCCAGCGCCGGTGACCTCGGTTCCGCCGACGTCGACTCGGACCCGGCGCGGCAGATATTGGCGGCGGCGTTCGGCGACTTGCCCGTCAGCCAGCCAAGAGTCGGGCAAGCGCCCCTCAGGGAGCGGGTCCGCCGGCCACGGCTGATCGGTCGAGATATAGAGGTAGCCGTTGGCCTGGTCTCCTCCGCTGGCGTCGCGGTCACGCCGCGGGCGGTAGATCACATCCGAGGCCTCAGAGGACCGCGCGACCACCAGATACTCCTGACCGCACTCCCGGCAGAAGGCCAACGGTATCAGGATGTGATCGGGCCGATCGGGCACCGCGATCTGGTACTGCGACGTGATGTGCCGCCGGGCCTCGTTTTCCAGCGACACATACACCGTGTCGCCTTTCGAGAGGAACTGGTGCAACCGGAAGGCGAACAGCGGTCTGCCTGTGACCGGGTGTCTAGCCGCTGAGCCGGCCAACAGTGTGGTGCGAATCGCTTGGGCGCACTGATCCACGGTGCGCCCGGTGAGGTCCGCCAGGCGCGCTGCCGAATCCCGCACTCTGGCCGGACGCTGCCGGATCACCCGGCCCGAATTCTCTTCGATCGCAAGCCCGAACGTTGTCTCGATCCAGGACGCCAGCGACGAATCAGCCAGACCCTCATAGTCGCCTGCGGCTCCACCCGCCTGAACCTCTCGGGACAACTGCGCGATGTCGTCGGGATCGCCAGTAGTGGCATGGTCAAGTGTCTCGCCGATAACACGGTCAGCCGTGACCTCCGCGCCGAACAGGCCCGTCGCGACTTCAGCAACAACCCGGCGCTGGTCGGCGTCGGTCCCGGCGCTGGCCATCGTCGCGGAGGTGCCGACACACTGCATAGCCGGCGACTGGCAGGCATCTCGCACCCGGCGAACCAGCATGGCGACGTCCGCGCCTTGGCGGCCGCGGTAGGTGTGCAGCTCATCGAGAACCAGGAACTCTAGGCCCTTCGCCGCGTCGACGAGCTTTCGCCGCTCTTCCGGCCGGGTGAGCATCAACTCGAGCATCACGTAGTTGGTGAGCAAGATGTCGGGCGGGTTGCGGAGGATAGCTTCGCGGCGCTCGCCTTGCTCCTGACCGGTGTAACGGGCAAAGGTCACCGGCTCGTTCCCCTCGCCGTAGCCGAAGCGCAGAAACTTCTCGAGCTCACCGACCTGGCTGTTCGCCAGGGCGTTCATCGGGTAGACGATGATGGCCTTGACTCCTGCCTGGCGCGACTGTTGGCGGAGCACCCGGTCGACAATCGGGACGATGTAGGCCAGCGACTTACCGGAGCCAGTGCCCGTGGTGAGCACGTAACTCTTCCCGGAGCGCGCGGTCTCGATGGCCTCTCGCTGGTGGCGGTGCAGGGTGATCGGCCGGTCGCCGGCGTCCACCAAGTCTGCCTTAGGGCGGAAGATCCTGGCGCACTCGGGGTGCAGCAGGTCGTCGGCGACCAGTTCGTCAATGGAGCCGCCGGCGGCGAAAGTCGGGTTCAGCGAGAGCCACGGCTCAGGCCATTGCTTGCCTTCGGCGAGCTCGTCGTCGACGTATTGCTTGATCCGAGGGTCCCGCGGCACGACGGCGCTGGTGGTGAAGGATTTGTAGTCGTCGATCAGCTCCTGATGGACCCGAAAGATGTCCATACAACTCTCCTCCCTCCGGGATAACTCTCCTACCCCGGGCGCACCCCCGCGGCCGCGCATCCGGTCACCTTGCCCCATGCCCGACTGGCACATACGGCCCCTGACCAAGGGGTCACGATGAACATACCGGCGGCTCGTCGCTTTGGGGCTCGTCTTTGCCGCTGTTTCTTGGGCTACCGCGTCATCCCATCATCGATTCGGTAAACGATCCTGGCCGTGCTTGCGGTAGAGGTCGTCAACAGCGATGATGTCGGGCTCGGTCCAGAGCTGGCGGTTACCGCTTGCGCTCATCGCCGACCCTCCAACATCCGGTACACGGTCATGCTGGACACCTTATGAGCCCGAGCTAGTGACGCGACAGTCTCACCGTTGGCGTGGGCGCGGCGCACAGCCGCGACCTGCTCGGGATCGAGCTTGGGCTTCGCGCCGCCGAGTGAGCCGCCGCGCTGGCGGGTCAGCTTGCGCTTGGCCTCGGCCCGTTCATGTTTCAGGCCCAGCTCGTAATCGGCGACGTGGGCCAGGATGCCCATCACCATTCGCCCGCAGTCGGTGCTGGAGTCCAAGCCATCGGTCTGCGAGCGGACGACGATGCCCCGGTCGTGCAAGTCCTTGATCGTGGCGAGCATCTGGAGGGCGTCACGCCCGAACCGGTCGAGCTTCCAGACGGTGAGGGTGTCGCCGGGTTTGAGCTCGGTCAGTGCGGCGGCGAGCTGAGGCCGGTCGTTGCGCTTACCCGCTCATGGTCTCGGTGAAGATCGGTGCGCAGCCCGCCGCCTGGAGCGCGGCGACCTGCTGTTCGGTCTTCTGTTTGCTGGCGCTCACTCTTGCATAAGCGACGTTCTTGGTCATGCCGCCTAATGTCACACGGTTATATGACAGCCCCACTTGGGTTTTCACGCACCGACGCGGCCTGTCGCAAAACGCTTAACATCTGTGACACCAGGTCGCTGTGGGACCGGGAACCGCGTCGAGGCGGGGGTTCAAACTGCCAGGTAGGCGACTGCATACGAGTACCGTCCGCTGTCGGTATTGTGTGCAGAAAGGTATCTATTTGATACGATTGCGCACATGGCGATCTGGGATCGGCTTGTTGAACTTGCCGCCGAGCAACATGGCTACGTCACGACTCGGGACGCGCGGGATATCGGTGTGGACCCCGTGCAGCTTCGTCTCCTGACGGCACGCGGACGTCTTGAGCGTGCCGGTCGTGGTGTGTACCGGGTGCCCATTCTGCCGCGTGGTGAGCACGACGATCTCGCAGCCGCAGTGGCGTGGGCTTTGGGGCGTGGTGTTGTTTCGCATGAGTCGGCCCTGGCGCTTCACGATCTTGCCGACGTCAACCCGTCGCGCATCCATCTCACGGTCCCGCGAGACAACCATCCACGCGCGGCCGGGGGTGAGTTGTACCGGCTTCACCGCCGCGACCTGCGGGCAACCGACATCACGTCGGTCGACGGCATACCTGTGACAACGGTTGCGCGCACCATCAAAGACTGCCTGGACACGGGGACTGATCCCTATCAGCTTCGGACGGCGATCGAGCGGGCCGAAGTAGAGGGGACCCTTCGTCGTGGGCCGGCGGCTGAGCTGCGCGCCGCCGTCGATGCACCCGCCCGTGGCCGGGCTCGAACGAAGAGGGCGTCGGCATGAACCAGCCCTATTCGTCGCCGCCGACGAACCCGCGTTCATTGCGGGATCGGCTCGCGCAAGCAGCGCAACGGCAGGGTGTGGTGTTCGGCCGATTGCAGCGCCACGTCGCGATGATCGTCGTCGCACAGTTCGCAGCCATGCTCATCGACGACAACGGCGCTCCGCTGCTGTTGGTCAAAGGCGGATCGTCGCTCGAACTGCGTCGGGGGATCCCTGATTCGCGAACGTCCAAAGACTTCGACACCGTTGCACGTCGCGATATCGAAGAAGTCCATGAGCAGCTGGCCGAGGCGGGCGAGACGGGGTGGGAGGGGTTCACCGCGATCTTCACCGTCCCCGAGGAGATCGACGTTCCGGGCATGCCCGTGAAGCCGCGACGATTCACCGCCAAGGTGAACTACCGCGGCAAGCCTTTCGCATCTGTTCCGATCGAGGTCTCCACCGTCGAAGCCGGCAATGCCGACCAGTTCGACACTCTCACTTCGGATGCCCTGGGCCTTGTCGGGGTCCCCGTGGCGGTTTCCGTGCCGTGTATGACCATTCCGTGGCAGGTCGCGCAGAAGCTCCATGCGGTCACCGCGGTGTTTGAAGCGCCCAGGGTCAACGATCGCGCTCACGATTTGGTGGACTCGCAGCTTCTGGAAGGGCTGCTGCCCGACACCGATCTTTCGTCAACGCGCCGCGCGTGCGTCGCGGTGTTCGAAGCGCGTGCTCAGCATCCATGGCCGCCGAATGTGACCGCGCTGCCGCACTGGCCGCCGATCTACTCGGGAGCGTTGGAAGGGCTGGATCACCTTGAACTTGCTGCGACGGCAGAGGAGGCGGCCGGGGCCGTGCACAGATTCGTCCACCGGATAGATAGGGCGACGAAAACCTGATTGTCGGTGTGGTGCGTTACACCTGATGTGACAGCCGAAGAAAGGCACCGAAGTGGCGGACGACGAGCACGGCGAAGTGGAGAACGTGGGGGAGTGGATCGACCGATTGGAGGCGTTCGCCTCTTCACTGGACGACATCGAGGGCGAGAGTGCGACAGATTTCGCCGACAACGCCCTGGAGGCATGGCAGCACCTCACGCTGTCGAGCGTTACCGGTGTAAACCCTTCTGCTCTAGTCATTTTCGAGGCGCTCAATGCGCTGGCGAAAACATCGACAACCATGACTATGGACTGGGCAGACACACCAGACGTCCGGGATCGTTACACGAGGGATTCCGCTCAGCGGCTTATGGAAGATGCTTTGCGCGATGTCCTGTCGGAGCGGAAGGGCTGGCTGACCGGGGGCCTGCCATCGTCGGATGAGATCCAGCAGCGGTTTGCCGCCGTTGCCGCTGATCTCAAGGAGTCCCTGGACGTACTTGGAAGGCGGACGGCCGAGATGGACGCCGAGGATACAGAAGCGGCAGCCGATCCATACGGAGCGATTCTGTTGCATCGCGACCCAAGCCGATCCGACGCACCCATCTTCGAGCGATTGTGTTCGCTCACCAATGAAGAAAACACACGCTATCGCGATGCGTACGAACGGCTTCGGCGGATGATTGACAGCGAGCTGCTGCAACACATCTCCGACGAAAGCGACCGATTGTGCGACGTTCTGGTCGGCGTTCTTGGTGAGCTCCAGAGCCAACGCGTAACACTATCCGACCAGGACGCCATGGACGAACGGCGGCGCAGAATCCGCTCAGCGCTTATCTCTTTCACCGCCGCGCTACAGATCCACGAGTATCAGACGATCCGTAGCGCCCGACGAACCCTCAGCCTCGACCGCTCGCAGGTGGAGGAGGTCAAAACACTCTTCGACGATCTCAAGAAGATGTCTTTCGAGTACCGGTGGCTGGAGGCTTTGCGTGATGCGTTGCAGCACGGTGACATCGGAATTTGTCAAGTCAAATGAGACAGTGCTGATCAGTTGATTTGTGTTTCGGGTTCGTTGATGTAGACGGTCGTCTTCCTTTTCGGTGGGGTGGGTCGGCGGCCGAATCGGGCGGGGTTGGCGTGGTAGGCGGCGGTCAGGGTGATGTGGCGGGCCTCGTCGATAGCGTCGGCGGTGCCGAAGTGCACCGATGCCGGGGTGTGCCACCCGATGCCGGAGTGGCGGTGGACGTGGTTGTACTCGTTGAAGAACCCGTCCAGGTATATGTGCGCATCACCAAGGGAGGCAAACGATTTGGGGAAGTCGTGGACGTATTTCAGGGTCTTAAACTGGGCCTCGCTGTAGGGGTTGTCGTTGGATGTTCGCGGGCGGGAGTGCGATCGGGTGACACCGAGGTGGGCGAGCAGCTCCGACACCGATCCCGAGGTCATCGACGTGCCGCGGTCGGCGTGGATCGTGTGCGGGACCGCGCCGTTGCGGGAGACGGCCTCTTCGATGAATTCCTCTGCCTCCTCAGCGCTTTCGGTGGCCGACAGCAGCCATGCCGGGTTGTAGCGGGAGAAGATGTCGATGATGACGTACAAGTGGTACCAGACGCCCTTGGCCGGGCCACGAAGTTTGGTGATGTCCCAGGTCCAGACTTGGGAGGGGCCATCGGCGAGCAGTTCGGGTTTGACCTTCGCCGGGTGCGTGGCCTGGCGTCGCCGTTCCCTGCTTTGGCCTGCGGCTTGGGCGATGCGGTACATGCTCGATGTCGAGCACAGGTAGTTCCCTTCGTCGAGTTCACGCGCCCAGATCTGGCAGATCGCCAGGTCGGCGTACTTCGGGGTATTGATCAGGGCGAGCACCTTCGCGCGTTCAGTGTCGGTGAGCGACTGACCGTTCTCCGGTGCCCTATGCGGCCTGGCGGGGCCCTCAACGGGCGGTGTGCGGTGCCGGTAATGGGTGGCGCGGGCGCGCCCGATCAGGGCACAGGCGCGGCGCACGGGTGCCCCGGCGGCCCGCAGGTCGTCGTAGGCGACGGTCATGGCTTGCTCAGTCGCGGCGGTGTGCCCGGCCCCTTGGAGATCGACTCCAAGAGACCGTGCAGTTTTCCCATGATCTCCAGCGCGGCCTCCGTCTGCGTGAGCTGCTTGCTCAGGCGGGCGTTCTCGCGGGTGAGTCGAGCCACCTCACGGGCCGCTACCGATTCATTGGTGACGTTGGCAGACAATGCGTTTCGGGACTTGCGGGTCGCGCCGGCCGTTTCCCTGGCTTGAGCCCATTCCCGCATCTGGGACTGGTAGAGGCCCTCACGGCGTAACACCGCGCCCTTCTCGCCGTGCGGGGCGGCGAGGTACTCATCGAGGATCCGGTCGCGGTACTGCGCGGTAAACGTCCGCCGGGTCGGCCGGGGCGCCGGATCAACCGGCTGCTCGCCACCTACCGGCTTCGGGCTGTCCATGGGTCGGGTAACTCCAGTCTCGCCCTCGAAAAACAGTGAACTCGGGGAAGTCCGAGTGTCTCATCACAGCCTGACAGAGA
>NZ_MAEV01000012.1:0-242671 GCF_002013385.1 Mycobacterium sp. D16R24 | reverse complement strand
CGATAACGCAACACTTACTCCGGTCGGCGCCACCTACATCGTGCCGCTCGGTCTCTATTCGCAAGAAGCACAAGACCCTCGCTGAAATTCCACAAGATGGGCAGATCGCCATCCCTAACGATCCGCCTAATCAGGCACGCGCCCTGTTCGTGCTGAAGGCCTCTGGGCTCATCACTCTCAAGGGCGGCCGGGCGACGCCGAGTGCCGCCGATATCGACAAGGGCGCTTCCAGGGGGCACCGTGACGCTAGTGGACGCGGCGCAGACGGCGCTGTCGCTCAAGTCGATCGACGGAGCCGTCATCAACAACACCTATCTGGCGCAGTCGAACATTGATCCCAAGAGCGCGCTCTACGCTGACGATCCGGCGAGTCCGGGCGCCGAGCCGTACATCAACGTCATCGTCGCGCGCGCCGAAGAGAACGACACCCCGACATACCAGAAACTTGTCGAGGTGTTCTATTCCCCGGCCGTCACCGAGGCATATGCCAAGGAGAGCAAGGGAACTCAATTGACGGTGGCAAAGAGTGGCGCGGACTGCGCGTCGATCCTGGCGAGGATCGAGCAGCAGATCCGCAGCGAAAAATGACGACGGAAATGACCGGCGCGACACCGCTCATCCGATTCGAGCACATCAGCAAGACCTTTCGGGTGGGCAAGAAGACCGTGACCGCCGTCGACGATGTGTCGCTCGATATCGACGCGGGTGACGTGTTCGCCATGATCGGTTACTCGGGGGCCGGCAAGAGCACGCTGGTACGTCTCATTAACGGGCTCGAGCGACCCAGCTCTGGTCGCGTCGTCGTGGACGGAGCCGAGGTGAGCGCGTTGGGGGAGCGTGAACTGCGGCGTCTGCGCACCGATATCGGCATGATCTTTCAGCAGTTCAATCTCTTCCGGTCCCCGAACCGTCGCGGGAAACATCGCGTATCCGCTGCGGGTGGCCGGATGGACCGCCGAGAAGCGCAACGCGCGGGTCGCCGAACTGCTGGAGTTCGCGGGACTGGGTGATAAGGCCAAGAGTTATCCGGATCAGCTCTCCGGTGGGCAGAAGCAACGTGTCGGCATCGCGCGGGCGCTCGCGACGTCACCGTCGATCCTGTTGGCCGACGAGGCGACCAGTGCTCTGGATCCCGAAACCACCGGCGACGTATTGCAGCTGCTGCGCGCGGTCAACGACGAGTTCGGGGTGACCATCGTGGTGATCACCCACGAGATGGACGTGGTGCGTACCGTCGCCGATCGTGTCGCGGTTCTTGCCGATGGCAGGGTTGGTCGGCGGCGGACTTGGCGACTTTGCGATCGTGCAGGGGTATCAGCGCTTCAACTGGCAGGTGACAATCGTGTTGACCGTCGTCATCATCGCGCTAGTACAGGCAGCACAGTTCTTGGGAAACTATTTGGCGCGCAAGGTGCTTCGTCGATAGTTAGGGTTAGGCGGGAGGCGCCGGTACGGGCGGCACCGCCGGTGCCGGGGGCGCACCGGGTGCGGGAGCGGCGCCCTCGGGTGCCTCGGGCGGGGTCCAGTGCCACTGATCCGGGGCCGGTCCCTGCGAGTCATCACCCAGGCCGGGGATCCGTGTGCCGGGAGGTGGGGCGGTACCGGGCAACGGCTGGTTGAGCGATTCCTTGGTTCCTCGCCCTACGATGCCGCCTCGCCATTGGCCGTCCTGAACGCCGCGCACGAGCCGCCCCAGGTAGTCGCCCCCCGAGATGTCAGCGTTCTCTTCGCCGGGGTTCACCCCATAGATCTCGCCCTTGCCGGGCTCCGCAGGCTTCAGATTCTGCGGCAGCAGGTACTGGTTGTTCAGCGCCCTGGTGTTCGGAGTGACGACAGGAGCCTCGACGCCCGGGGCCGCCGGTGCCGGGTTCTGGCCAATCAGGTTGGGATTACCCACAATAGCGAGATTGTTGGGTATGCCGCCGGGGCCTTGTTCGGTTCCGGATAGCGCGAGTGGGTTGCCGATCTGGGATGCGGGCGGTGGTTCCGGCGGACCGGGAAGACCCGGAGGGGGAGGTGCGGCCGCGGGCGCCGGAGCCGGGTCTGGTTCCCCGGGATCGCCGCCGGCGGTGGCCGCCGACGCGAGCAGCGCACTGGCGGCAAGAACCGCAGCCACCCCGATCTTCGCGATGGACGGACGATCGGGGTTCCTCATGGCTGCGTCTCTCCTCTGTACTGAAGGTGGTTCGGACGGTCTAGCTAGACGGTCTTCGTGACGCCGTAGTAGGCGACGATATCGTCGTTGTCCTTCGATGAGCTGGTCAGCACGGCGTACGAGCGCAGGAACGACTGCCCGATGCAACCGTCGATCTTGATGTGCACGTCCTTGAGAGTGATGCGCACTTCGCTGCCCTTGTACTTCTTCTTGTCGACCGAGACGTTGATGACCTCACCGGGCTGGGGGTGCACCTCGATCTGGCCCTGAATGGGCATACCGACGCTGGTGATACCGGCCGTACCCAGGCCGGCGCTGAGGCCGATTGAGCCATTCAGCTTGACGGTGTTCAGGCTGATGCCGCAACCAATCTGGTAGCCGGCTTCCAGAGTGCCGCCGGACAGCTTGGTGTTGCCGCCGCCCTTGGCTGAGCCGGTGAACGTGCCACCGGCGAGGTATTCACGGGACGAGGTGGCAGTGGTCAGCGGCGGGATGGGCAACTGCGTCTCATCCTTGGCACCCACGGTGAGTACCCAGCCGTCGGGGGTCTTGACGATGCCCGGGTCCTCGGAGCCCACCACGCCATTGTCGGGAGGTGGGCCATCCGCGGGTGGCGGGGCGTCGGCCACCGGCTGCACGGGCGGTGGGTCGTCTGGGTCCGCCAGGGCGAGCGGCGCCGACGCGGCGAGTGCGCATGCCGCGGTCAGGGTGACGAGACTCTTGAACATGGGAGTGAGGCCTCTCGTGGTCTTTTGCATTGGGGTGGCTGTAAGCGTGTGGGGCATCGACGTCAGACGGCCTTGGTGATACCCATGTAGGTGACCACGTCATCGGTGTTTTCCGTGGAGCTGGTGAAGGTTGCGTACGACCGGATGAAGGACTGACCGACGCAGCCGTCGATCTTGATACGGAAACCGGTGATGGTGGTGCGCGTGGTGGTGCCCTCGAAGGTCTTTTTGTTGACCGGAACGATGGTCACCGTACCGGGCTTCAGGCCGACCTTGATCTGGCCGACGATGCCGGCGCTGGCACTGGGGACACCCGCCATGCTGATCGACGGGGAGAGGCTGACACCACCCATGAGCTCCACGGGGCCACCGGTGATACCGCAGCCGATCTGGTACCCGGCCTCCAGCGTTCCACCGGCCAGCTTGGTCTTACCCGAACCCTTCACCCCACCGATGAACGTGCCACCGACGATGTACTCGCGCGAGGACAGCGCGGTGGTCAGTGGGGCCACCGGTAGCAGGCTCTCGTCCTTAGCGGCGACAGCGAGGATCCAGCCGTCCGGAGTGGGCAAGGTACCCGGCTCTGCCGACGGCATCGCGCCGGTGTCGCCAGGAGGGGGCGGCGGTGCGTCGGCCACCGGCTGGACTGGGGCCGGATCATCACCGGGTTCGGCTAAGGCAAGGGGCGCCGAAGCAGCAAGCGCGCAGACTGCAGTCAGAGTGACAAGACTTTTCAGCATGGTGCGGTAGCGCCTCTCAATTGTTGGTGATGTCCGTGTGACTTCTGTGAGGAAGCTGTCCCGACGAATGTTGGGGGTGCTGTGTTTCCAAAGGGTGAATGGACGGACAACAGTTATCGCCCAATGTCTATCCATTTCGTACGTCGGTACACACCGTTCCAACCGCGATGATTTGAAACGCGAAAAGCCTTCTGCCTCGGCGATTGTGACGAAAACCACTGGTGTCGCTGCCGCCTGAGCCCGACCGTTTGGGGCTACCCAGTAGGGGTATCCAGCACACTTTTCAACGGTCAGTCGAATTTCCCTTCGTATTCCAGTTGTTCAACGGTCGTTCAGACTCGTGACAATTCCGCAACTCACTATCAGGTATTGGTGCTGTGATAACGCGACTCCGCATGGAATTACCGGTACGGTCACGGCCGAACAGCACCGGAGAATCTGGAGAGGAATCGATGAGGCCATTACATCTCTGTCGGAAGGCGGCGGTGCCGTCGCTGCTGGCGATCGGCATGGGGTTGGCAACACTTCCCGTGGCATATGCCGAGCCAGATGGCCAAGATCAAACGGAACAGCCGGCTCAGCAGGCCGCTCAGGCGCCCGGCCCCGCCGTGGTGTCCGCACCCGCCCCGGCCTCCGATAGCGCGGCCCCGGCAGCCATTGAGGCGTGCGCGAAGTTCGCGACGGCACTCGACTACGCGGCGACCAACTATTCCGACTTCGCGGAGAACCTGGCCGGCATGGAAGGCAACTACAGCGATGTCTACGTGAACTCGAGCAATGGCACGGGCCGGACCGCTCTCCGTGAGGCGGCATCCTTCGCCAATGAGGCGGCGAACACCCCGGAGCTGGATCCGGCGATCGCCGATCCGATGCGCTCATGGGCGACAAACGCGAACAAGCTGATGATTCTCATGGGTGTTCGCGCCTCGGTCGATGGTGTGAACGGCAAGGCGAACGACCTGAACACCGATGCGCACAACGTCCAGATGGCCTGCGCTCAGGCGGGGACGCACGCCTAACGCAGCGGTACGCGCCCTACTCTTGTTGCATGTTCACTGGAATCGTTGAGGAGCTTGGCGAGATCCTGGGTAGAGAGGATCTTGGCGACTCTGCCCGTCTCACCGTGCTCGGCCCGCTTGTCGTCGAGGATGCGAAACATGGCGACTCGATCGCCGTGAACGGGGTCTGCCTCACGGTGGTCGATGTGCGCGACGGTGGCGTCTTCACCACCGATGTCATGGGTGAGACGCTGTCGCGGTCGAGCCTGGACAAGATTGTGACCGGCACCAAGGTCAATCTGGAGCGGGCCGCCGCCGTCAACAGCCGGCTCGGCGGGCACATCGTGCAGGGACACGTGGACGGCACCGGAGAGGTGCTCACCCGTACACCGTCAGAGAACTGGGAAGTGGTGCGCGTCTCCTTGCCGGAGGCCGTGGCCCGCTATGTGGTCCACAAGGGCTCGATCACCGTGGACGGGGTGTCGCTGACCGTGTCCGGGCTGGGGCCGGACTGGTTCGAGGTATCGCTCATTCCCACCACGCTGGGGTTGACGACGCTCGGATCGGCGGCGGTGGGGACGACGGTGAATCTCGAGGTGGATGTCATCGCCAAGTACGTCGAACGCCTGCTCGAGCACCGTTCTTAGCTCCTGATTCCGCTGAGTGAGCAGCGCGCGAATCATTGAATTCCCGGTGGTTCATAATTGAGTTGCCCACACGCCCCTAACGAGAGTGGTCCCCATGACCAGGTTGGACAGCATCGAACGCGCTGTCGCCGATATCGCCGCCGGTAAGGCCATCGTCGTCGTCGACGATGAGGATCGGGAGAACGAAGGCGATCTGATATTCGCCGCAGAGAAGGCCACCCCGGAATTGGTGGCGTTTATGGTGCGGTACACGTCGGGGTACCTCTGTGTGCCGCTGGCCGGGGAGGATTGTGACCGGCTTGGGCTGCTTCCCCAATACGCGGTGAATCAGGACAAGCACGGCACCGCGTACACGGTCACCGTCGATGCGAAGAACGGTATTGGGACTGGGATTTCGGCTTCCGACCGCGCGGCGACGATGCGGCTCTTGGCCGACGCGGCGAGCGCCCCCGATGACTTCACCAAGCCAGGACACGTTGTTCCGTTGCGCGCCAAGGAAGGTGGGGTGCTGCGGCGCCCCGGCCACACAGAGGCGTCGGTCGACCTGGCCAAGCTGGCCGGGCTGCGGCCTGCCGCGGTGATCTGCGAGATCGTCAGCCAGAAGGACGAGGGTGCGATGGCGCAGACCGAGGAATTGCGGGTCTTCGCCGACGAGCACAACCTCGCCCTGGTCTCGATCGCGGACCTGATCGAATGGCGCCGCAAGCACGAGAAGCATGTGGAGCGGATCGCCGAGGCGCGGATCCCCACCCAGCACGGCGAGTTTCGGGCGGTGGGTTACACGAGTATCTACGACGACGTCGAGCACGTGGCGCTGGTGCTGGGAGACATCTCCGGACCCGACGGCGACGGAAACGATGTGCTGGTGCGGGTGCACTCCGAATGCCTGACCGGCGATGTATTCGGTTCGCGCCGTTGCGATTGCGGTCCGCAGCTAGACGCCGCGATGGAGATGGTGGCCAAGGAGGGGCGTGGCATCGTGCTGTACATGCGCGGCCACGAGGGGCGAGGTATCGGACTGATGCACAAGCTGCAGGCCTACCAGCTGCAGGATGCTGGTGAGGACACTGTAGATGCGAACCTCAGTCTCGGCCTGCCCGCCGACGCGCGCGACTATGGTTTGGGTGCGCAGATTTTGGTCGACTTGGGTGTGAAGTCCATGCGGCTGCTGACCAACAACCCCGCCAAGCGTGTGGGGTTGGACGGGTATGGGCTGCACATCATCGAGCGGGTGCCGCTGCCGGTGCGTGCCAACTCGGAGAACATTCGATACCTGCGTACCAAGCGGGACCGGATGGGGCACGATCTGGCTGATCTGGACGATCACCCCGAGGCAGACGGCGCGTGAGCGGCGGCGATGGCATCCCGTCACTGAAAGTTGGTGACGCATCGGGGCTTAGCGTGGCGATCGTTGCCAGCACATGGCATGACCAAATCTGCACCGCGCTCCTGGAGGGCGCTAAGCGTGTCACGGCAGATGCGGGTATCGACCGTCCGACAGTGGTGCGGGTACTAGGCGCCATCGAGATACCGGTGGTGGCGCAGGCCCTGGCCCGTACCCATGACGCCGTTGTCGCGCTCGGGGTTGTGATCCAAGGCCAGACACCGCATTTCACTTATGTCTGCGATGCGGTGACCACCGGGCTGACCCGTGTTTCCCTGGATACCAGCACGCCGGTTACCAACGGGGTGTTGACCGTAAACGACGAGCAGCAGGCCCTCGACCGTGCCGGCCTGCCGGGGTCGTCTGAGGACAAAGGTGCCCAGGCGGCCGCCGCCGCACTGGATACCGCGCTGACGCTACGCCGGCTCCGTCAGCCCTGGACTGAGGCGTGACCAAATCGCCGGGCGACCGTGAATGGGAGCTCGTCCTGAAACCCCACCTGTCGCCGTATTTCGTATACGCGGCTGCCTTTGTCATCGCGGCCGCCCATGTCGCGGTGGGCCTCCTGCTGAAGATCTCGCCCAATAGCGGGGTGATCTTCAAGACCTCCGACCAGGTTGGAATCGCTCTGGTGGGCTGCGTCATCGCGGGCGTGGTGCTCATGTTCGCCCGACCTCGGGTACGCGCCGGTTCGGCGGGCATCGAGGTGCGCAATGTGTTGGGCCCCAAGATCATTCCGTGGCCAGAGGTGGTCGGCGTCTCATTTCCGGCCGGTGCGCAATGGGCGCGGCTGGACCTGGATGACTACGAGTACGAGCCGATGATGGCCATTCAGGCGGTCGACAAGCAGCGTGCTGTCGACGCGATGGACGCGCTGCGCGGGCTGGTCGTGAAGTACACGGGGCAGTCAACGGCGTAACCGGCATGCCGGGCCGTCGCCTCTGTGACCCGGTTGGCCGGCTATCTCACCCAGTTTCCCTTCCCGGCGGCGATGTCGAAGTATCGTGTGAATATCGACCGTGCCTGCGATTATGGCCAGGGCAGAGAGCTTGGAGACCGTGGCGACTGCGAGAAGTGCAACGCGCCGCGGGGCTGTCCGCGCATCGTTGGCTTCCGTACGTGACGCGCACGATCTCTTCGTGGCGGGCCAGGTAGACGGTTCGTATCTCGAGTCGATACCTCTGCCACGGCTCGTGACCGACAGCTGGCAGCGGAGCCTGGCCACCGGGGTCGATCCCGACCGCGGGCCTGGCGAAGCGGCCGCCGCGACGCGCCTGACCGAACTGCGCAGCAGCCATCCGCTCGCCGGGGCGCTACCGGTCATCCGCCGGCTGCTGGTGGACCACGCCACCGACTCGGGTGTGCTTGTGGGGGTCACCGCTGCCGACGGCGCGCTGCTCTGGGTGGAAGGTGACCCCGGCGCCGGGCGCAAGGCGGCCACCATGAACTTCGTGCCCGGTGCCGACTGGAGCGAGCGGGCCGTAGGCACGAATGCCCCGGGTACCGCGCTTGCGCTGGATCGTGAGGTGCAGATCCGGGGCAGCGAGCACTTCTGCAGGCTGGTCCGGCCGTGGTCGTGTACCGCGGTTCCGATCCATGACCCGGTGACCGGAGCCCCCCTGGGAAGTATCGATCTCACCGGCGGTTCGGCGGTTACTTCGGCGCAGACCCTGGCATTGGTGCGCGCGACGGCGGTTGCCGTCGAACATTTCATCGCCCTGAACTACCCTCGATCGGGGCGGCTGGCGAACGGTAGCGAACCGCGACTGACCTTGCTCGGCGCCGACCGCCCGCTTCTGCACACCGGTGATGGGCAGGATGGGATGCGCACACACCGGCTGTCCGGTCGCCATGCCGAGATCATGGCGCTCTTGCTGCGTCACCCCGAGGGATTGAGCGCCGACCATCTGGCGATGCTGCTTGACGAAAACGATCTCGACGTCGTCACGATCCGCGCGGAAATGTCACGACTGCGCCGCATCGTGGGAGATGAGTTGATCGTGTCCCGTCCCTACCGGCTGCTCACCCATGTCGAAAGCGATATGGGTGATGTCTTCGCCGCGCTTCGCGCCGGGCACATCGCCAGGGCCGTCGACTGCTATGCGGGCCAGCTGTTGCCGCGGTCCGCGGCACCGGCCATCGGGAGACTGCGCCTGGAGTTGAGTGCGAGTCTTCGTGGCGCCGTACTTGCCGACGGCGATCTGCACCTGCTGCGCCGCTGGCTTGATCTTCCCGAGGCACGCGATGACCGTGAGGGATGGCAGGCGCTGCACGACTATGACGGTGCGGGCGCGTTCATCCAGTCTGAGGCCCGTGGCCATCTCATCGCGCTGGATTCCGATCTCGCCTGAGCGCTGCCGCCGCAGGGAAAGTTGCAACCGTGCTGCAACGGGCCAAAACCTATCTTCAGTGATTACCGACACATTTGCTGTCTTGAAGGTAGGAGACCACCGTGACTGTTTACGCCCGCCCGGGTGCGCAGGGATCGCTGATGACTTTCGCGTCCCGCTACGAGAATTTCATTGGCGGGCAATGGGTTCCCCCAAAAGAGGGGCGATATTTCGAGAACCGCACCCCGGTGACGGGGGAGGTGTTCTGCGAGATCCCACGCTCCGGCGAAGCCGATGTCGAGAAGGCACTCGATGCCGCACACGCCGCTGCGGGCGGCTGGGCCAAGACTTCACCGGCCGATCGGGCGCTCATCCTCAACCGGATCGCCGACCAGATGGAATCGAACCTGGAGTCCATTGCTGTCGCGGAGTCGTGGGACAACGGCAAGCCCATCCGCGAGACGCTGAACGCTGATATCCCGCTGGCCGTCGATCATTTCCGCTACTTCGCCGGTGTCCTTCGGGCACAAGAGGGCTCGCTCTCGCAGATCGACGAGGACACCGTGGCCTATCACTTCCACGAGCCGCTCGGTGTGGTCGGGCAGATCATCCCGTGGAACTTCCCGCTGTTGATGGCGAGCTGGAAACTGGCCCCGGCCATCGCCGCCGGGAACACGGTGGTACTCAAGCCCGCCGAACAAACCCCGGCGTCGATCCTGTACTTGTTCTCGCTCATCGGCGACCTCCTGCCGCCGGGTGTGGTGAACATCGTCAACGGGTTCGGAGTAGAGGCGGGCAAGCCGTTGGCCTCCAGCAGCCGGATCGCGAAGATCGCGTTCACCGGCGAGACCAGCACGGGCCGGTTGATCATGCAGTACGCCAGTCAAAACCTGATTCCGGTGACGCTGGAGCTCGGTGGCAAGAGCCCCAACCTCTTCTTCTCCGACGTGATGGCTGCCGGTGACGATTTCCAGGACAAGGCCCTGGAAGGGTTCACGATGTTCGCGTTCAACCAGGGTGAGGTGTGCACCTGTCCTTCGCGCAGCCTGATCCAGGCCGATATCTTCGATGAATTCCTGGAACTGGCGGCCATCCGCACCAAGGCCATCCGCCAGGGCGACCCGCTGGATACCGAGACCATGATGGGGGCGCAGGCCTCCCATGAGCAGCTCGAGAAGATCCTGTCCTATATCGACATCGGCAAATCCGAAGGGGCACGGCTGGTTACCGGCGGCGAGCGCGCCGAACTCGGTGGCGACCTGTCGGGTGGGTACTACGTTGCGCCGACGGTCTTCGCCGGGAGCAACTCGATGCGGATCTTCCAGGAGGAGATCTTCGGGCCGGTGCTGGCAGTGACCTCGTTTGCCGACTATGACGATGCCATCGCTATTGCCAACGACACCCCCTACGGGCTGGGTGCGGGAGTGTGGAGCCGCGACGGCAACATCGCCTACCGCGCCGGGCGTGACATCAAGGCGGGCCGCGTGTGGACCAACTGTTACCACCAGTACCCCGCGCACGCCGCCTTCGGCGGATACAAGCGGTCCGGTATCGGCCGCGAGAACCACAAGATGATGCTCGACCACTACCAGCAGACCAAGAACCTGCTGGTGTCCTACAGCTCCACGCCGCAGGGATTCTTCTGACCGTCGCCATCGGCGATATCACCCGAAAGCGACGTCATCCCACTGTGTTGATCTGCGGAGAGCAAGGAACGATATATGGCGACCACCAAGCATGGCCTCATCGAGGAGCACCTCGAGAGCGCGGACTATCTGCGTAAGCGCCAACTCAGATCGGGGAGCGCGGGCTGGGTGCTGCTGGCCGGCCTCGGGGTGAGTTATGTGGTGTCCGGCGACTATTCGGGCTGGAACTTCGGTTTGGGCCAAGGCGGGTTCGGCGGACTGGCGATCGCCACCGTAGTGATCGCCGGCATGTACCTGGCACTCGTGCTGGGGATGGCGGAGCTGTCTTCGGCACTGCCGACGGCGGGGGGCGGCTACACCTTCGCGCGCCGCGCGCTCGGCCGGTGGGGTGGATTTGCCACGGGTACAGCAATTCTCATCGAGTACTCGATCGCCCCGGCGGCCATCGCCACCTTCATCGGTGCATACGTCCAGTCGCTGGGTCTGTTCGGCATCACCAACGGGTGGTGGGTCTACCTGGCGGCTTACGCCGTGTTCATCGGCATTCATCTGTCGGGCGTCGGTGAGGCACTGAAGGTGATGTTCGTCATCACCGCGATTGCATTGGTGGGCCTGCTGATCTTCGCGGTCGCCGCGGCAGGCCATTTCGACATCCACAATCTGACCAACATCGCGGTGGACGAAGGTGCCGCGGGGGCCTCGAGCATCCTGCCGCATGGCTACCTGGGAATTTGGGCCGCCATTCCGTTTGCGATCTGGTTTTTCCTCGCTGTCGAGGGCGTTCCGCTTGCGGCCGAGGAGACGGCCAACCCGGAACGCAATGTGCCGCGCGGGATCATCGCGGCAATCGGTGTGCTGCTGGTGACCTGCGCGATAGCGCTGGTGCTGACCACCGGCGTCGGCGGTGCGGAACAGATATCGGATTCAGGTAATCCGCTCGTCGAGGCGCTCGGCCACGGAACCGCCGCCAAGTTGGTCAACTACATCGGTTTGGCCGGGCTCATCGCGAGCTTCTTCTCGATCATCTACGCGTATTCACGTCAGCTGTTCGCGCTGTCCCGCGCGGGCTATCTGCCGACGGTTCTGTCGGTGACCAACTCCCGCAAGGCCCCGACGCTGGCACTCGTTGTCCCGGGCATCATCGGATTCGCACTGTCGTTGACGGGACACGGTGACCTGCTCCTCAATATGGCTGTCTTCGGTGCTGCCCTGAGCTACGTGCTGATGATGGTCAGCCACGTCGTGCTACGGGTGCGTGAGCCGAACATGCCGCGCCCGTACCGCACCCCGGGCGGCATCGCCACCACCGGCTTCGCCCTGGTCGTCGCGGTGCTGGCGGTCATCGCGACATTCCTGGTCAACCCGGTGGCGGCGGGCCTGTGTCTGACCGTGTTCGCGGCGTTCATGGTGTATTTCGCGCTCTACAGCCGCCACCGCCTGGTGGCGAATTCGCCCGACGAGGAGTTCGCGATGCTTGCGGAGGCCGAAAGCGAGCTCACGTGAAGCACCGGCAACAGATCGCGGGGGTGAGCTACACCTTCGACGGACTGGTGGATGTGATGGCCAAGGCGACGCCGTTGCGGTCGGGTGATCAGCTGGCGGGCTGCGCGGCGGACTCTGATGCCGAACGGGCCGCTGCCGCATGGGTTCTCGCCGACCTGCCGCTCGACATGTTCCTCAACGAGACGGTGGTGCCGTACGAAACTGACGAGGTCACCAGGCTGATCATCGACAGCCACGATCGCCGGTCCTACTCTGCGATCGCACATCTGACCGTCGGTGGCTTTCGGGACTGGTTGTTGGAGAGCGCTTCCCGCGATGATGGTGCCCAGAGGATCGCCGCTGTCAGCGCCGGGATAACCCCCGAGATGGCGGCTGCGGTGAGCAAGATCATGCGCAACCAAGACCTGGTGGCGGCCGGTGCCGCCATGCAGGTGAGCGCCGCCTTCCGCACGACCGTCGGCGGCAAGGGCACGCTGGCCACCCGGTTACAGCCGAATCACCCCACCGACGATCCTCGCGGTGTCGCCGCTGCCGTCCTTGACGGGCTACTTCTGGGATGTGGTGACGCCGTCATCGGCATCAACCCGGCGACCGATTCGCCGCACGCCACCTCGGATCTGCTGCACCTCCTCGACTCCATCAGATTGCGCTACGAGATCCCCACCCAGTCCTGCGTTCTCTCCCACATCACCACGACGATCGGATTGATCGAACGTGGAGCGCCGGTGGATTTGACGTTCCAATCGATCGCGGGCACCGAGGGCGCCAACTCCGCTTTCGGAGTGAACATCGCGCTGTTGCGCGAAGGTCGCGATGCGACCCGGGCCCTGCGGCGGGGGACCGTCGGGGACAACGTCATGTACCTCGAGACCGGGCAGGGGTCGGCGTTGAGCTCCCGCGCGCATCTGGGCACCGGCGGCAAACCTGTTGATCAGCAGACACTGGAAGCGCGCGCCTACGCGGTGGCCCGCGACCTGGAACCGTTCCTGGTCAATACGGTCGTCGGATTCATCGGGCCGGAATATCTTTACGACGGTAAGCAGATCGTCCGCGCTGGATTGGAGGATCACTTCTGTGGCAAGCTACTTGGTCTTCCGATGGGTGTTGACGTCTGCTACACCAACCACGCCGAGGCCGACCAGAACGATATGGACACACTGCTGATCCTGCTTGCGGCCGCGGGAGTCGGGTTTGTCATCACCGTTCCCGGTGCTGACGATGTCATGCTCGGCTATCAGAGTCTGTCGTTTCACGATGTGCTGCAGGCGCGCCGGACGCTGGGTCTGCGGCCGGCACCCGAGTTCGAGCAGTGGTTGCAGGCCATCGGAATGATCGACGAGGGTGGCCACCTCACACCCTTTGACGTGGCGAGCTCGCCGCTGCGCGCCCTGACCAACTCGGGTGCCCGATGACAACCGGTGATGTTGCTCGCCAAAAGTTTTGGAAAGAACTGCGGGTAAACACCCAAGCTCGGATCGGCCTGGACCGGGCGGGCAATGCGCTGCACACCCGGGATGTGCTTGACTTGGCCGCCGCGCACGCGGCGGCCCGCGACGCAGTCCACGTACCGCTGGACACCGAGCGCCTCGCCGCCGACGTCGGCGGAATCGGGCTGGGCATGCCCATAGTGGTCACCAGCCAAGTGAGCTCTCGCGCAGAATATTTGCGTAGACCCGACCTCGGAAGGCTGCCCGCCGATCTGTCCGCGGTGCCACGCGAGGCTGCGGATATCGGGTTTGTCCTCGCCGATGGCCTGTCACCCATAGCCCTCATGCGCCATGGTGTCCCGCTAGTTCGCGAACTCGCCCTGCAGCTGGGCGACTCATACACGTTGGCCGCCCCCGTGATCACCACGCAGGCCCGGGTGGCATTGGGTGATCACATCGCGGCGCAGGGACGGTACCGCACGCTGATTGTCATCATCGGTGAGCGGCCCGGGCTCAGTGTCGTCGACAGTCTCGGTATCTACCTCACGCACCTACCGCGGCCGGGTTGCACAGACGCCGATCGCAATTGCATCTCCAACATCCACCCGCCCGACGGGCTCAGTTACCGGGAGGCCGCGCATATCGCCACGAGCTTGGTCGGCGGTGCGCGTCGGTTGGGCCGTTCCGGGTTGTCGCTCAAAGACACTTCCCGGGCCGGCGCGATCGGCGATGCCGGCCAGAGCGAGCTGTGCTGACTGCGGCCTTTAGCCCGTATCGCCCATGACGAGGCCCTCGCGGCGCGGATCCGCACCGCCGATCCACCCAGGCCCTCGCCGCACCAGCGCCGACAGGCCACTGGACTGGTCGGCAACATCGACGGTGTGGCCGCGGCTACGCAGCCCTTGGACTAACGGATCGTTGGCACCGTTGTCGCGGGCATCGATGTTGGGGTGCTCGCCACCGACATTGGTCTTGCGCGAGTTGTTGGCGCCGAAGTCCACCATGGATACCGCCTGCTGGGGATCCAGGCCCCAGTCCAAAATGCCCACAAGGGTTTTCACCACAAATTGGATGATGACCGCGCCACCCGGCGACCCGACCGCGAGCAGCAGTGCACCGCGCTTACCGGACTCCGTGCGTTCGAAGACCAGGGTGGGTGCCATGGAGCTACGCGGCCGCTTGCCCGGCTGTAACCGGTTGGCAATGGGAAGCCCGTCCTTACCCGCGGGCTCGGCAGAGAAGTCAGTGAGCTGGTTGTTGAGGATAAAGCCGTCGACCATGTGATAGGAGCCGAACGCGGATTCGACTGTGGTGGTGAGCGATGCGGCGTTGCCGTGCGCGTCAACGACGGTCACCTGGCTGGTGCCGTGTTCTGGAGTGGACACGGCCGCTGACGCGGGAACGTTGAAGTCGCCGGGTTTGGCGATGCCCATCGTCTTCTCGCCGGAGATAAGTTTGGCACGCCCGGTCAGGTAGGTCGGGTTGAGCAGGGTGCTCGGTGAATTGCCTGGGAGCGCGACGAAATCGGTGTCAGCGACGTACTTGTCGCGATCTGCGTAGGCCAGCCGTTCTGCTTCGGCGATGTAGTGCACGCCGTCGACTGTGGGCCTGCCCCCGTCGAGGTCGACGTCCGTAGGTCGGTAGGAGGCCATCGGAAAGTTCTGGAGCATGCCCAGGGTGGCGGCGACGGCGATGCCACCCGAGGACGGTGCCGGCATGCCGCAGATTTCGTGATCGCGATATGTGGTGCAGAGGGATTCGCGGTTCTTCGCCGAATACCCGGAGAGATCGGCCGTCGTCATGAGGCTCGGGGTGCGTCCCGACGAGGTGTCTGCCGCTGCGGCGACGATGTCCTCGGCGATTGCGCCTCGGTAGAAGGCGTCCGGCCCGTCGGTGGCGACGGCGCCAAGGGTTTTGGCATAGGCCGGGTTGGTGAGCTTCGTTCCTGAGGGTTTCGCTGATCCGTCGGGGTTGAGAAAGTACGTACCCGCCTCCTGGTCCAGGGCAAGGCTGGTCGCCGAGTCGCTGATCGCGGCGGCGAGCCGGGGACTGATCTCGAAGCCTTCGTCGGCTAATTGGACTGCCGGAGTGAATAAGTCGCGCCACGGAACGGTGCCGTGCGCGGATTGGGCGTCATGGAGCATGCGCAGGATGCCGGGTACCCCGATCGAACGGCCTGATGAGCGTGCATCGGGCCTGGGCTGGCCCCTGTCGGCATCGTCGATCCAGCGCAGGTAATTCTCGGTGGCCGCCGCGGGCGCGACCTCTCGGCCGTCGTATGCCTGCACCGCTCCGGTCTGGGCGTCGTAGTAGACCAGGAAGCCGCCGCCGCCGATTCCGGAGGATTGCGGTTCGACGAGTCCGAGCACGGTTTGTGCGGTCACCAACGCGTCCGCCGCCGATCCGCCATCGCGTAGCACGCGACAGGCTGCCTGGGTGGCCAGCGGGTTAGCCGTCGCGACGGCATAGCTCGCGGTGCGGACCGCCGACATGCCTGTGCGGTAACCGGTGGCGACCTCGGGATTGGTCGAGATATCGCGTGGGGCTGTGGTGCCCGCGACCACGGTTTTGGCAACCGGAATGCCATTGGTGACGATGCTGCACGGTTCGGATCCGGCACCCGGGCGCGTCGCGTGATCGGTCGAGCAACCTGCGGCAGCGAGGAGAGCAATGGAGGGGAAGGCCAGCAGTCTCGACAGAGTCCTCACAATTCCATCACGTTAGCGGTTAGGGGGAGATGTCCACCGGGTGGTAGGAGAAGCCGATTTCGACCGGCGTGTTGACGAGCTCCGGACTCCGGGCCGAAAGCACGGCGTCGCCGTTGGGATCGAGCTGGACGGTCAACGGGATATCAGTGCCCTTGACGGTGGTCACCCTCGGCGATGCGAACATTCCGACCAACAGCGCGGGCTGATCGGCGCCGGCGCCATCGGATTCGATGAGCAGTGTGGTGCCGTGCCGCACCCAATGCGTGCCGGCGGGCAGTCCAAGGCGCAAGTTGTAGTCGAACGAGTCGGACGGGTTCTTCTTCACGATCGTGAAGTACTCGCCACCGTCGACAAGAGGTGTCACGGTGAAATCGGTGTCGGCGGAGTGGTAGGTGGCCTCGCCGTCGGGGCCCCATTCCGCGGGCAGCAGGGGAGCGTCATCAGGCAAGGTGATCGTCAGTAGCTCGCCGGGTTTTCCGGTCCTGACCTTGATGCCCTCCTGCGCGAAGATGGGAAGTACCGCTGTCCGAGAAGCGGTTTCAGAGTTCGGCGCGGGTACTGGGGTATCGGGATCAGCTGCGGCGATCGTGGGCGACAGGGCGATTCCGGTCATGGTCACCATGGCAACCGCCAGGGAGCCAACGCTGTTTCTCATCCATCGTCCTATCTGTCAGCACGCCAGAGTGACGTGAGCGACCTTGGTAGACACGGGAACCGAAGTCGGCCTGTTACGCATATCGCGCGCACTGGCCACATTGGAGACTGGCGACTGTTGATTGACGGACTGGACGACGCAGTTGTCGGGATGCGCCGAGCCGATCCTGGTCACGGTCACGCGATAGCCGCTGGCCTGCAAGCTGTTGATCACGGCATCGGCGTCGTTCGACGGACGGGCTAGGGCCTGTATCGCGGTGATGAGGGACAGGCCGGTCGCCGCGGCGACGAACACGGGTATCGATCCCGCGGGCAATCTACGCACGGTTGTCCCTCCTTCGTCCCCACGTTGAGGTACCCCCTGAGGGTAGCGGATTGTCGAACAGCGACGGGCGTCTATCGATGAGTTCGAGCGTCGGAGCCCCCGACTAGCCTGGATATGTGCCCGATCCCTCGACTTATCGACCGGCTCCCGGCTCGATACCCGTCGAGCCGGGGGTCTACCGATTCCGTGATCCGCACGGACGGGTCATCTACGTGGGCAAGGCCAAGAGCCTTCGTAGCCGGCTCACCTCGTACTTCGCCGATATCGCGAGTCTGCATCCGCGCACCCGACAGATGGTCACCACCGCGGGCAGCGTGGAATGGACCGTGGTGGGCACCGAGGTCGAAGCCCTGCAACTCGAATACAACTGGATCAAGGAATTCGATCCGCGCTTCAACGTCCGCTACCGCGACGACAAGTCGTATCCGGTGCTGGCCGTCACCCTCAATGAGGAGTACCCGCGGCTATTCGTCTACCGCGGGCCCCGCCGGAAGGGCGTGCGCTACTTCGGCCCGTACTCGCATGCGTGGGCCATCAGGGAAACCCTCGATCTGCTGACCCGGGTGTTCCCCGCGCGCACCTGCTCCAATGGAGTGTTCAAGCGGCACAAACAGATTGATCGGCCCTGCCTGCTCGGATACATCGAAAAGTGTTCGGCGCCCTGTGTTGGGCGGGTAAGTGCCGAGGAGCACCGCGAGATCGTTCTTGATTTCTGCGACTTCTTATCGGGTAAGACGGATCGTCTGGCTCGCGACATGGAACGTGAAATGAACCATGCATCCCAGGAACTGAATTTTGAACGGGCGGCACGGCTGCGGGACAACATCTCGGCGCTGCAGCGTGCGCTGGAGCGACAGACTGTGGTGTTCGGCGACGGCACCGACGCCGATGTGGTGGCGTTTGCCGATGACGAGCTGGAGGCTGCCGTGCAGGTCTTTCATGTGCGCGGCGGACGGGTTCGCGGACAACGCGGGTGGATTGTCGAAAAAACCGGCGACCCAGGCGATTCCGACCTTGAGGGGCTGGTCGAGCAGTTCCTCACTCAGTTCTACGGCGATCAGGCCGACCTCGCCCATGTCGCCGATGCGGATGCCGACGTGGCGCCGGTGCCGCGGGAGGTCCTGGTGCCCGTTCTGCCCCGCGATGCCGAGGGGATGACCTCCTGGTTAACCGGTCTGCGCGGTTCTCGGGTCTCGTTGCGGGTACCGCAGCGCGGCGACAAAAAGGCTCTCGCCGAGACAGTGGAGCGCAACGCGAAAGAGGCCCTAACGCAGCACAAGCTCAAGCGTGCAGGGGATCTCACCACGAGATCGGCGGCATTGCAGGAGCTTCAGGATGCGCTCGGTCTGGAGCAGGCGCCCTTGCGTATCGAGTGCATCGATATCAGCCATGTCCAGGGCACCGATGTAGTGGCCTCGCTGGTGGTTTTCGAGGACGGTCTGTCCCGTCGGTCGGACTATCGCCACTACAGCATCAGAGAGGCCGCCGGCGACGGTCGCTCCGATGACGTCGCCTCCATCGCGGAGATCACCCGTCGACGATTCGCGCGGCATGTGCAAGACGCCCAGATTCATCAGGACGCGGTTCCGGGCTTGGGTGTCGGCGGCGTCGCGGCTCCGGAAGGCAGGTCACGGAAATTCGCTTATCCGCCCAACCTTTTCGTAGTCGATGGTGGTGCGCCCCAGGTCAACGCGGCTGCCGCTGAGTTGAGCGAGCTGGGTGTCACCGATGTCGCGGTGATCGGTTTGGCCAAGCGGCTCGAAGAGGTGTGGGTGCCGGGTGAGGCGGATCCGGTAATCCTGCCGCGAACAAGTCAGGCGCTGTACCTACTGCAGCGCGTGCGCGATGAGGCGCACCGATTCGCCATCACGTTTCATCGCAGCAAGCGGTCCCGGCGGATGACCGCCTCGGTGCTCGACGGCATACCGGGGCTGGGGGAGGCGCGCCGGGCCGCCCTCGTCTCGCATTTCGGTTCGGTGGCGCAGCTCAAGAAGGCCAGCGTCGAGGAGATCACCGCGGTTCCGGGTATCGGTGCGGCCACGGCGCTCGCGGTACGTGACGCGCTCATGGGTTCTGACTCTTCAGGTGCGACTTCCGGGGCAACCGACGCGCCGTTGCCCGTCATGGTCGAAAATGGAGTCGATGACACTTCACGCCCCTCATGAGACCGCGAACGCCGATATCGACGTCGTCCTGGTCACGGGCCTATCGGGCGCGGGACGCGGTACGACCGCCAAGGTGCTCGAGGACCTGGGGTGGTACGTCGCGGACAACCTGCCGCCCGAACTGATCACGCGCATGGTCGACTTGGGCCTTGCCGCCGGTTCACGCATCACGCAGCTCGCCGTGGTGATGGATGTGCGGTCTCGGGGCTTCACCGGCGATCTGGAGTCGGTGCGTGCCGACCTGGCCACCCGGGGCATCAGCCCACGCGTGCTATTCCTGGAGGCATCCGACGAAAGCCTGGTACGCCGCTACGAACAGAACCGGCGTAGCCACCCGCTGCAGGGCGGTCAGACGCTCGCCGAGGGCATCACCGCCGAACGCATCTTACTCTCACCCATCCGGGCCTCGGCGGATCTGGTCATCGACACGTCGTCACTGCCTGTGCCTGCGCTGCGTGCTGCGATCGAACGTGCCTTCAGCACTGAGACGGTGGCGCATCTGAGCGTCACCGTGGAATCTTTCGGATTCAAATATGGACTGCCGATGGATGCCGATATGGTCGTTGACGTTAGGTTTCTACCGAACCCGCACTGGGTGGATGAACTGCGACCGCACACCGGTCAGCACCCGGCGGTCAGTCAGTACGTGTTAAGCCAACCCGGTGCGGACGAGTTCTTGGACACCTACCGTCGGCTGCTGAACCTCGTCATCGACGGTTACCGGCGAGAGGGAAAGCGCTACATGACAATCGCGGTGGGCTGCACAGGCGGCAAGCATCGCAGTGTCGCGATAGCCGAGGCGCTAGCCGCATCTATGGCACCCGATGAAGGTCTGTCAGTGCGCGTGTTGCACCGTGACCTGGGGCGCGAATGAATCCCGGCACCGATCAGCCCCATGTCGCGCGACGCGAATCTCGCATTGTCGCCCTCGGTGGGGGGCACGGCCTGTACGCGACGCTGTCGGCGGCGCGACGGCTTACCCACGACATCACCGCCGTGGTGACGGTCTCCGACGACGGCGGGTCGTCCGGGCGAATCCGCTCGGAGCTGGGCATCGTGCCGCCCGGTGATCTGCGCATGGCCTTGGCAGCGCTCGCCTCCGACAGCCCGCGCGGGCGCATGTGGGCCACGGCCATTCAGCACCGGCTCGGCGGCAGCGGTGGACTGGCGGGGCATCCGATCGGCAACTTGATGCTGGCCGGGCTTACCGACATGCTGGCCGATCCGGTCACCGCGCTCGACGAGATGGGGCGCATGCTCGGCATCACCGGGCGGGTGTTGCCGATGTGTCCGATTCCGTTGCAGATCGAGGCTGACGTGTCCGGCTTGGAGTCCGACCCGCGGATGAGTCGGGTGATCCGGGGGCAGGTGGCATTGGCGACCACGCCGGGCAAGGTGCGGCGGGTGCGTATGCACCCGGGTAATCCACCCGCCACCCGGCAGGCCGTGGAGGCCATTATGGCCGCTGACCTGGTAGTTTTAGGGCCCGGGTCGTGGTTCACGAGTGTCATCCCACATGTGCTGGTACCCGATCTTTTCGCGGCCTTGCAGCAGACCCGGGCTCGCAAGGCCCTGATCTTGAACCTTGCGCCGGAACCGGGGGAGACGGCGGGCTTTTCCGCGGAGCGTCATTTGCACGTACTCTCGCAACACGCTCCCGAGTTCGGTGTGCATGACATCGTCGTCGAATCTGCGTCTGCAGATGACACCGAACGCGACCACTTGACCAGGGCGGCCGCCTTGTTCAATGCGCAGGTTCAATTCGCTGATGTCTCGCGTCCTGGTACACATTTACATGACCCTGCGAAACTGTCGGCGGTCTTGGATCGAGTACGGACGGGTAGTGCCGCCGCAGCCGCGGGAACAGATGCCGAATCCACGGTGCGCCTGGCAGCGGGGGGCGGGAGCACACAGCATGGAATCCAGAGAGGGGACGCCCCGTGGCGATGACCGCCGAGGTCAAGGACGAACTGAGCCGCCTGGTGGTGACTCAGGTCAGTAGCCGCCGCGCCGAGGTCGCGTCGCTGCTGCGGTTCGCCGGCGGACTGCATATCGTCAGCGGGCGGGTTGTCGTCGAGGCAGAGGTCGACCAGGGCAGCATTGCGCGGCGCCTGCGCAAGGACATCTTCGATCTGTACGGCTACAGCGCCGTGGTGCACGTGCTGTCGGCGGGCGGTATCCGCAAGACAACTCGCTATGTGGTCCGTGTCGCCAAAGATGGAGAAGCGTTGGCGAGACAAACAGGCCTGCTCGATCTGCGGGGCCGCCCGGTGCGCGGGTTGCCCGCACAGGTGGTCGGTGGCAGCGTGGCCGATGCGGAGGCCGCGTGGCGTGGGGCCTTCCTGGCACACGGCTCGCTGACGGAACCCGGCAGGTCTTCGGCGCTGGAGGTCAGCTGCCCGGGTCCCGAGGCGGCGCTGGCGCTGGTGGGCGCGGCTCGGCGGCTTGGTGTGAGTGCCAAAGCACGCGAGGTGCGGGGCAGCGATCGTGTGGTGGTGCGTGACGGTGAGGCCATCGGTGCCCTGCTCACCCGGATGGGCGCCCAGGACACCCGGCTGACCTGGGAAGAGCGCCGGATGCGTCGTGAGGTGCGGGCAACGGCGAACCGGCTCGCCAATTTCGATGACGCGAATCTGCGCAGGTCCGCGCGCGCGGCAGTCGCGGCCGCTGCCCGGGTGGAGCGTGCGCTGGAAATCCTGGGTGACACGGTGCCGGATCATCTCGCGGCGGCCGGAAAGTTGCGCGTCGAGCACCGTCAGGCATCGCTTGAGGAGCTGGGCCGTCTCGCCGATCCGGTGATGACCAAAGATGCTGTAGCAGGCCGTATTCGGCGACTACTGTCGATGGCCGACCGCAAGGCCAAGACCGACGGCATCCCCGATACCGAGTCCGCGGTGACCCCGGAGCTGCTCGAAGACGCCTAGCCAGTCAACCAGCGGCGGGCGAAAACCGATGGCGAATTGTCGGAGTACTTTCGTACTCTGGGTCGGTGGACTTCGCTAAGCAGGTGAAAACCGAAGGGGTCCTTGGGAAAAACCCTGAGGACTCTTCGGGCGAGGAGCCACACCATCAGATCACTGGACTGCCGCGCGCGCTGCGCCCGCTGCGCCATCGCGATTACCGTCTGCTGACGCTCGGCCTGGCAGTGACCCTGCTGGGTAATGGCATGTGGACCGTGGCGCTGGTGTGGCAGGTCATCAGGATGGGCATGGGTCCGGGACAGGTGGCCGTGGCGGGCACCATGTTCAGCATCGGACTGCTGATCAGTGTGTTACCCGCAGGCGTGGCCGCGGACCGGCTGCCCAAGCTGTGGGTGATGCGCTGCTCGCTGATCGTGCAGGCCTTGATCATGTTCGTCACGGCGCTGCTGGCCCTGACCGGCAGCCTCCAGATCTGGCATCTCGGCGTGACGTCGCTGCTGTTCGGGATCTCCGAAGGCCTCTACATCCCGTCGTACACCGCACTGCTGCCGAGCCTGCTGCCGCATGACGAACTGTTGGCCGCCAACGGAATCGAGGGGGTGCTGCGACCCACGGTGCAACTGGCCTTGGGGCCCGCGATCGGCGCGACGATCGTCAATGCGTGGGCGCCCGGTGGGGTGTTCTTGACCGAGGGTGTGCTCATCACGATCGCCGTCGGCTGCCTGGTGCTCATTCGGCATCGGCATGAGCCGGTGCAGGCGGACGTCGACGAGCATCCGCTGCGGCGCGCGGCCACCGATCTCCTCGACGGTTTCACGTACATGGTGCACACCGGTTGGTTCTTCGCGACGCTTCTCTTCGCGATCGGTTATGTGCTGGTGGTGGTCGGCCCCATTGAAATCCTGTTGCCCTTCGTCATTCGTGATCACGGTGGTGACCCGGGTTCGCATGCCACGGTGTTGGCGCTGTTCGGTATCGCGGGTGCGGTGGGGTCATTCGTGGTGTCCTCACTGCCCCTGGCGCGCCGGTATCTGACCGTGATGATCCTGATGTGGGGTGCCGGGTCGCTGCCGCTGGTGCTCATCGGATTCACCGGGCACCTCTGGACCATCATCGTGGCGATGATCATCGTCGGCGGAACCATGCAGGCGGCCAATGTCATCTGGGGCACCCTCATGCAGCGCCGGGTGCCCGAGGAGATGCTGGGCCGTGCCGCCAGCATGGACTTCTTCGTCTCTCTGGTGGGGTTGCCGGCGTCCTTCGCATTGGTCGTGCCGGTGGCTCATGTGATCGGCAATACCGCAGTGTTCATCATCGCCGGGATAGCGCCGCTGGTTCTGGCGGTCGCCGCCCACGTGTTGGCGCGACTGGGCCGGGACGAAGTGGCGCACCCCCTGGGCTAATGTGAGTCCCGATAACGGGTACACCACATATCAAACAGACAAAGAGGGAGCGCTACGTGACTGTCCGGGTAGGCGTAAACGGGTTTGGCCGGATCGGCCGGAACTTCTTTCGGGCACTGGACGCGCAGAAGGCTCAAGGGATCAACACCGACATCGAGATTGTCGCGGTCAACGACCTGACCGATAACGCCACCCTGGCCCACCTGCTGAAATTCGATTCCATCCTGGGCCGGCTTCCGTATGACGTCAGCCTGGAAGGCGACGACACGATCGTTGTCGGCGACCACAAGATCAAGGCCCTCGAGGTCCGCGAAGGTCCGGCGGCGCTGCCGTGGGGTGACCTGGGTGTCGATGTCGTCGTCGAATCGACCGGCATCTTCACCAAGCGTGAGAAGGCGCAGGGCCACCTGGACGCCGGCGCCAAGAAGGTCATCATCTCCGCGCCCGCCAGCGATGAGGACATCACCATCGTGCTGGGCGTCAACGACGACAAGTACGACGGCAGCCAGAACATCATCTCCAACGCCTCGTGCACCACGAACTGCCTCGGACCGCTGGCCAAGGTTCTCAACGATGAGTTCGGCATCGTCAAGGGCCTGATGACCACGATCCACGCCTACACCCAGGACCAGAACCTGCAGGACGGCCCGCACAGCGATCTGCGTCGCGCCCGCGCTGCCGCGCTGAACATCGTGCCGACCTCGACGGGCGCCGCCAAGGCCATCGGTCTGGTGTTGCCCGAGCTCAAGGGCAAGCTCGATGGTTACGCCCTGCGTGTGCCGATCCCCACGGGTTCGGCGACCGACCTCACCGTGGAGCTCGCGAAGGCCGCCAGCGCTGCCGATATCAACGCCGCCATGAAGGCCGCCGCGGAGGGCAAGCTCAAGGGCATCCTGAAGTACTACGACGCGCCGATCGTGTCCTCGGACATCGTCACCGACCCGCACAGCTCGATCTTCGACGCGGGGCTGACCAAGGTGATCGACAACCAGGCCAAGGTGGTCTCCTGGTACGACAACGAGTGGGGTTACTCGAACCGCCTGGTCGACCTGGTCGGCCTGGTCGGCAAGTCGCTGTAACGATGGCGATCAAGTCCCTCAACGATCTGCTGGCAGAGGGAGTTTCGGGCAAGGGCGTGCTGGTCCGGTCGGACCTGAACGTCCCGCTCGATGACAATCTCAACATCACTGACCCCGGCCGGATCGTGGCGTCGGTCCCGACCATCCGTGCGCTCGCGGGTGCCGGGGCCAAGGTCATCGTCACCGCACACCTGGGCCGCCCGGACGGTAAGCCGGATCCCCGGTTGTCTCTGGCTCCGGTAGGTGCTGCGCTCAGCGAACTGCTGGGTCAGCACGTGCAGGTTGCCGGCGATGTCGTCGGCACCGATGCGCTGGCACGCGCCGAAGGCCTCACCGACGGCGACGTGCTGCTGTTGGAGAACATCCGGTTCGATCCGCGCGAGACCAGCAAGGATGACGCACAGCGGCTGGCGCTTGCCCAGGAGCTGGCCGAATTGGTGGGCGGCCCAACGGGTACCGGCGGCGCGTTTGTTTCCGACGGGTTCGGTGTGGTGCATCGCAAGCAGGCGTCCGTCTACGACGTGGCGACCTTGCTGCCGCATTACGCCGGTGGTCTGGTGGCTGCTGAGGTGGAAGTTCTGCGGGTGCTCACCGCTAGTACCGAGCGTCCGTACGCGGTGGTGCTCGGCGGGTCGAAGGTCTCGGACAAGCTGGCGGTCATCGAATCGCTGGCCACCAAGGCCGACAGCCTGGTGATCGGCGGCGGGATGTGCTTCACCTTCCTGGCCGCGCAGGGGCTGCCGGTCGGCAAGTCGCTGGTGCAGCCGGAGATGGTGGACACCTGCAAGCGGCTGCTGGATACCTATGCCGATGTGATTCACCTGCCGATGGATATCGTGGCGGCGGACCAGTTTGCCGCCGATTCGCCCTCGGAAATCGTTGCCGCGGACGCTATTCCAGAAGGCAAGATGGGCCTGGACATCGGGCCGGAGTCGGTCAAGCGATTCACGGCCGTGCTGTCGAATGCCAAGACCATCTTCTGGAACGGTCCCATGGGTGTCTTCGAGTTCCCGGCTTTCGCCGCCGGCACCCGGGGTGTTGCCGAGGCGATCATCGCGGCCACCGAGAAGGGCGCGTTCAGCGTGGTCGGCGGTGGTGATTCGGCGGCCGCGGTGCGTGCGCTGGACCTGCCGGACGACGGCTTCTCCCACATCTCCACCGGTGGTGGTGCATCCCTGGAATACCTTGAAGGCAAGGCGCTTCCGGGCATCGACGTATTAGAGGACTAGGGGAGCCCCACATGTCGCGTAAGCCGCTGATCGCAGGCAACTGGAAGATGAACCTCAATCATTTCGAGGCCATCGCTCTGGTGCAAAAGATTGCGTTCTCGTTGCCGGACAAGTACTTCGACAAGGTGGACGTGACGGTCATTCCGCCGTTCACCGATATCCGCAGTGTGCAGACCCTGGTCGACGGGGACAAGCTGCGCCTTACCTATGGCGCCCAGGACTTGTCGGTATACGACTCGGGTGCCTACACCGGTGAGATCAGCGGTGTATTTCTGGCCAAGCTGGGGGTCACCTACGTCGTGGTTGGGCACTCCGAGCGTCGTCAGTACCACGCCGAGGATGACGCGCTGGTGGCCGCCAAGGCCGCTGCGGCGCTCAAGCACGGCCTGACGCCGATCGTCTGCATCGGTGAGGCTCTCGACATCCGCGAAGCGGGGGACCACGTCCAGTACAACGTGGACTCCTTGCGGGGGTCACTGGCCGGGCTCAGTGCGGACCAAGTCGCCCAGGTTGTGATTGCTTACGAGCCGGTATGGGCCATCGGTACCGGCCGGGTGGCCAGTGCCGCCGACGCTCAGGAAGTGTGCGCCGCGATCCGTGCCGAGCTGGCCCAGATCGCGAACGCCACGGTGGCCGCATCGGTGCGCGTCCTGTACGGCGGCTCGGCCAACGCTAAGAACGTGGGTGAACTGATCGCGCAAGACGATGTCGACGGTGCCCTGGTGGGTGGCGCCTCCCTGGACGGTGAGCAGTTCGCCCAGATGTCGGCGATCGCCGCGGGTGGGCCCCTGCTCTAACTCAGCTGTCCGGCAGATTCCGCAAATGCGCTGCGCGCGCGAGCACGCTATCAAGGGTCGTAAGGAAGAGCGGCAGATTAGCGGTGATGGCCGCCGTGGTTTTGTTGACTTCTTCGGAAGCTGTGTCGTACCAATCGATTCCGGGTGAGCCGTCTGCGGCGGTATCGAGTGTTTCCATGGCCTTGAGCCATGCGCCGAGCTGCCCCAGGACCACGGCGTAGGGTGCCGCCCGGGTCAGGATGATCTCCCGGTCGGCGGGCTCCAAGTCCTCCATGTTGAGCTCACCCAAGTAGCGGCGCAGCGCGGCCACATGCGCTACCAGCAGCCGGCCACGAGCCGTCCGCACCGGAAGTAGCATTCCGGCCAGCGCACAGGCGGCTCCCGCACCGCTTACCGCGACGCCGACCATGGCGCTGCCGACGCTGAGCGCCAATACGGCCGTGATCACGAGACCGCCGAGCAGCACGCCGATGCCATAACGGGCCAGGGAGCCTAGGTGTTCGGGTGAGCGGCGGAACCACCGATTGCGCTGGGCGTCGGTGTACATCGTGTCGGAGATGCCGCCAAGATCCAGCCGGGAACCCGGTATGTGGAGGCCGGACAAGAACACCGTCTCGGCTCCTTGGGGGAGAAGGATATTCAGCGTCCGCGTCTCATAGCAGGTCAGGAGTCCGTCCGCCGGTGCGCGGCGCGATATCTGCCAATCGAGTCTGCCGCCGGGGTCTGTTGTTTCGGCGATCCATAGGTATCCGCGCACCGCCAGGTCGATGACCGTCGCCGTCAGGTCAACGGCGTCGACGTGCAGGTCGATAACGGTGCCCACCTGGCCCGGCAGTACCCCGTCCGGCGCGGCGAATCGTGATCCTGCCTCGTCGCGCACCAAAGGATCAGCTGGGGTGACGGTGATTTCGGCGGCGCGCGTATCTCGGCGGCGCGCGATCAGCACCCACCCCGCCAGTGTGGCCGAGATGATGCCCAGGCCCACCAGCGCTGTGATTCCTGGCCATGTCAGCGCGAAGGCGCCCTGCGGGCCCGGGAGCACTGTGAAGGTTGCGGTTGGCGGCACGGTACCGGCCGGAACCACCACGGTAAAGGTGGCTGTCGCGCCCGGTGGCAATTCGTCTTGTTGGAGGCGGACCACTCCGGTGTGATCGACCTGGGCTGCGGTGCACCGTATTTGAGCTCCCGTCGGGCCCAGGGTGCACGTGGGGGAGCTGGGTTTGGTGCTGGGGGAGGAGAACGAGGCGGTGATGTCGCGTAGGCGGGAATCCCAGCCGGAGGCAAATGGCCAGAGCACCTGCTGGTGATCGGCTGTGTCGGAGACGGTCCCACGAACCGTGTAGCTGATGGTGGCTGGCCCACTCGCGTTGGTAATCAATGTGTTTTCGTCGACTGCCGCAGTCGCGCCGCCTGTAGTGGCGACGTTACTGATCTCAAAATGCTGAATCCGGTTGCCCTCGACCACCGTATCGAGAGCGAGATGACGTTGCAGCACTTGGTCTTTCGCTGGGGTGATGGTTTCAGTGATGCTCAGCGTGCCGTCGTCGGCTAGGTTCATTGCGACTGCCAAGGTGCCGGTGGGGCTGTCCGCACCCGCTGGGACCGCCGCGAGAAGCCATCCGGTGCATACCGACAGACATACCAACAGCCGCAAAACCGCCCCGCGAATCATCTCTCCCACGGCGGTAACCCTAGGTCAGGGTCGATATGCTGGCGCGCATTCACAGAATGTATTTGGGGGGCGGACCATATGAGGCAGCAGCCGTACTGCCAATCCGGGCCGGTGCTCGGCTGGGGTGCACCGCTACCGCCGCCTGCTCGCGCTCCCATGGCGCCACCTCCGCGCGGATGGCGCCCACCGCCCGTTGCGCCATTTCCGGGATACCCGGCGCCTCAACCGCCGCCTGGGTATCGAGTGCCGTCGGTGCGTCCGGTGTATCGACCGCCGGCCGGGTACGGACCGCCGCCGCGTGCGCGCGGCGGGTCTCACACTGGCCTGATCATCGGTGGCGCGGTTTGCGCCCTGGTTGCGGCTTTGGTGCTGGGCACGTTGGCGGTATGGGCGCTGCGTCCGAGCAGGGATCGTTCAGTACGGTCCACCGCCACGTGGCCATATCCCTCGACCACGGTTCGTAGTACGGCCGTGTGGACTACATCGTCGGCCAGGCCCACCTCGGCACCAACACCTCCTCCGCCGCGTGGCCCCGAGCCGGTGTACGCGCTCGGCAACAATCCTTTGTTTCGGAATCAGGGCGCGGGATTCACGAACGCGCCGTGCTCCACGAGCACATGGCCGTTCGACATCCCGCACGCCGATGCGTTCTACCGCGACCTTCGCGGGTGCATGGATCCGGAGTGGAAACGGCTGCTCGACTGGAATGCTCTGCCGTGGTCGTCACCGGGCTTGGTAGTGGCCGGAAACTATGTGGATTCGCCCTGCGGGGGCCAATATTTCGGAAGGGAAAGGGCCGCCTTCTACTGTCCCACGAACAACACGATCTACATGTCGATCGTGGGTGTGTCTCCGGCCAGGTATGGGAATCATGACGGTATCTACCTGGCTGTTTACGCCCACGAGTATGGGCATCATGCTCAAGAGCTCAGCGGGGTGTGGGGTGAGTACTGGCGCCAGCGCCGCGCTGTCGGAGTCGATTCGCCGCTGGGACTTGAGTTGTCTCGACGAGCCGAACTGCAGGCTCAGTGTTTCTCGGGAATGTTCCTGGGCTCTCGACGTGGCGGCACCATAACCCAGCAGGAACTCGACTTGGCCTGGAATGACCAGGATCGCGGTGATGGACAGCAGCCGCAGCGTGACCACGGTTCCAACCAGCACGCGGAGGCGTGGTGGCGGCACGGCTCGCTCAAGAATCGACTGTGGGAATGTAATACCTGGCTGGCTGATAGTTCGGAAGTGAGCTGACCGGAGTCCCTGCGCAGGTGAGCGGAACCGAGCCGGTACGCTTACCCCCATGGAATTGGCGTTGCAGATCATCCTGGTGATCACGAGCTTGCTCGTGGTCTTGCTGGTGCTGTTGCACCGTGCGAAGGGCGGTGGTCTGTCCACGCTGTTCGGTGGTGGCGTTCAGTCGAGCCTCTCCGGTTCCACCGTGGTGGAGAAGAACCTGGATCGGCTCACCTACTTCGTCACGGCCATTTGGGTGATCTCGATCATCGGCGTTGGGCTGGAGATCAAGCTCGGCGGATAACGTAATAACGATTCACAGACAGCGGACTACTGCACAGGTAGTCCGCTGTTTTGTCTCTGCGGCAGATATCCTCGCAGGTAGTTGATATTTCATCTATTTGCTGAGAAATTTCTTCAAAATTCATGGAACCGATTCATGCCTTCGGCCCATCAATCTCTATGTATGGCACAGAAGTCGACAAGTGCCATCAGCGGTCGGTGGACCGGGGACGCGGAGGGGACGTTCCCGTTTCACCGGCCGCACCCCAGGAAAGGAGCCCCTCGTCATGTCGGAGTGCCGTGGTGACCCCCGCCAATGGATTCGTGAGTACCAGGATCGCCTGGAGGTTCTTGGGCAGCGTGCCCAGTACGTGCAACAGACCGTCGGTCTGGTGCGGGGCCATGCGAAGGATGACGTAGGGGTGGCGGTGACCGTTGGGTCGGGCGGCCGCATCGAGGCTCTGGACCTGGATGAATCGACGCTGTCGATGGATGCCAGAGATCTGTCGGCCATCATCACCAGAACTATCGCCGCGGCGCAGGTCAACGCGGCCAGCCAGATCCACAGCACATTGCACGACCTGACCGGCGACGGGCCGGCGATGGACTACGTCAAGGGCTACCTGGACGGGGGGCACCTGGGGGAGGGTGAGCATCTGGGATCGCCATCATGAGCAGCGAGACGAGCGGGACCTTCCACTTTGACCGCGATGTGGTGCTGCACGAAGCGGCGAACCTGGAGAGCGCCGGGGGCTCGGTGCGATTCCTGCTCGAGCACCACGGAGAGGGGCTCGGCGAGCAGGACCTGGGGGCGGTGTCGTCGGATTTCGTGATGTCGGTGCGGGGGAGTATCAACCAGCTTTCTGACGCGGTCCGGACCCTGGGCGATGTCATGGTGGAGACGGGACAGCGTCTGCACGACCAGGCTCGGCAGGTCGCCGAAGCGGAGGATCAGACCGTCGCCGCGATGACGAAGATTGGTGAAGGGTTCGGTGGACACCCTTGATGCCGAGCTGAAACCGCTCACTCGCCTCCATGACGCCGGATTGGGCTTCATGGTCGAGCATGTGCAGTTCCTCGAAGAACCACTCGATGCGCTTCGGGGTGACCCGGTCGCAGCCTCCGCGGAGGCCACCTTCTGGCGGTACTGCATTGCCGATGTCACCAATGTGCAGCAGGAGCTGTCGGCTGTGCTCAGCGCGCTGGGTGACGGCCACAGTGGTGCGGCAGCAACGGGGTTCGGCGAGGCGGCCGGTCTCCTCGATGATGCGCTACAAGAGCTGCGCGTGGTCGCGGGGAACGTCAATCAGCGCATCAACGTGGTGACGGATCTGGTCACACATACCCGAAGCATGCTCGGGCAATGGGTGGAAGGGTACGTCGATGACATCATCACCGAGTTCACGGCAGCACGAGCCGCCTCACCCATCACCCAGGGCGGCAGCGTGGCGACCACCATCGCTTCTGCGGTAGCAGATGCCTCTGAGCTTGGAAACAAGATGGGGCGCACGCTGTCTCAGCTTCTGGACCGTCTTGATGAGCATGCGACCGCGATCCGGGACGGGGTAGCCGAGTTCTCGATGAATGTGGAGCGCCTGCGGAAGCCTGCGCCGGGACCCGCCGTCGTACCGGCTTCGGCCCCGGCCGTACAGCAGTCGCAGCCGGCTTCGAAACTGGCACCCGCGGAGCATGGATTGTCTGTGGATCCGGATGCGCTGTTTGCCGCGGGACAGGGCAACGAGAGTTAGACCGCCGCGCACAGAGATGGTGGTGCAATCGTCTCCCGGCCGGAAGACGCTCGGGCCCGACTAGTCCAGCCGGCTCGCGGCGGCTTCGTCGAGCAGCCACACCGTGCGCTCGGTCCCGATGGCGCCTGCCGCGGGTACGTCGATCGGGTCGGCTCCGCCAATGGCCGCAGCGACCGCCTCGGCCTTGGCCTCGCCCGAGACGATCAGCCATACCTCGCGTGAACGCTGAATCGCGGGCAATGTCAACGTGATCCGCTGTGGAGGCGGCTTGGGAGAATCGGGCACCGCCACGACCAGCCGCTGTGTCTCCTTGACGGCATCGGTGTGCGGGAACAGCGAGTTGATATGGCCTTCGCCGCCCATGCCCAGCAGGTGGACATCGAATGCGGGGCAGTCCTGGCCCGGCCCGGCATTGGCCGCCAGCAGCTGTTCGTAAGCGAGCGCCGCCGCATCCAGATCGGTGCCGTATTCACTTTCGCTGTTGGGCATGGCGTGCATATTGCGCATCGGGAAGTCGACATGCTCAAGCAGCGCCTCCCAGGCCTGCCAGGCATTGCGTTCCGGGTCGGTTTTGGGGACATACCGGTCGTCGCCCCAGAAGACGTGGACGTTAGCCCAGTCGAGATCGCTGGCGACATCACGCAGATGTTTGAGCAGAGCGACACCGGTGCCGCCGCCGGTGAGCACGATCATCGCCTTGCCGCGTTGGGTGAGGGCACCGGCAATCGCGAGGGCCAGCCGGTCACCTGCCGCGGTCACCAAAGCATCGGTGTCCGCGTACTTTTCGATGATTGTTTCACTCATAGGTACTGCACCTTCGCGATTCCCTCAAGCGCCGTGCGGTAGATCTCATCGGGGTCGAGGCGGCGCAAATCCTCGGCCAGGCAATCTCGTGTTTCTCTGCGGGGTAAAGGAAGTGATGCCGACGGACGTCCGGTGCGGGCCAATGTCGCGATGGCGCCGGCCTGTGGCCGACTCAGGGTAACGACCTCGCTGTCTCGGTGCAGTTCCACCTTGAGCTCACCGACCAGCCGGGTGACGGGACCGTCGATACGTGAGGCGAGCCAACCCGCGGTGATATCCAGAGCTGGCTCGGTGGCGAGTCCGGACACCACTGCTGAGTTGATGCCCTCGTACGGTGGCTGATCCAGCGCCGAGGCCAGCAGGGCTCGCCAGTACGTGATCCGGCTCCACGACAGATCGGTATCGCCCGGGGTGTATCCGGCGAGGCGGTTCTTGATGGCATTCAGGGGGTCCGGCGCCGTCGTGGCGTCGGTGATACGGCGAATCGCCAAGCGCCCCAGCGGGTCCTTGGCGGGAACGGGCGGAGCCTGGTTGGGCCACCAGGCGACCACCGGAGTGTCGGGCAGCAGGAACGGGATCACGACGCTGTGCTCGTGGGCGGCGAGCGGGCCGCGCAGCCGCAACACGACGACTTCGCCGGCACCGGCATCGCCGCCGACACGGATCTGGGCATTCAGGCCGGTCTTGGGGGCCAGCGGATTGCGTTCCAGCACGATGATGCGGCATGGATGCTCGTGGCTGGCGCCGTTGGCGGCCTCGATGACCTCTTCGACGTCATCACCGACATCGGTGATGACGACCAGAGTCAGCACGCGCGCCATGGTGACGGCACCGCCGGTTTCGCGCAGCTCGACCAGCTTCTTGTTGACGTCATTGGTGGTGGTGTCGGGCAGATCGATGATCATGGTCGCCTCCAGTCACGTCCCGTACGGGCCAGCATGTCGAACGCCGACTGCGGGCCCCACGTGCCGGATTCGTAGGTCTCGGGTTTTCCTCCCGACGCCCAGAAGTCCAGGGCGGGATCCAGTATCCGCCACGATAATTCGACTTCGGCGTTCACAGGGAACAGCGAGGGTTCTCCCAACAGCACATCAAGGATCAACCGCTCGTAGGCCTCCGGCGATTCCTCGGTGAAGGCCTGCTCGTACGAGAAGTCCATGTTGACGTCGCGTACTTCCATGGCGGTACCGGGAACCTTCGATCCGAACCGCAGTGTGACACCTTCGTCGGGCTGCACCCGAATCACCAGCGCGTTGGCGCCCAATTCCTCGGTCATCGTGGAGTCGAAGGGCAGGTGGGGCGCTCGTTTGAACACCAGGGCGATTTCCGTGACCCTGCGGCCCAGGCGTTTTCCGGTACGCAGGTAGAACGGCACTCCGGCCCATCGCCGACTGTCGACCTCCAGGGTGATCGCGGCGAATGTCTCGGTGGTCGATGTCTTGGAGAAGCCTTCCTCCTCCAACAGACCGGGCACCTGCTGGCTGCCCTGCCAGCCGGGTCCGTACTGGCCGCGGGCCGTGGTTTCGGCGAGCGGCTCGGCAAGCCGGGTGGCCGAGAGCACCTTGATCTTTTCGGCCTGCAGCTCCGCGGGGGAGAAGTTGATGGGCTCTTCCATCGCGGTGAACGCCAGCAGCTGCAGCAGGTGATTCTGGATGACATCACGTGCCGCCCCGATGCCGTCGTAATACCCTGCGCGGCCGCCCAATCCGATATCCTCGGCCATCGTGATCTGCACATGGTCGACGAAGTGTGCATTCCAGATCGGGTCGAACAGCTGGTTGGCAAAGCGCAGTGCCAGGATGTTCTGCACCGTCTCCTTACCGAGGTAGTGGTCGATGCGGAAAACCGACTCCTCAGGGAAAACCTCGTTGACCACCGCGTTCAGTTCGCGGGCGCTCTGCAGATCATGGCCGAAGGGCTTCTCGATGACCACTCGCCGCCATGCGCCGTCGATCGGCTGCGCGAGGCTGGATTTGGACAGCTGCTCGCATACCGTGGGGAAGGCCTTCGGTGGAATCGACAGGTAGAAGGCGTGATTGCCGCCGGTGCCGCGTTCCTCATCGAGAGTGCGCAGTGTCTTCTTGAGCTGTTCGAAGGCGGCGTCGTCGTCGAAACTGCCCTGCACGAAGCGGATTCCCTCGGCCAGCCGGTCCCATACGTGTTGGCGGAACGGCGTGCGCGAATGTTCCTTGACGGCGTCGAGCACGATCTGCCCAAAATCCTCGTTGGCCCAGTCGCGGCGGGCGAATCCGACCAACGCGAAGGACGGAGGCAGCAGGCCGCGGTTGGCGAGGTCATAGATGGCAGGCATAAGCTTCTTGCGGGCCAGATCGCCGGTGACCCCGAAGATCACCAGCGAGCAGGGGCCCGCGATACGCGGAAGACGTTTGTCGCGCTTGTCTCGCAACGGGTTTGTCATGGATGAGCCTTTCGTGTGAAGACCGTCATCCACGCTCACCCCTTGGTGGATACCGCGTCGAGTTGGGCTTGGGTGGCGTCGATGAGCTCATTCCAGGCGACCTCGAACTTGTCGACGCCTTCGGTTTCGAGCACCTCGAACACATCGTCCAGATCGATCCCGGCGCGGGTCAGTTCGTGGAAGACCGCGTGGGCTCCGTCGTAAGTCCCATGAATGGTGTTGCCGGTGACCACGCCATGGTCGGCAACCGCCTCCAGGGTCTTCTCGGGCATGGTGTTCACGGTGTGCGGAGCCACCAGGTCCACGACGTACATCGTGTCGTCGTAGTCGGGATTCTTGACTCCGGTCGAGGCCCACAGCGGACGCTGCACCCGTGCGCCGGCCTTCTTGAGCTCGGCGAACCGGTGACCGTGATCGAACACCTTCTCGTAGGCCTGGTAGGCGAGACGGGCGTTGGCCACCCCGGCCCGGCCCCGCAGGGACAGCGCCTGACCATTGCCGATGTCCTCGAGGCGCTTGTCGATCTCGGTGTCCACCCGGGAGACGAAGAACGACGCCACCGAGTGAATCTTGGAAAGATCGCGGCCGGCTTCCTTGGCGGCCTCCAGGCCGGTCAGGTAGGCGTCCATCACTTCCTTGTGGCGCTCCACCGAGAAGATCAGGGTGACGTTCACGGAGATGCCTTCGGCGATCACTGCTGAGATTGCGGGTAGACCGGCCTTGGTGGCCGGAATCTTGATCAGCAGATTCGGGCGATCGACGATCTTCCACAGCTCGATGGCCTGCAGGATGGTCTTGTCGGTGTCGTGGGCCAGGCGGGGGTCCACCTCGATGGAGACGCGACCATCCACGCCCTGGGATGCTTCATACTGCGGAGCCAGCACATCGCACGCGGCGCGCACGTCATCGGTGGTGGCGGTGCGGATTGCCGAGTCCACATCGGCCCCGCGCTCGGCCAGTTCGGCGATCTGGGTGTCGTACGCGTGCCCCTTGGACAGGGCAGCCTGGAAGATCGCCGGGTTGGTGGTGACCCCGACGATGCTCCTGGTGGCGACCAGCTCGGCGAGGTTGCCTGAGGTGAGTCGGTCCCGGGAGAGATCGTCGAGCCAGACGGCGACTCCGGCTTCGCTCAGTTCGGCGAGATTAGCGTTCTGATCAGTCATCGATCTATCCCTTCAGATTCGGGTTATTGTGCTGCTGCGATGGACCTTTCGGCGGCCGCAGCCACTGCATCCGCGGTGAAGCCGAACTCGCGGAACAAGGTCTTATCGTCGGCGGAAGCTCCGAAGTGCTCCAGCGAAACGATCTGACCGGCGTCGCCGGTGAACTTGTACCAGCCCTGGGCGATTCCGGCCTCCACGACCACCCGCGCACGCACGGAGGGCGGCAGCACGCTGTCGCGATATTCCTGAGGCTGGGACTCGAACCATTCCACACAGGGGAACGACACCACCGAGGCCGCAATTCCCTTGGCGGCCAGAATCTTCTTGGCCTCGACGGCAAGTTGCAGCTCCGAGCCGGTGCCGATGAGGATCACGTCGGGCGTGCCGCTGGCTGCCTCCAGCACATAGGCGCCCTTGGCGACACCCTCGCGGCTGGTGCCCTCCAAGATCGGCACACCCTGGCGCGTCAGTGCCAGGCCGACTGGTCCGGTGCTGGATGTACGTTCCAGGACGGTCGCCCAGGCGTAGGCGGTTTCGTTGGCATCGCCGGGGCGCACCACCGACAGGTTGGGGATCGCGCGCAGCGCGGCCAGGTGCTCCACCGGCTGGTGGGTGGGGCCGTCTTCGCCGAGACCGATCGAGTCGTGTGTCCACACGTAGATCGGGTCGATGTTCATCAACGCGGCCAGGCGTACCGCTGGTCGCATGTAGTCGGCGAACTGCAGGAATGTTCCGCCGTAGGCGCGGGTGGGGCCGTGCAGCACGATGCCGGACAGGATCGAGCCCATGGCGTGCTCGCGGATACCGAAATGCAGTGTGCGACCGTATGGTTGGGCATTCCAATCGGAGGTTGCGATGGCCCTCGGACCGAAGGAGTCGGCGCCCTTGATGGTGGTGTTGTTGCTGCCCGCGAGGTCTGCGGAGCCGCCCCACAGCTCGGGGAGCTTGGCGCCGAGGGCGGAGAGTGTATCGCCGGAAGCCGCCCGGGTGGCGACGCCCTTGGAGCCGGGCTCCCAGTGCGGTAGGTCGGTATCCCAGCCATCGGGGAGTTCGCCGGCCTGCAACCGGTCCAGCAGTTCCTTGCGCTCGGGCTCGCGGGCGGTCCAGGCCTCAAAATCCTTGTCCCACTTGGCATGTACCTGCCGGCCGCGCTGCACCAGGCTGCGAGTGTGTTCGATGACCTCGGGGGCGACGTCGAAGGATTTCTCCGGGTCGAAGCCCAGAATCTTCTTGGTGGCGGCCACCTCATCGGCACCCAGGGCCGAGCCGTGCACACCGCCGGTGTTCATCTTGGTGGGTGCGGGGTAGCCGATGATGGTGCGCAGGGCGATGAACGACGGACGGTCGGTGACCGCGCGCGCGTTGGCCAGGGCTTCTTCAATGTCGGCGACGTTCTCACCGCCGACAACGGTCTGCACATGCCAGCCGTACGCCTCGTACCGGGCCGCGGTGTCCTCGCTGAGCGCGATCTTGGTGTCGTGCTCGATGGAGATCTTGTTGTCGTCCCAGATGACGATGAGGTTGCCGAGCTGCTGGGTACCGGCCAGCGAGGATGCCTCGGAGGTGACGCCCTCTTCGATGTCGCCGTCGGAGGCGATGACGTAGATGAAGTGGTCGAACGGGCTGGTACCGGGGGCGGCGTCGGGGTCGAAGAGACCGCGCTCGTACCGCGAGGCCATTGCCATGCCGACCGCCGAGGCCAGCCCCTGTCCGAGAGGCCCGGTCGTGATCTCCACGCCCTTGGTGTGGTGGTACTCGGGGTGGCCGGGGGTCAGTGAACCCCAGGTGCGCAGGGCCTCGATATCGGAGAGCTCCAGGCCGAATCCGCCCAAGTACAGCTGCAAGTACAGGGTCAGGCTGCTGTGGCCACACGACAGCACGAATCGGTCGCGGCCGATCCAGGTGGTGTCACTGGGATCGTGGCGCAGCTGTCGCTGAAAGAGCGTGTACGCCACGGGTGCCAGGCTCATCGCGGTGCCGGGGTGCCCATTGCCGACTTTCTGCACGGCATCGGCGGCCAGCACCCGCGCGGTGTCTACCGCACGCGAGTCCAGGTCTGTCCAGTCATCCGGGTGGTTGGCCCGGGTGAGGGTTGGGATATCGGTCGGGATTTCCGCCAGTTCATGCGGGATCGCGGTCACCGGCCCATCGTAGTGCCGCCGATTTCGCGCCGCTGCCTCACGGCCGGGTCACGCCTCCCAGGCAATGTGATAGTCCGGTGACGGACAACCTATGTTCACTTCCGTGGGCCGACCTTGGTTGTCGACGCGCGACCCTGGCGGTCTACCATCGTCTGTAGTAGAGCGCTCAGTGCCGCGGGTCGGCTGGCTCACCGGATTAATTACCCAGGAGGATCAGCGCGGTGCGGATGCGAGAGACGCAAGGCGCGCGTGCTCGCGGCCCGTTCCTTTCGACGATCCTCGCCTACGTGGCCCTGACCAAGCCGCGGGTCATCGAGCTGCTGCTGGTTACCACGATTCCCGCGATGTTGCTCGCCGAACGTGGGCATGTGAATCCGCTGCTCATCCTGAATACGCTTCTCGGCGGAATTATGGCCGCGGCCAGTGCCAACACCCTGAACTGTGTGGCCGATGCCGATATCGACAAGGTCATGAAGCGCACCGCGCGACGGCCCTTGGCCACCGCATCAGTTACCACCCGCAACGCGCTGATCTTCGGGATCGTGCTCGGTATCGGGGCGTTCGCCTGGCTGTGGTGGACCGCGAACCTGCTGTCCGGTGTACTCGCCGTGGCCACCATCGCCTTCTACGTGTTCATCTACACGCTGGTGCTCAAGCGCCGCACCGCGCAGAACGTGGTGTGGGGCGGGGCGGCCGGATGCATGCCGGTGATGATCGGCTGGTCGGCGGTCACCGACACGATTCAGTGGCCGGCATTGGTGATGTTCGCGATCATCTTCTTCTGGACTCCGCCGCACACCTGGGCACTCGCGATGCGCTACAAGGAGGACTACCGCGCCGCGGGCGTCCCCATGCTGCCGGTGATCGCCACCGAGGAGAAGGTCACCAAGCTGATCCTCATTTACACCTGGCTGACGGTGCTGGCCACGCTGGCACTCGCGCTGGCCGCAGGTGTCATCTATGCCGTGGTCGCGTTCTTGGCCGGGGTGTGGTTCCTGGCGATGGCGCACCAGCTGTACTCGGGCGTGCGCAAGGGGCAACCGATCAAACCGTTGCGCCTGTTCTTGCAGTCGAACAACTATCTGGCCGTGGTCTTCTGTGCGCTGGCCGTCGACTCGGTGGTCGGCTGGCCGGTCTTGCTGAGCAACGGGCTGCTAGGGCACTAGCACGACCGACCCGGTGGTCTTACGCGCCTCCAGGTCGATATGCGCCTGAGCGGCGTGATCCAGCGGATAGCTCGCACCGACGGCGATTTTCAATGTCCCGCGTGACACCAGCTCCAGAACATCGCCCGCTCGCCACGTGAATTCCTCGGGGGTCCGGATGAAATGGCTCATGGTCGGGCGGGTGAGCACCGCCGACTTGGCGGTGAGGCGTTGCGGGTCGAAAGGTGGCACCTGCCCACTGGCCGCCCCGTACAGGGCGATCAGACCGCGTACCCGGACTGCCGCCAGGCTTGCCTCGAAGGTCGACTTGCCGACGCCGTCGTAGGCGACAGCGACGCCCTCTCCCGAGGTCAATTCCAGGATTCGTGAGGCGAACTCCGCCGGATCCGCGGGATCGGGATAGGGCAGCACCTCGGTGGCGCCTGCTTCGCGGGACAGCTTCTCCTTGGCCTCGCTCGACACGGTGGTGATGACCCTGACGCCGCGATGGGTCGCCCACTGGGTCAGCAATAGGCCCATACCGCCGGCGCCTGCGTGCACCAGCACGGTGTCACCGGCCGCTACGGGGTAGACCGAGGTGAGCAGGTAGTGCGCGGTGATGCCTTGCAGTAGTGCGCTCGCGGCGACTTCCGCGGACAGGATTTCGGGCACCTTCACGGTGAAATCCGATGGTGCAGTGGTGAATTCGGCGTAACCCCAGGCGGCGACCGGGGTGGCGACGCGATCTCCGGGTACCAGGTTCTCGACGCCTTCGCCGACCGCGCTCACCACTCCGCTGACCTCAGACCCAGGGATGTGGGGGAGCGGAGCGGAGTAGCTGCCATTGCGCAGATAGATGTCGCGGAAGTTGACCCCCACCGCGTCGACGTCGATGAGCACCTCGCCGGGGCGCGGTGTGGGGTAGGTCTTTTCGACGAGGGTGAGGACTTCAGGTCCGCCGGTTACGGGCACTTCGATGGCGCGCATGGGTACCAGTATCCAGGCCACGTACGCTCTACATATGACCGACGAAGCCCAGCCAGACGCGAAGGTGTCCGTTCCGTCGACCGTGCACCGCGCGCTGACCGCGTTCGTGAAGGCGCATCACATGCCCACCAAGGCAGTGTTGCAGCCCATCGGGCAGGCCGGCGTACGGATCACGCTGGTCGGTGCCGACGGGATCCTGGGCGATCAGGTGGTCGCAGACATTGCTACGGCGCATGCCGCCGTGGCGGCCGTCGAAGGCATCGAGCCCGTTGAGGAATGGGACCGTGAATTGGTCAGCACCGCCAACCCGGCACCGGGTCACGCCAAGAAGATGGCCGGGTGGGTCGCCCGGACGTAAGGCTGGGACGGCCGGATATCTTCCATCCGCGCATCGTTCTGGCCGGTTGCCCACAACTCGTCTCCGGTGACGGTGACGACGCTGAACTTGTTGCCGCGTTGCGTGTTCGCGATCTGCACGCCCGGTGGCTGTCCTGGGATGATCCCGAGACCGCACAGGCAGATCTGGTGATCCTGCGTGCTACCTGGGACTATCCCGAACGCCTGGATGAATTCTTGCAATGGGCCGGATCTGTGCCCAATGTGCTCAATCCGTTGTCGGCAGTGCGCTGGAACACCGATAAGCGCTATCTGAATGATCTGGCCGCAGCTGGTATTTCGACGGTTCCCAGCACTTTCTTCGCGCCCGATGAGCCCGTCGTGCTGCCCGACGGCGAACTGGTGATCAAGCCCGCGGTGGCCGGCGGATCGCGCGGTGCGGGGCGCTTCACGTGCCCGGAGGCCGCGCGCAATCATGCCGAGGCGCTACAAGATGAGGGTCGCACGGTGCTCATCCAGCCCTACGACCCGCGCGTCGACATGCACGGCGAGACGGCGTTGGTCTTTCTCAACGGCGAACCGTCCCACGCGTTTACCAAGGGGGCGTTGCTGCCTCCACCGGGTGTCGCCGCTGAGGTCGACGAGTCGGGTCTGTTCCACTCCGAGCGTCTGACGCCGGTGAAGCCGTCGTCGGCGTTGTGGAAGTTCGGTGCCTCGGCGCTCGCGGCGGCGGCCACGAAATCCGGTGTCGCGATGACTGAGCTGCTGTACGCGAGGGTCGATGTCATCGGCGGGGTGCACGACGATGACCCGCGGCTACTGGAGCTGGAACTTGTCGAGCCGTCTCTGGGCTGGCGTCAGCTGGAGACCGAGGAGCGCGACCTGGCGCAACGAAAGTTTGTGATCGGTGTCGAGGATGCGCTAGAGCGCCTGGGCCTGGGCCCGCTTGGGCAGCACCGACGCGGCTAGCGCCGGGGAGGTCAGCGACGCCCACAGCGCGGCGGTCGCCGCTGTGCATGCGGCCGCACCCGCGACGTGAACGGCGACGAGCATCGCGGGCACACCCGTGTAGAACTGCACGACGCCTACGAGGCCCTGGGCCAGTGTGAGGGCCACCAGCACCGTGAAGCGCGCCCAGATGGGTCTGGTCACACCGACGGCTGCCAGCGCGAATCCCAGCCCCAGCAGCAATGCCAGGTAGGCGATGAGCAGTGTGCCGTGCAGATGCACCAGTGTGGTGATCTCGACCTGCAACCGGGGCACCACGCGGGTGACGCTTTTATCGCCGGCATGTGGCCCTGCTCCGGTCACCAGCGTTCCTGCGACCAGGACCGCGCCCAATGTCACGCCGATGAGCGCGGTCAGCCGGCGCAGTGGAGCGGGAGGCGGCGGCACCATGGGGAAATCCGAAACGACGTCGGGCTCACCAATTTTCACGTAGAGCAGCGTCGCCAGCCACACCATGCCCATGGATACCAGCAGATGGATCGCGACGGTCCACCACAACAAGCCGGTCAGTACGGTGATGCCACCGACGACTGCCTGCAGGATCGTCGAGGTCGGCATCAGCCAGGCGTAGATGAGGACCTCGCGCCGGCGCCGTGCACGTGCCACGGCGAGTACTGCCAGGGCGGCGGTGATAACCACCAGGAAGCTGATCATCCGGTTGCCGAATTCGACGGCCTGATGGATGCGCGGCACTTCGGCGACGGCGACGGGGGTGAAACTGCCCGGGAAGCACTGTGGCCAGGTGGGGCAGCCCAGGCCGGAGGCGGTGACGCGAACTACGGCGCCGGTCACGGCGATTCCGCTCTGGGTCAGCAATACTGCCGCGGCAATGAGGCGCTGCGTCCGCAGGCTCGGCATCGGCAGTAGATCAACTACCCGTAAGAACGCCCGATATAGCACGCGATGAGTCTATGTCACCGCCAACTACGCCTTGTAGTAATCGCTGCGGGTTTCGTCTGGATAGAGAGTTTAGGCGAATGGGCCGATTGGTTGACGCTTTCCCTCTTGACGTAAGCGATCCGGTAATGAATCCTACGCTGTGTAGAAAAATCCTACATCTCGTAGGATTACTAGCGCAGAGGGAGCGGGGCTGTGAGTGTGATCCGGGAGTGGCTGTCGCTACCGAAGGTTGAACCTGCTGAGGACTACGGCTTCTTTGGTCCTGAATCGGTGTCGTGGCGTGTGTGGAGCTACCCGACGTCGCTGTCCATTGGATTTCAGCGCGCCGTGGTGATCGAGGAACTTGATCCCGGATTGATCGCGGCCGTGGACAAGACGCATGAGATCTATGCGCGGCCCCGGACTCGTTACGACCGAACCTTGCGGTATTTCGCGATGGTTGCCTTTGATGACAGCAGGTCGACGGCGAAAGCGGCAGATGTCCTGGTCAAGATTCATTCCAAGGCCATCGGCCTCGACCCGGTCACCGGTGAGAACTACGACGCGAACAATCCCGATTCCCAGTTGTGGATCCACCTCACGGCCTGGCATTCGATTCTGCTCGCCTACGAGAAGTACGGCCCAGGGCGGCTTTCTTACGAGGACGAAGCGCAGTTCTGGGATGAATGTGCCCGCGCGGCGGAATTGCAGACGTGCGACCCGGGCGATATCCCCCGAACGCGCGAGGGGATAAGCGAGTACTTCGAAAAGATGCGGCCACAGCTCATCGGCTCTGATATCGCCCGGCAGGCGATGCGGCACTTGCTCAGCGCCGAGGTGATGCTGCCGCCGATGCCACTTCTGTTGCGGCCGTTCACCAAGGTGATCACCTGGTTTTTGCGCCGGGGCACCTTGGCGACCATGCCTCGGTGGATGCGGGAGATGGCCGGGCTCAGCGTTGCCCCGCTGCTCGACGCGGCGATCGTGCCACCGATAAGTGCCGCCTTCACGGCGATCAGCATGAGCAAGCGGCTGCAGTTGATCCTGCTGCGGCTGATCTCACCTGCCACCGTGCCCATCGGCGCACGCGTTCTGCTCTCGGTACCGCCGAAAAGTCCGATCACCATGACGCCCAGGGAGGCGCAGGAACTCTACGGCTATGAGATTCCGAGTCGGGCGCACCACGAACTCCGGGAACGGCAGCGAGCTCGCGTATTCGGAGAGGGACAAGCTCCCAGCGACGAGGGAATTAGAGAGTCCGAGCCGATTCTCGGCACCGTTGGATGATTCAGAAGGAACACACCATGATCAAGGACCTGCTCGACCGTCGCCTCAGCATCCGCCAGCTCGTCTATCTGGTGATAGTCGTCGGTGTGCCGTACTTGGTGATCGGGTTGATTTGGGCAATGACCCACCGTGACCACCTTGAACAACTCACCGGATTGGACAAGTTCTTCTCTATGCTGGGAGAAATAGTCGCCTGGCCGGTGCTCATCATCGCCAACGTGTATCTGCAGTAGCCGGGCCAGTCGTAGGAGGACACCGTCACTGCGCCGCCAGCCTCGACCAATCCACGTGCCCGGGCCGAACATCTTGGACCGGAGCGGCGGCGGGCGCAGGTGCTGGATACGGCCCTGCAGATCACGGCTGAACAGGGCGTGGCGAATGTGACGATGGCTGCCATCGCCACGCGCATGGGCGTCACTCGCCCCGTTGTGTATGCGTGCTACAACGGGCGAAGCGAGGTACTGATGCAACTGTTGGAACGCGAGACGCGGTTGGCTCTCACCAGCTTGCGTGCCATCCTTCCGCCACAGCGGACGGGCTCCGTCGAGCAGATGTTCGTCGACGGTTTCGCAGCTCTGTTGGGCGACGTTGCCGCACGCCCTGCCTCATGGCAGATCATCGCGGCAGCGCAGTCAGATCCCGTTCTTGCAGAGGCTATTTCGCAGGGCCGGGCGCAGATTCGGGCGCAGATCTGCGAAGTCATGCGACCCCTGCTGCAGCGGTGGCAGGTCCGCGATGTCGATTTCGTCATGCCCCCGCTGGTTGAAACACTCCTGGCGATCGGCGAGGGAGCGATACGGTTGATGCTCGGTCCCGAACCGCGATGGTCCGCAACGGACCTGGCGGATATCGTCGGTCGGGCCGCGTACCGGGCACTGCGGGCGGCCCCTCGCTGAGAGCGAGTCATCGGCATGCGTGGGAGGATCAGCCGGCGAGTCGCCGGCTGATCCTGGGTACTACGTAATTGGAGTACGAGTACTTGCCGGTGATCTTGCCGTCGGCGTCGAAGTGGAAGACGTCCAAGCCTTCCCATCCAAAATGAGGGACGGCAATGGCGGCGAGGCGGGTCGCCACAGCAAGCAGTCGACTGCGGGACTGGCGTGCGCGGATGTCGTGACGGCATGTCCACCGAATGGTCGCCTTGCGTGCGGACTGATCGATCAGCCGGTCGTGCTCGTCGAATGTCATGGCGCCGTAGGCGCCCGTGAACTGCGGTTCGAATTCGCGCCGAATGGCGGCCAATCCGACATGCCGCGACCCGTCGCCCGGGAGGTACTCGGCGTCATCGGCGAAATGTTCCATGACCAGGTCCAGATCACTGGTGTTGAACGCAGCCACGAAGCGGTCCAGGGCCACCGCGATATCCGCCATAGCGGGAGCGTACGGGGTCTTTGCTGGGCCGGTCGCCTGTCCCGATCTCGTCGGCTCAGGTGAATCGGAACCAGCGCAGCGCACTGTATCCGGAGAACGTGCCCCACACGGCCAGCACGGCGAGCGCGAACCAGTCCACCGACAGGGTCATCGCGGCCGCCAGTGCCTCGGAGAGGGCGCCGGAGGGGGACAGCCGAGCCAGCAGCACCACCGCGTGGGGGATCGCATCGGTGGTGCGACCGTCTTCCAGCGTCAGCGCCCCCAGCCCGGCGAAGATGAACCACAGCAGATTCGCAAGGGCCAGTACGATTTCCGCGCGCAGTGTGCCGCCGAGTAGGAGGCCCATCGCCGCGAACGTCGCGGTGCCGATGGCGATGATCACGGCGCCGAGCAACAGCCCCACCGGATGTGGGCGCCAGCCCAGCGCGCCACCGATCGCCCCGATGACCGCGGCCTGCAGGACCACCACCGTGACGACAGCGAGTGCCTTGCCGGCGATGATGCCCCACACGGGTAATGCGGTGGCGCCCAAGCGTTTCAGCGCACCATAGCGGCGGTCAAACCCGACGGCGATGGCCTGTCCGGTGAAGGCGGTGGAGATGACGGCGAGCGCCATGATGGCGGGCACGAAGATGTCGGTACGCGAGCCGGGGAACTGGCCCAGCGGCAGCAGCGTCAGTCCGATGAGCAGCGTGATTGGGATGAACATGGTGAGCAGCAGCTGTTCGCCGTTGCGGAGCAGTAGCTTGAGTTCCAGCCAGAACTGTGCGAACAGCATGGTGTGTACGGCGCTGGGGCGTGGGTCTGGGGCGAAGGTGCCCGGGGCAAACCGTGGGGTCATCTCGCTCATCGCAACTCCCGCCCGGTCAGCTCCAGGAACACGTCCTCCAGGCTCCGTTTCTCCACCCGTAGGTCGGTGGTCAGCACATCCATCCGGGCACACCACGCGGTGACGGTGGCCAGCACCTGCGGGTCGACGACCCCCTCGACCCGGTACTCTCCTGGGGTCACCTCGGCGACCTTATATCCCTCGGGCAGCGCCGAGGTGAGGAGCGTCAGGTCCAGTCGCGGCGGGGCCGAGAAGCGTAGCTGGTTTTCGGCACCGGACTGCATCAACTCCGATGGTGTACCGGCGGCCACCACCGCGCCGTGGTCGATGATCATCAGCTGGTCGGCAAGCTCCTCGGCCTCTTTCATATGGTGCGTGGTCAGCACCACCGAGACGCCATCGCGCCGCAGGCAATCGATGAGTTCCCACACCACCAGCCGAGCGTGAGCGTCCATACCGGCGGTCGGCTCGTCGAGGAACACCAGCTCGGGCCGGCCCACCAGCGCGCATGCCAGTGCGAGGCGCTGCTGCTGCCCTCCGGACAGGCGCCGATAGGGGGTGCGCGCGGCGTCTGTCAGCCCAAGAGTGTCCAGAAGCCATTGCGGGTCAAGCGGATTAGCGGAGTATGAGGCTACGAGACCGAGCATCTCGCTGGCCCGTGCGGTGGGGTAGGCGCCGCCGCCCTGCAGCATCACGCCGATACGTGCGCGCACCGCAGAGTTCTTCGCGACCGGATCCATGCCCAGCACCTCGACGGTGCCCTCGTCGGGATGCAAGAAGCCCTCGCACAATTCGACGGTCGTGGTTTTCCCGGCACCGTTGGGGCCGAGCAGTGCGAAGACCTGGGCCTGCTCTACCTCAAGGTCGAGGTTGCGGAGTGCGGTCGTTGTCCCGTATCGCTTCGTCACCGACCGCATCCGCACCGGGGGTGCTGTCCTTGTCGGTGGTTGCGTCACGGTCAGTCAGCGTAAGCGGCGCGGCTTCGTCACCGTTAGGCAGCCGACGCCACGGCAGATAGTCGTGCGTGATAGCGATGAGCAGGAGCGCGATGATGGCGCTCGCCACCGTTGCGTCGATTATCTGGAACAGCGCGAACCTGTCGCCGTTGGCGGTCGGCCCGAAAATGCCTACGAGCAGGGTGATGCCGATTGCCGTCCCACGGAAAGCGGGGCGGGTAGCCCACGCGGCCAGTGGGATGATTGCCCACAGCAGGTACCAGGGCTGCACCACCGGAAACAGCAGCACCGTGATGCCCAGGGCGACACCCAGCCCGCCCACGGGGTGCAGGCGTCCGCGCAGCACGACCAGCAGCAGCCAGGACACCGCGACGCCGATGATGCCGATACCGATACCGCGGGTCAGCGACAAGATGGCGGTGGTGTGGTCGCCGAGTCCGAGCAGAATCCCAATCTGCCCGGTTCCTAATGCCACGAGGGTGGGGGGTGACATCCAACTACGCACCTGAGAGGCGGTATCCAATGTGAACATCCAGCCAAAACCGAGACCGCTCGCCCAGGCGATGAGCACCATTCCGGCACCCGCCACGACTCCGAGCAGCGTCCCCGCCCGTACTAACCCGTGGATGCCGCCCCATCGGCGAGCCAGGGCCATACCGACAAAGCCCAGAGCCAGCAGCGAGGGGAGTTTGACCTGTGATGATGCGGTGATCAGCACTGTCCCGGCCAGCAGGTTGCCCAGCGGCGCCCAGGTAGCCCATTCGACACGCGTGCGTGGCCCCGAAGGATTCACCCTGGGGATCACTCCAGCGAGCGGTCGTGCCGAATCGACACCGCGCATCGCCAGCTCGGCACCAGCCAACATCAGGCCCAGCATCAGCGCCTCGTTGTGGATTCCCGCGACAAGGTGCATCAGCAGCAGCGGATTGGCGGCGCCCAGCCACAGCGCGCTGACCTCCGCGACGCCGCAGCGCTGGGCTAGACGCGGTGTCGCCCAGATGATGAGCAGCACCCCGAGTAGTTCGACAAGCCGGTGACACAGCGCTCCGGCGACGATGTCATCACCGGTCAGCCGTGAGATGCCCTTGCCGATCCATAGGAACAGCGGACCGTATGGCGCTGCTGTTTCCCGCCACATGCTGGGCACCGAGAGGGTGAACACATGGTCCAGGCCGAGCGCCGAGGCCGGGCCTTCCGTGTAGGGATCCTTGCCGAGCCGCGCAATCTGGCTCTGCGCCAGATACGAGTACACGTCTTTGGAATACATCGGAGGCGCTAGGAGCAGCGGCAAAATCCACAACAGCAGGGTTCGGTCCAGCTGGCCGCGGGACATCCTGCGTACCGGTCCCCGTTCACCGTTAGCGTTTTTGTTGCGCAGGCTGCCGATGGCGAAGCGCCCCAACATGAGCCAGGCCAACGTCATCATCACGGCGCCGGTGGTTGTCATCGTCAGGGAGACTGTCTGAATGCGCGACGGCAGGTTGAGAAGCCGGACCCCGAAGATCGGATCTTGGATGACGGGTCGCGCGCCGGCGCCGAGCGCGCCGATGGCCATGAGCGCTGTTCCGGTGGCTCCGAACAGGCGAGTTCGGTTCATGGCTGTGAGCTCACGCTCATTGAGCGGGGCCGACGAACGCTCGTCATCATGCAGATACGACAGCGACGAACTCAGCCACTGACCACGTACCGACACGCCAGCAGCGTATCGGCCCGTCCTGCCCGCTCCGTGGAACCAGCCGGGCAGGGCTTGTCCTGCCGACAGGGTGGCGCTCAACATAGGTAACCCTTGCTAGACGTGGCATTCCGAATTGCGTCACACTGGTGTTGTGAAATTCGGCCAGCCCTCTGTGGTGGCGTCTGCTGCGGCGACGTCGCAGGTGCTGGACGCTGCCCCGGCCGTGTCACATGACGGCCAGACACGTGTCGCCGTGGTGCGGCTGCTCATGGAGTCTGGCCCGGTCACCGCGGGTGAGATCGGGGAACAGCTCGGCCTTTCACCGCAGGGGGTGCGCCGCCACCTCGACGCTTTGATCGAGGCCGGTGATGCCGTCTCGAATCCGGCTGCCGCATGGCAGCACAACGGCCGAGGGCGCCCGGCCAAGCGGTTCCAGCTCACCGCGGACGGTCGCGCCAAGCTCAACCACGCCTACGACGACCTGGCATCTGCCGCCATGCGCCAGCTGCGCGAGATCGGCGGCGACGACGCGGTGCGGATCTTCGCGCGGCGTCGCATTGACTCGATCTTGAGCGATGTCGCGGCCGGCGTGCCGTTCAACGACACCGAGGCCGCGGTGGATCAGGTGGCCGTTGCGCTGACCAAAGCCGGATACGCGGCCAGCACCCAGCGGGTCGGTGGAGCGGGTGCGTCCTCGAGCGGTGTGCAGATATGTCAGCATCACTGTCCGGTATCGCATGTGGCTGCCGAGTTCCCCGAACTCTGCGAGGCGGAACAGCAGGCCTTCGCTGAGGTGTTGGGAACACATGTACAGCGGCTGGCCACCATCGCCAACGGTGACTGTGCCTGCACAACGCATATTCCCCTGCACGTATCGACAACTCTGGCGCCCAGCCCCGCGCCGGATACAACGACCAGTAAGGAGTCACGATGACCCTCGAGCGTGAGGTGCTGACCCAGGACGAGACGATCGCGTCACTGGGCAACTACGGCTATGGCTGGTCCGACTCCGACGCGGCCGGAGCCAGCGCGCAGCGCGGTCTGTCCGAGGCCGTCGTGCGTGACATCTCGTCGAAGAAGAGCGAGCCCGAGTGGATGCTCGATATCCGCCTGAAGGCGCTGCGCACCTTCGACAAGAAGCCGATGCCGAACTGGGGATCGAACCTTGAGGGCATTCACTTCGACAACATCAAGTACTTCGTGCGCTCCAGCGAGAAGCAGGCTGCCACGTGGGACGATCTGCCCGCCGACATCAAGAACACCTATGACCGCCTCGGTATCCCCGAAGCTGAGAAGCAGCGCCTGGTGTCCGGAGTTGCCGCACAGTACGAGTCGGAGGTCGTCTACCACTCGATCCGCGAGGACCTCGAGGCCCAGGGTGTGATCTTCCTGGACACCGATTCGGGCCTGCGTGAGCACCCGGAGATCTTCAAGGAGTACTTCGGCAGCGTGATCCCGGCCGGGGACAATAAGTTCTCCGCGCTCAACACCGCCGTGTGGTCGGGTGGCTCGTTCATCTACGTGCCGCCGGGCGTGAAGGTCGATATCCCGCTGCAGGCCTACTTCCGCATCAACACCGAGAACATGGGCCAGTTCGAGCGGACGCTCATCATCGTCGACGAGGGCGCCTACGTGCACTACGTCGAGGGATGTACCGCACCGATCTACAAGTCTGATTCGCTGCACTCGGCGGTGGTGGAAATCATCGTCAAGCCGGGCGGGCGCTGCCGCTACACGACCATCCAGAACTGGTCGAACAACGTGTTCAACCTGGTCACCAAGCGGGCCCGCGCCGAGGCGGGGGCCACCATGGAATGGGTTGACGGCAACATCGGCTCCAAGGTCACCATGAAGTACCCGGCCGTGTGGATGACCGGTGAACACGCCAAGGGTGAGGTGTTGTCGGTCGCCTTCGCCGGCGAGGGACAACATCAAGACACCGGCGCCAAGATGCTGCACCTGGCGCCGAACACGTCGAGCAACATCGTCTCCAAGTCGGTGGCGCGTGGTGGCGGTCGTGCCTCCTACCGTGGCCTGGTCCAGGTAAACAAGGGGGCGCACGGCTCCCGCTCAACGGTGAAATGCGATGCGCTGCTTGTTGACTCGATCAGCCGCAGCGACACCTACCCGTACGTGGACATCCGTGAAGATGACGTCACCATGGGGCATGAGGCGACCGTCTCGAAGGTCAGTGACGATCAGTTGTTCTACCTGATGAGCCGCGGTATGACGGAGGACGAAGCGATGGCCATGGTGGTGCGCGGGTTCGTCGAACCGATCGCGAAGGAACTGCCGATGGAGTACGCGCTTGAGCTCAACCGGCTCATCGAGCTGCAAATGGAAGGTTCGGTCGGTTAGTCATGACGCAGTTGACTCAAGCTGTCGAGGGCTCCAACAAGGGCGAACTGTTCAGCTCCTATGACGTCGAGGCCTTCGAGGTTCCCGGCGGCCGTGACGAGCTGTGGCGGTTCACCCCGTTGCGCCGCTTGCGCGGTCTGCACGATGGATCGGCTGTCGCGACGGCCGACCCGGCCATCGGAGTCACCGCCGGCGACGGCGTAACCGTCGAAACGGTCGATCGCGGCGACGAACGGCTCGGCACGGGCGGGGTTCCGTCAGATCGCGTTGCCGCACAGGCCTACTCCGCGTTCCCATCCGCGACCGTCGTCTCGGTTGGTAGGCAGGCTGTGGTCGCAGACCCGATCGAGATCACCGTGAGTGGTCCCGGCGCGGGCGAGGTGGCCTATGGGCATTTGCAGGTGCGAGCCGCTGAATTGTCGGAGTCGCTCGTGGTCGTCGACTACCGCGGCAGCGGAACATACGCCGAGAATGTCGAATTCCTGCTCGAGGACGCATCTCGACTGACCGTCGTCTCGATCGCCGACTGGGCCGATGACGCCGTGCATGTCAGTGCGCACCACGCGAAGCTGGGCAAGGACGCGGTGTTGCGCCATATCGCCGTCACGCTCGGTGGTGATCTGGTTCGCCTCACCGGCACCGTCCGGTTCGAGGCCCCGGGAGGCGACGCCGAGCTGCTCGGTCTCTACTACGCCGACGACGGTCAGTTCTTCGAGCATCGGCTGCTGGTCGATCACGCTCAACCCAACTGCCGTTCGCATGTCACGTACAAGGGCGCGTTGCAGGGAGACCCCGAATCCGGTCGAGCAGATGCGCATACCGTCTGGATCGGCGACGTGCTCATCCGTGCTGAGGCAACCGGAACCGACACCTTCGAACTGAACCGCAACCTGATCCTCACCGACGGCGCTCGGGCCGACTCGGTGCCCAACCTCGAAATCGAGACCGGCGAGATTGCCGGGGCCGGGCACGCCAGTGCGACCGGACGATTCGATGACGAGCAGCTGTTCTACCTGCGCTCGCGCGGTATTGCCGAGGAGGATGCGCGCCGTCTGGTGGTGCGCGGCTTCTTCCAGGACATCATTGGCCGGATCGGGATCGAGTCAGTGCGAGATCGCCTTACCGAGGCCATCGAAAACGAACTCGCCCAGACCAACTCGTAGATAGAAAGCAACTCATGACCACTCTGGAAATCAAGGACCTGCACGTCAGCATCTCGCCCAATGAGGGCGAAACCATCGAGATCCTCAAGGGCGTCAACCTGACAGTGAACTCGGGGGAGACCCATGCGGTCATGGGCCCCAACGGTTCCGGGAAATCCACGCTGTCCTATGCCATCGCCGGACACCCCAAGTACGAGGTGACCTCGGGATCGATCACTCTGGACGGGCAGGACGTGCTGGAACTCTCCGTGGACGAGCGTGCCCGTGCGGGTCTCTTCCTGGCGATGCAGTACCCGATCGAGGTTCCGGGAGTGTCGATGTCGAACTTCCTGCGCACTGCCGCCACCGCCGTCCGCGGCGAGGCCCCGAAGCTGCGCCACTGGATCAAGGAAGTCAAGGAAGCCATGGGGGAGTTGGAGATCGACGCCGCCTTCGCCGAGCGCAGCGTCAACGAGGGCTTCTCCGGCGGAGAGAAGAAGCGCCACGAGATCCTGCAGTTGGGCCTGCTCAAGCCGAAGATCGCCATTCTGGACGAGACGGACTCCGGGCTCGACGTTGACGCCCTGCGGATTGTGTCCGAGGGTGTGAATCGGTATGCCGAGCGCGAGAATGGTGGCGTTCTGCTCATCACCCACTACACGCGCATCCTGCGCTACATCCAGCCGCAGTTCGTGCACGTCTTCGTCGGCGGGCGCATCGTCGAGTCGGGCGGCCCTGAGCTGGCCGACGAGCTGGAGGAAAACGGCTACGTGCGCTTTACCCAAACGGTGGGAGCCTGACCGTGACGGCCACCGTGCCGCTGGACACCACTCGGATCTCGGAGATCAGGGATGACTTCCCAATCCTGAGCCGGACGGTGCGCGGCGGTAAGCCGTTGGTGTACCTGGATTCCGGTGCGACCTCGCAACGGCCCAACCGTGTTCTCGACGCCGAGCGAGTCTTCCTTACCGAGCGCAACGCCGCGGTGCATCGCGGTGCTCACCAGCTCGCCGAAGAGGCGACCGACGCCTACGAGGGAGCGCGCCAAGCGATCGCCCGCTTTGTTAGCGTTGACCACGGCGAGATCATCTTCACCAAGAACGCCACCGAATCGCTGAACCTGGTGGCGTACACCCTCGGCGACGACCGGTTCGATCGTGCGGTAGGGCCCGGCGATGAGGTGGTAATCACCGAGCTGGAACATCACGCGAATCTGGTGCCCTGGCAGGAGCTCTGCCGCCGTACCGGTGCCACCTTGCGCTGGTACGGAGTTACCGATGACGGCCGCATCGATCTTGACTCGCTCGAGCTCACCGAGGCCGTCAAGGTGGTCGCGTTCACCCACCAGTCCAATGTGACGGGTGCCGTCGCCCCCGTCGACGAGTTGGTGCGCCGCGCGAAATCCGTTGGTGCCCTCGTTGTTCTGGACGCCTGCCAGTCGGTTCCACATATGCCGGTGAATTTCCGGGAACTGGGCGTCGACTATGCGGCCTTCTCCGGGCACAAGATGCTCGGCCCATCGGGGGTTGGCGTGCTGTACGGCCGCCGTGAGTTGCTTGAGGTCATGCCTCCGTTCATGACGGGTGGCTCGATGATCGAGACGGTCACCATGGAGGGCAGCACCTACGCGCCGCCGCCCCAGCGATTCGAGGCCGGGGTGCCGATGACCTCCCAGGTGGTCGGACTCGGCGCCGCCGTTGATTACCTGAATGCGATTGGCATGGAAGCAATTGCCGCGCACGAGCATCAGCTGGTCTCGGCCGCACTCGCCGGGCTCGGAAGCATCGAAGGCGTCCGCATCATCGGCCCCGCCGAGAACGTTGATCGTGGGGGTGCGGTCGCCTTCGTGGTGGACGGTATCCACGCGCACGATCTCGGGCAGGTTCTCGATGACGAGGGTGTCGCGGTACGAGTCGGGCATCACTGCGCCTGGCCGCTGCATCGCCGGTTCGGTATCGCGGCGAGCGCCCGTGCCTCCTTCGCGGTCTACAACACCCTGGACGAAGTTGATCGACTGGTTGCCGGCGTCCGCCGCGCGCAGGAGTTCTTCGGCGTCGGGGCGAGCGCGGCGACGGGGGATTGACCGAGCATGCGCCTTGAGCAGATGTATCAGGAAGTCATCCTGGATCACTACAAGCGTCCGCATCACCGCGGGCTGCGTGAGCCGTTCGCGGCCGAAGTGCACCACGTCAACCCCACCTGTGGAGACGAGGTAACCCTGCGGATTGCCTTGGATGACAACAAGATTGCCGACGTCTCCTATGACGGGCAGGGATGCTCGATCAGCCAGGCCGCAACCTCGGTGTTGACCGATCAGGTGATCGGGTTGACGGTGGACGAGGCGCTCAAGACGGTGGCTTCGTTCAACGAGATGATCTCCTCACGCGGCACCATCGACGGCGACGAAGACATCATCGGCGACGGCATTGCCTTCGCTGGGGTTTCGCGGTACCCAGCCCGTGTGAAATGTGCGCTCCTAGGATGGATGGCATTCAAAGACGCGCTCGTCCAGGCAGACGCCGCGACCAGCGGCACAACGGAGAAGGTGAAGCGATGACCGAAGTGTCCGCGGAAGTGAAGCTTCTCGAAGATCTCGAGGAGGCGATGCGCGACGTTGTCGACCCCGAGCTCGGTATCAATGTCGTCGATCTGGGGCTTGTTTACGGCCTCAACGTCGAAGAGGGGGAGAGCGGCAAGGTCGCCACCATCGACATGACGCTCACCTCGGCGGCGTGCCCGCTCACCGACGTCATCGAGGATCAGTCGCGTAACGCGCTGGTGGGCGCGGGGCTAGTCAAGGAGATCAAGATCAACTGGGTCTGGGTGCCGCCGTGGGGCCCGGATAAGATCACCGACGATGGTCGGGAGCAGCTCCGGGCCCTCGGCTTCACGGTCTAGCGCTCGTGATGGCCGCCAGGTCCACCGCATGAACCGTCCCTGGCCGCTCGAAGGGTGACCGTCGTGGCCTGAAGGGTGCCCGATGCGTCGTCGGGGCCGTGCGCGGCGATGCACTTGCCCGCGGCGATGGCGCTGTGGTCCACCGGGGCACGCTTGGCGTACATGGTGTCGGTATTCACGGTCACCGTCGTTGAGGTGGCGGCCCCGCCATTGGGATCGGTGCTGCTTACCGTGATCGTGCCCCCATTGACCGAGGTGACCGTTCCCTGAACGGCCTGATGCTCCGGGCGTTTACCGGGCGTTGGGGTGGGGGACGCGGGCTCCTGTGGGTCCTTGGAGTGTGACCGCGTGCAGTTACCGTCGGCTGCCGGCCAGAGCATCACGCGCCGGGCCGTCGGCGGATTGGAGTCCTGTTGCGCCACGACGGCAATACAGCTCCCCGCGGTGACGTCCGGCAATTGTGCGGCCGTGATCTCGGAGACCTTCGTCGACGGGCCGAAGTCGACGGTCGCGGTGCCGTCCCGCTTGGTCACCTGAATGGTGTTGCCCGATACCGAGGCGATAAGTCCCATCACCTGGTCTTTGGCGTTGTGCTGGACCTGCGGTGCGGCCGAAGACGTGGTCGGGGCCGCTGACTGTGTGGAGGCACTGTTGGTGTCGGTCTGGGAGCCGCAGGCGGCCACCGACAGTGCGGTCAGCCCGGCGAGTGCGAACAGGGCGCGGCGGGCGACCCGTGGTGAGGCGAATATCTGGGTTGGGGACATCGATGTTCTCCATGGCTTGACGAGTGGGACACCTCAGCGTGCGTGTGCTGACTGAGGTTGTGCTCCGCTGTATGTGCGAAGTTGCTGTGCGTTGCCGAGGTCAGCCTTGGCGATGATCCGTGGACGAAGCCATATCGGGAACTACCGCGGGGGCGGTCCGCATCGCCCGTCGGTGGCGGGACCTAAGTCGATCTTGGTGGCCTGAAGCGCCCCGCTGGCATCCTTGGTGCCGTGTGCGTCCGCGCATTTGCCGGTGATGATCGCGGTGGCCTCGGTGGGTTGCCGTTTGTCGTAGGCGGTATCAGCAGTCGCCGTGACATTGGTCTGGATCTCCGAGGCCCCACTGGGATCGGTGTTGGCGACCACGATGGTGCTGCCGTTGACCGAGGCGACGGCGCCCTGGACGCTCGGGCCGCCGAATGGCGGCGGTCCCTGCGCCGCGCCGGGCGGCGGTCCCTGCGGTATGCCGGGAGGTGGTGCGCTGCCGGGCGGGGTTTCAATGGCACATTTGTTGTCCTCGGCCGCACTGATCAGCACCCGCTGCGCCGTAACCTGGTCGGACGCATCCGTGTCGGCCGTCGCCAGCACGCTGACACAGCTGCCAACGACCACATCCGAAAGTTCCGCGGAGTGCACCTCGGTGAGTTTTGTCATGGTGTTGAAGTCGATATCGACGCTGCCGACGGGGTTGGTCACCTGGACCGTGTGACCCGATACCGAGGAGATCAGTCCGCCGGCCCTGTCCTGGCCACCCGCATGCCGTATGGCGGTGGTCAAGGCAGGTCCCGGTGATGACTCGGTGGGCTTATCCGCGGAGCCCCCGCATGCCGCACTGGACAAGACGACGGCTCCGACAATCACCAGCAACGTGGGCCGTGGCCAGAGATTTGGTGACATGGTTGACCACGTTATCCGGAATGGAATGGGCGTCGGCGTAGTTTGACACCTCGTGACCGACGTGAGACCAGACGTAGCGCCCCTCTTCGAACCGTTCACCGTCAAATCGCTGACCGCTCCCAACCGGTTCGCGATGGCCCCGATGACGCGGTCGGCATCACCCGGCGGTGTGCCCGGTGAGAATGTGGCGGCGTACTACCGCCGCCGTGCTGCGGGCGGTGTGGGGCTGATCATCACCGAGGGCGTTTTCATTCCGGACGACGCCGCCGGCGGTCAGGCCAGCGTTCCGCGCCTCATCGGAGATGAGGTGCTGGCGGGATGGTCCGCGGTCACCGATGCCGTGCACGACGAGGGATCGGCGATTGCCGCGCAGCTGTGGCACCAGGGTGTCGAACGCGGCGTCGATCCGGAGTTCAATCCCCAGGTGGAGTCGGTGAGCCCGTCCGGCTTGGGAGGAGATTCCTCCCCGCAAGGTCGTGCACTGCAGACCGGTGAGCTCGCCCCGCTTGCGCAGCAGTACGCAACGGCGGCCCGCAATGCCAAGGCGGCCGGATTTGACGCCGTGGAGTTGCACGGCGCCCACGGTTACCTCCTCGACCAGTTCCTGTGGGAGCGCACCAACATTCGGGCCGACGGTTATGGCGGCTCGGTCGCCGATCGGGTGCGATTCCCGGTCGAGGTGGTGCGGGCCGTACGCGCCGCCGTCGGGCCGGATTTCCCTATCCTGTACCGGTTTTCGCAGTGGAAGCAGGCGGACTACACGGCCACTCTGGCCGACAGCCCGGCGGAATTGGAACGGCTGCTCGCCCCCCTGGTCGAGGCAGGTGTGGATGTCTTCCACCCGTCTACCCGTCGGCACTATGTGCCCGCCTTCGCGGACATGGCCGGTGCTGATGGAGTGCTGAGTCTTGCCGGCTGGACCAAACGTGTCACGGGATTGCCAGCCATTGCCGTCGGCTCGGTGGGATTGCAGACGGAGTTCAAACCCACCGAGGTACGGGATATCGAGCCCGCGCCCGTCGAGGCGGTGCTGCGACAATTCGCCAACGATGAGTTCGACGTCATCGCGGTCGGACGTGCCCTGCTGTCGGACCCTGAATGGGTCAATAAGCTGCGGGCCGGGCGGCAGGACGAGTTCGTCGGATTCAACATCGGCAAGGCCCTGGCCGCGCTGTACTGAGCAGACCCCCTGTACTGAGCGGCGACGGAACATCGCGCGCACCGGCAACGTTAAGGACGACATGGCAACACGTGACATCACCGCAGACGCATTCAATGACTTGGTCCACGACAACGACATCGTGCTGATCGATTTCTGGGCGTCCTGGTGCGGACCGTGCCGCCAGTTCGGGCCGGTCTTCGAGGCCTCGTCGGAGGAGAACCCTGACGTCGTCCACGCGAAGGTGGACACCGAAGCCGAGCAGGCTCTGGCGGCGGCGGCGAACATCCGCTCCATTCCGACTCTGATGGTGTTCAAGCAGGGCCAGCTGGTGTTCAATCAGCCCGGTGCGCTGCCGCCTGCATCGTTGGCCGACCTGGTGCAGAAGGTTCGCGAGCTGGACGTTGAGGCGGCGCTGCGCGAACAAGAGGCGTAACACCCCACGGGCGGCGCCGCGCAGAAACGATTTGGTGCAATCCGGCGGGGTCGGTTATATGGACGCATGAGTTTCGTGCTGGTGGATCGTCCGCGCCCGGATATTGCCCTGGTCACCCTGAACCGGCCCGAGCGGATGAATGCCATGGCGTTCGACGTGATGCTGCCCTTCAAGCAGATGCTGGTCGACATCAGCCACGACAACGACGTGCGCGCCGTCATCATCACCGGGGCCGGTAAGGGGTTCTGTTCGGGCGCCGATCAGAAATCCGCTGGGCCCATTCCGCACATCGGAGGGCTGACCCAGCCGACGATCGCGCTGCGATCGATGGAGCTGCTGGACGACGTCATCCTCACTTTGCGCCGCATGCACCAGCCGGTGATCGCCGCCATCAACGGCGCCGCCATCGGTGGCGGTCTGTGCCTGGCTCTGGCCTGCGACGTTCGGGTGGCATCCGAGGCCGCCTACTTCCGGGCCGCCGGCATCAACAACGGACTGACAGCCAGTGAGCTGGGCCTGAGCTACCTGTTGCCGCGCGCCATCGGCACGTCCCGCGCTTCGGACATCATGCTGACCGGCCGCGATATCGACGCGGACGAGGCCGAGCGCATCGGTTTGGTATCCCGCAAGGTGTCGTCCGAATCGCTGCTGGAAGAGTGTTACGCGATTGGAGAGCGCATCGCCGGGTTCTCCCGTCCAGGGATCGAGTTGACCAAGCGCACCATTTGGAGTGGGCTGGACGCCGCTAGCCTGGAAAGTCACATGCACCAAGAGGGCCTGGGCCAGCTCTATGTCCGGCTGCTCACCGATAACTTCGAAGAAGCCACCGCAGCGCGCAAGGAAAAGCGGGCGGCGGCGTTCAGAGACAAGCGCTGACCGCGCGAGACGCGTACACAGCATCCAAGGAGTAAGTAGTGATTACCGCGACGGACCTCGAGGTCCGCGCCGGCGCCCGCACACTCGTCTATGCGCCGGGCCCCGCGTTACGCATCCAGCCCGGTGACCGCATCGGGCTGGTGGGCCGTAACGGGGCCGGCAAGACCACCTCGATGAGAATTCTGGCAGGCGAGAGCGAGCCGTACGCTGGATCGGTGTCTCGGACCGGTGAAATCGGTTACCTGCCACAGGATCCCAAGGAAGGGAACCTGGACCTGCTGGCGCGCGATCGGGTGCTGTCGGCGCGTGGCCTGGACACCATCATCAGCGAGTTGGAGAAGCAGCAGACGCTAATGGCGGAGCTGGCCGACGAGGATCAGCGGGATAAGGCGATTCGCCGTTATGGGCAGCTGGAAGAGCGCTTCTCGTCGCTGGGTGGGTATGTCGCGGAGAGTGAGGCAGCCCGCATCTGTTCAAGCCTCGGGTTGCCCGAGCGGGTGCTCGTCCAGCCGCTGCGCACGCTTTCGGGCGGTCAGCGGCGACGCGTGGAGTTGGCCCGGATTCTGTTCGGCGCGGCTGAGGGTGGCGCGGGGTCCAACATGACGCTGCTGCTCGACGAGCCGACCAACCACCTCGATGCGGACTCGATCGGCTGGTTGCGCGGTTTCCTGCAGAACCACGAGGGCGGGCTCGTGGTGATCAGTCACAACGTCGATCTGCTGGCCGATGTGGTCAACAAGGTGTGGTTCCTGGATGCCGTTCGCGGCGAGGTCGACGTCTACAACATGGGTTGGCAGAAGTACCTGGACGCGCGGTCGCTGGATGAGCAGCGCCGTCGGCGCGAGCGGGCCAATGCGGAGAAGAAGGCGTCGGCCCTGCGCACCCAGGCGGCCAAGATGGGGGCCAAGGCGACCAAAGCCGTTGCCGCGCAGAATATGTTGCGTCGCGCCGAGAAGATGCTGTCAGGACTCGACGAAGAGCGGGTGGCCGACAAGGTGGCCCGTATCAAGTTCCCGACGCCCGCTGCATGTGGGCGGGTGCCGCTGGTGGCCAGGGGGCTGACCAAGAACTACGGGTCTCTGGAGATATTCACCGGGGTGGATCTGGCCATCGATCGTGGTTCGCGCGTCGTGGTTCTTGGGCTCAACGGCGCGGGGAAGACGACGCTGCTGCGCCTGCTGGCGGGCGCGGAGACCGCGGATGCCGGCGCGCTGGAGCCGGGCCATGGTCTCAAGCTCGGATACTTCGCGCAGGAGCACGACACCCTGGATGATCACGCGACGGTGTGGGAGAACATCCGTCACGCCGCTCCGGATACGGGGGAGCAGGAGCTGCGTGGAATCTTGGGTGCGTTCATGTTCAGTGGCCCACAGCTGGAACAGCCGGCGGGCACACTGTCCGGCGGTGAGAAGACCCGTCTGGCGCTGGCCGGCCTGGTGGCCTCGACCGCGAATGTGCTGCTGCTCGATGAGCCGACCAACAACCTGGATCCCGCCTCACGCGAACAGGTTTTGGACGCGTTACGCAGTTACCTGGGGGCGGTCGTTCTCGTCACACACGACCCGGGAGCCGCTGAGGCATTGAATCCGCAACGCGTTGTGTTGTTGCCGGACGGCACCGAAGACTACTGGTCGGACGAGTACCGGGACCTCATCGAGCTGGCCTGACCATTTCTCGTACGCCGTCCGCCTCTCGTGCACCTGCGTGATCACATTTGCGCTATGGTGCAACCGGGTCGAGCCGTCCACAGGGGCAGCGGCATGGAGTTGGGAGAGAGGTCGCGATGGCCAAAACACGCGACGAGGAGCGTGCCGAGCTGAAAGCGGCATACGAGAAGGGGGCGAGCATTCGTACGCTCGCCGCGGGCACGGGCCGGTCGTATGGTTACGTGCATCGCGCTCTCGTGGAATCGGGTGCCACCCTGCGCGGGCGCGGCGGCCCGAACCGGCGCGGCCGCAAGGCGTAACTGACGTCCGACACGCAGTGTGCCCGTTGAGCTTTCGGGTGCCAATTATTGCTAACGTTGTGCGATGCGAGGACAAGGCGGTATCCGGAACATTGGCGTGCTGGCGCTGGCGGCCATGACGGCATCCGGTTGCGCCGCTGAGGTGCGCCAGCTGGGCGACTCGGTGTCGCCCGTGGCCACGACGACGGCGCTGCCTCAAACCTCAACACCTGCCCCGGAGACGTTCCGTGTCACGGCTTGCGAGACGGTCAGCGGCGGTGGCGGCAAGAATGTGGCCACACAGCTGCGCGATGTTCGCGTGGGTAAGCAGGACGACTACGACAGGGTCACTTTCGAATTCGGGCCGGATGCCAGGGCTGACCCCAAGAACAAGGTGGCGCTGGATCAGCTGGTGGTTCCCAAGTACTCGGTGGACAGCCCCGCCAGCGTCTCGGCGGGGCCCAAGGGAGACAATGTCATCGTCGCCGGTAGCGCATTGCTCGGCGTGCTGTTCGATGGGGCGTCCGCTCATGAGACCGATAAGCCCATCCGGTCGTATCCGGGCCCGAGCGAGATTAAGCCGAAGGATTTCCCGATCCTGGCCGAGGCCAAGCAAGGCGAGGACTTCGAGGGGAAGGTTCGGTGGGCGTTGGGTCTGAACAAACAGCGCTGCCCCGAGGTGAGCACGCTGACCAACCCGCCTCGGCTGGTGGTGGATCTGCCGCACTAGGGGCGTTTGTGACAGGGCACCATCGCCCGGCCCACGGTTAGCCACGGAGGACAATCCCCGGTCGAACGCCAGCGGTTCGGCGTCGGAGGCCGTACATTCGCTAACCATGTATCGATACCTGGTACCGCTTGTACTGGTCGTCGGGCCGCTCGTGGGTGCCCCGCAGGCGGCGGCCGCACCGGCGTGCCCGACAGTGACCGACGGCGGCGCCGAGAACTATGCCAATATCCTGCACGATGTGCGCATCGAAACCCTCGATGACCTCGACAGGGTGACGTTCAGCTTCGGAGCGGACAAGCTGGCGCCGCCGGTGGGGCCAGTGACCTATTGGCAGGCCCCACCATTCTCGGTCACACCGGTCGACGGGGGATACGCGGTGGCATTCCGCGGCGCGGCGGCACACGACACCATCATGGGGACCGTCGACCGTCCCGAGAACCGGCAGGTGAAGTCATTTCCGCAACCCAATGACCTCGAAGCCCCTCCCGGCTCTCCGGTGGTCAAATCGGCTCGTCTCCTTCAGGACGCGGACATCTTCAAAAACAAGAACGGTGTGATGGCGTGGAAGGTCGCGGCACAGGCGTCCACATGCCCAGTCGTGTACGTCGCCGACACACCCGCACGGGCCGTCATCGACTTCCCGCACTAATCCGTCGGCGGGTGGGAAACATCGTGTAGGTGATGTACCGGGTCGTGCACGAAGTACAGACCCAATGTCTCGACCGTGAAAATCGAACCGTTGCTTCGTCTCCCGCGTCGCTGTAATGCCGACTCGGGGACATCGGCAAAGGCGGCCGCGACGGCCTCACCCGCCGCGGCGAGTTCGGCGGCTACGGCCTGCGGGTCCTGCTCGGCATACCGGTCCCCGACGGCCGTCTTGTCCTGGTCCCAGTTCTCGAACATGGGGTTGTCCTCGGCGAGCATGAGCCGCAGCCGGGCCAGGAAGATGCGGAACACATCGCGGACGTGCGCTCCGTACTCCAGCGCCGACCAGGTCTGCTCGTCCGGGCGTACCCGCGCCTCGGGGTGGGCCAGCACCGGCTGCCAGGCCCCCAGGTTATCCCGCACGATATCGGGTATCCGCGCGAATGACGTTGCGGTGGGATCAAATCCGCATTCAACGCACGGACGTTCGAGGACCCAGGTCCAATCCTTGGAGTCAGGCGTGATCGGCACGGCGCACCGAGTCCTCGACGAGATCCAACACGCGGCTGAGGCTTTCGGTGGATTCGCCAGCGGCCAGGCGTGCCACCAGGCCATCGAGCACCAGATCCAGATAGCCCAAGATCACCTCGCTGGATACGTCCTCACGCAACCGGCCGGCCTTCTTCTGGCGTTGTAGCCGTGCCAGGGTGGCGGTGTTGAGCTCTTCGGAGCGCTGGTTCCAGCCCCGTCGGAATTCAGGATCATTGCGTAGCTTGCGGGCGATCTCCAAACGAGTAGCCAGCCAATCGAATTGATCCGGATCGGCCAGCATGTCGCGCATCACCTGCACCAGACCCTCGCGGCTGGCGACGTTCGCCATCCTTTCGGCATCCTCGCGGGCCAACGCGAAGAACAAGGTGTCCTTATCGCGGAAGTGATGGAAAATAGCTCCCCGCGACATGCCGATGGTGTGCTCGAGGCGGCGCACGGTGGCGCCGTCGTACCCGTACTCGGCAAAACAGCGCCGCGCGCCATCGAGGATCTGGCGGCGACGAGCCGCGAGGTGATCCTCGCTAACGCGCGGCACTGTTGGTCAGCCGTCTCTAGCCGGCCAGCATGTTCCGCAGCACGTACTGCAGGATGCCGCCGTTGCGGTAGTAATCGGCTTCACCGGGGGTGTCGATCCGGACTACCGCATCAAACTCAGTACGAGACCCGTCTTGCTTGGTCGCCGTCACGTGCACGGTCTTCGGTGTCGAGCCCTCGTTGAGCTTCTCGATACCGCTGATGTCGTAGGTCTCGGTGCCATCGAGCTTGAGCGAGGCCGCCGACTCTCCGGCCGGGAACTGCAGCGGAATGACGCCCATACCAATCAGATTCGACCGGTGGATGCGCTCGAAGGACTCGGTGATGACGGCCTTGACCCCCAGCAGGCGGGTGCCCTTGGCGGCCCAGTCCCTGGACGAGCCCGACCCATATTCTTTACCGCCCAGCACGACCAGCGGAATGCCGGCCTTCTGGTAATTCACCGAAGCGTCGTAGATGAAGGCCTGCGGGCCGCCCTCCTGTGTGAAGTCGCGGGTGTAACCGCCCGAGACATCGTCCAGCAGCTGATTGCGCAGGCGGATGTTCGCGAAGGTGCCACGCACCATCACCTCGTGGTTACCGCGGCGCGAACCCAGTGAGTTGTAGTCCTTGCGGTCCACACCATGCTCGTCGAGGTACTGCGCGGCCGGGGTGCCCGACTTGATGGAACCCGCGGGAGAGATGTGGTCGGTGGTCACCGAGTCGCCGAGCAGGGCGAGCACCCGTGCTCCCGTGATGTCGGTGACGGGCGTGGGCTCCAGCGGCATCCCGTCGAAGTACGGGGCCTTGCGCACGTAGGTTGACGTGTCGACCCACTCGAAGGTGTTGCCTTCGGGGGTGGGCAGACCGCGCCAGCGCTCGTCGCCCTTGAACACGTCGGCGTAGGAGTCGGTGAACATCTGGCGGTTGATCGACGACGCGATGGTCTCCTCGATTTCCAAGGCGGTCGGCCAGATGTCCTTGAGGAACACGTCGTTGCCGTCGTGGTCCTGGCCGAGCGGGTCGGTGTCGAAGTCGAAGTCCATGGTGCCCGCGATGCCGTAGGCGATGACCAGAGGCGGGGAGGCCAGGTAGTTCATCTTGACGTCGGGGGAGATGCGGCCCTCGAAGTTGCGGTTACCGGAGAGCACCGCGGTCACCGACAGGTCGTTGTCGTTGATGGCCTTGGAGATCTCGTCGGGCAGCGGGCCGGTGTTGCCGATGCATGTGGTGCAGCCGTAGCCGCCCAGGTAGTAGCCCAGCTTCTCGAGGTATGGCCACAGTGCGGCCTTGTTGTAGTAGTCGGTGACGACCTGCGACCCGGGGGCCATGTTCGTTTTGACCCACGGCTTGGTGGTCAGCCCCTTCTCGACGGCCTTCTTGGCCAGCAGGGCGGCACCCAGCATCACCGACGGGTTGGAGGTGTTGGTGCAGGAGGTGATGCCCGCGACCACCACCGCGCCATGGTCCAGAACAAAGTTTCCACGCTCGGCAGAGGTCACCTTGACCGGTTTGGACGGGCGGCCCTCGCCGCCGTTGGCCGCGGAAGGGATGACGGCGTCATCTTCGGCGAAGGACAGCACCGCCACATCGGAGGCGGGGAAGGATTCTTCGATCGCTTCGTCGAGTTGGGTGTGCGGCGTGGCAGCGGCCGGGCCACTCTCGGCATCGTTGGTGTAGTTGTGGATGTCCTTGCGGAACGCGTTCTTCGCATCGGTCAACTCGATGCGGTCCTGCGGACGCTTGGGCCCGGCGATGGAGGGCACGACGGTGGAGAGGTCGAGTTCCAGGTACTCCGAGAAGGCGGGCTCGTGGTCGGCGTCGTGCCACATGCCCTGTTCCTTGGCATACGCCTCGACGAGCGCCAACTGCTGATCGTCGCGGCCGGTCAGGCGCAGGTAGTTGATGGTCTCGTCGTCGATCGGGAAGATCGCTGCGGTAGAGCCGAATTCGGGGCTCATGTTGCCCAGTGTGGCGCGGTTGGCCAGTGGTACCTCGGCCACGCCCTTGCCGTAGAACTCGACGAACTTGCCCACCACACCGTGCTTGCGCAGCATGTCGGTGACGGTCAGCACCACGTCGGTGGCGGTGACGCCCGGCTGGATCTCACCGGTGAGCTTGAAGCCGACGACGCGCGGGATCAGCATCGAGACCGGCTGGCCGAGCATGGCGGCCTCTGCCTCGATACCGCCGACACCCCAGCCAAGGACGCCGAGGCCGTTGACCATCGTGGTGTGCGAGTCGGTCCCCACACAGGTGTCCGGGTAGGCCTGTCCGTTCCTCGTGAAGATGGTCCGGGCCAGGTACTCGATGTTGACCTGGTGCACGATGCCGGTGCCCGGGGGGACGACCTTGAAATCGTCGAAAGCGCCTTGGCCCCAACGCAAGAACTGGTAGCGCTCGGCATTGCGCTCGTACTCGAGCTCCACATTGCGTTCGAAGGCGTCGGCAGTGCCGAAGACATCGAGGATCACCGAGTGGTCGATGACCATCTCGGCGGGGGACAACGGGTTCACCTTGTCGGGGTCACCGCCGAGTGCGGAGACGGCCTCACGCATGGTGGCCAGGTCGACGACACAGGGCACGCCGGTGAAGTCCTGCATGACCACCCGGGCCGGGGTGAACTGGATCTCCACGCTCGGCTCCGCCGAGGGGTCCCAGTTGGCCAGCGCTAGGACATGGTCCTTGGTGATGTTCGCGCCGTCCTCGGTGCGTAACAGGTTCTCCGCCAACACTTTCAGGCTGTAAGGCAGTTTCTCGGTACCGGGCACGGCGTTCAGTCGGAAGATCTCGTACGACTCGTCACCAACCTGCAGAGTGCCGCGTGCGCCGAAGGAATTCACCGATTCGTTGCTAGTCACATCAGCTCCAAAGCTCGCTCGAAGGCCACCCGCCGGCGGGCTGTGCCAGGCGGGGTTCCGGAGGCGCCACCGCAGACGGCCGCCTTCCACCGTCAGTCTAACAGTACGCTTGTCCCGTAATAAGGGGGATGCCCAAATTTCACACCCCGTTCTCACCCCCGCACCCGTCACCGTCGCGGTGGGCGTCGATATGCACGCCAAATGCGCGTGTCTGTGCGCGCAGTGCCGCTCGTGGCGGGGGTTAGATTGATCGCGTGACGCCGCAGCACTTGCCGACCATCATCCCCGCCGAGCTCTGCCAGGCGGTGGGCGTGTCCGTCCAGACCGCGGGTGCAGATCCGATGGGCTGGTCGGCCACATGCCTGGAGATGGCACGCATCGATGTGAACGAAGGCGGGGTGGCCGCCCCCGCTGCGGATGTCCCCGGATTGAAGAATGTCATCGCGAAGGCGCATGCGAAGAACATCGATCTGAAGGTCGTCGCGCTTCCCGGTAATCCCTGGATCGACACTCCGCTGCGCGACATCGCCACCGAGATCGGCAAGGACCATCCGGACGCGACGATCCTCGTCATCAGCCCGTCGTACGCCGGTACCTACAGTGCGAAGTTCGACAGGGTGACGTTGGAGGCTGGGCAGGATGTCGCCAAGACCGGCAATCCGGTGCTCTCCGCCAACAACTTCGTGGACGAGCTCGGGCGTGAGCACTTCTCGTGGACCGCGCTGACCATTGTGCTTGTCCTGTTCGTGGCGGCGGTCTGCGCTGGAATTACGCTCGTACGCGGTCGATTCGCGAATGACTCGGTTAAGTAACGATTTGCAAACCATTCGCGCAGCCTGTTTCGCCACGAAATAGCCGCGCGCACTATGGAACCCGGATGATCTGCCGGTATTCAATTCAGGTCAATTAACCGCCCGAAGGTCTCTCTTCAATTGCCTGTCAGTGGCCAATTAATTACACATATGTAATTTGTGACTAAAGTTTCATTAGTTGTCAAAGTGACGTACGGTGCAAGTGGCGCCAAAGTGGTTAGTGCGTCTTATGTGACAACTGGGAGCGTGTCGGGGAAGGGCCGCTATGACCGAGAAGGCTCACCGAGCGCCGAAGATCGAGGAGACGGCAGGCCGAATGAAACGGAAAGTCCCGCAGAATTTCGCGGACCGTTTCGCGGTGCGTGGCAAACGGACCGTGGCAGTCGCCCTGGTCGTGCCCTCGCTGATGGCCGCCAGTCTGATGATGTGGCCCAACACCCTCGCCGTCACGTCCGCCGAGCCGAATGACATGGCCTCACTGATCAGTCAACTGGCCGACACCAACCAGCAGATCGAACAGCTCACCGCCGAGGTGCAGACCCAACAGGAGTCCATCAACAAGGGATTGGTCGATCTTCAGGACGCGCGTGACCACGCGGCCGGAGCAGCCCAGGCGGTCGCCGAGGGTCAGCAGGCCGTCGACACCGCCAACGGCGCGATCGCCGAAGCGCAGGGCAAGTTCGACCGGATGGCCGCGGCCACCTACATGGCGGGCCCCTCGGGTTCGTACCTGACCGCCACGAACCCCGACGATGTGGTGCGCCTGGCCTCGGTGACCAAGAGTGTCGAGGCGAGTTCGCAGACCGTCATGGACAACCTGCGCCGCGCACGTACCGAGCAGGTCAACAAGGAATCGCAGGCGCGGGCTATCCAGGAGAAGGCCGACCAGGCCGCCGCTGACGCACAGAAGCAGCAGGACGACCTGGTGTCGGCGATGAAGGATGTACAGAAGAAGCTCGAAGCGCAGCGCGGAACCGCGTCGGAGTTGGCGGCCAAGAAGAAGAGCGCCGAGGCGCAGCTAGCCGCCGCCCGTGGGCCGGCCTTCGCGACCTCCACTGCGAGTGCTCGGGTGATCGATCCGAGTGCGGCCATCGCCGGTAACGGCAATGAGTGGACATCGGCTCCGGCGGCTGTGGCTGCGGCCGGCTCGGCTAGTCAGTGGGATACGACGCTTCCGATGATCGCCAGCGCCAACGTGCCTACTGATCCGACACAGACCATCAACATGGTGTTGGGCATTGGCAACACCGCGGCCAATGTCGGTCAGTCCGCCGTATGCGGTGTCATCGGCATGTTCTGCCCCAAGCCCGCACCGGCGGCGTCTTCTACCTCGGGCGGCGAGTACATTCCCAAGGTCTACGGCCGGGAAAACGTGGAGCGGGTGATTGCCCGCGCGGGCAGCGCGATGGGCACGCCGTACTCGTGGGGCGGTGGCTCCTACAACGGCCCGACCCGCGGAATCGATTCCGGTGCAGGAACTGTCGGTTACGACTGCTCAGGACTGATGATGTACGGCTTCGCCGCGGTCGGCATCAGACTCAGGCACTACACCGGGTATCAGTACAACTCCGGGCGCAAGGTGCCTAGTGCGCAGATGAAGCGCGGAGACATGATTTTCTACGGCCCCAACGCAAGTCAGCACGTTGCGTTGTACCTCGGCAACGGTCAGATGCTCGAAGCGCCGAACACCGGCGATGTGGTCAAGGTGTCGCCGGTGCGGACCAGCGGCATGACGCCCTTCGTAACCCGATTGATTGAGTGGTAGAACCTGTGAACACAGCGAAAACGACCAAATTACTCAAAGTTCAGGGCCTCTTCGTCTTACGTGCGGCCCTCGCAGGGGGGATCGCTGTCGCGCTGGTGCTGTTCATGGGTGTCCCGCGGGCCTCAGCCGATGACAACCCGATCAGCCCGAATGTTGGTACGGCCTTTCTCAACGCCCTCGGGCTGAACCCGTCGGGCGGCGACTGGGACAACACGTTGCCCTTCGCGGGGCCGAGTCAGGGCGCCGACCCTACGAAGATCATGAACGGGGTGATGGGGGTCGGACAGACCGCGCTGGGTGCGTTGGGCATCGGCGGCAACCGCGCGTCCGCGGGAGCCGGACGTCCACTCGTGTACGGCCGTCAGGCAGTGGAAGCAGTGATTCAGCGCGGTGGCACTCAGCTGGGTGTTCCGTACTCGTGGGGTGGCGGTACCGTGCGCGGGCCCAGCGGCGGCGTGGACTACGACGCCGGCAAGGTGGGCTACGACTGCTCCGGCTTCACCATGTTCTCCTACGCGGCAGCGGGCGTGAAGCTGCCCAAATACTCGGGCGATCAGTACAACGCGGGCCAGAAGATTCCCGTCTCACAGGCAAAGCGCGGCGATCTGCTGTTCTACGGCCCGGGTGGTTCTCAGCACGTGGTTATCTACCTCGGCAACGGTCAGATGCTGGAAGCCAGCGGCAGCGCGGAGAAGGTGACCGTGTCTCCGGTGCGCACCGGAGGCATGACTCCTTATGCCGTACGCATCATCGCGTGGTAGCTCTTCTGATCCTTCAGGTGAGCTAGAACGGCGCGCCAGCGAACGGGTACGTGGACCAAATCCCGGGATGCTGGAATAGTGGACCGGAGGCGCCGCCCAGGATTGGGTGCCGCTGATATGCACATGGCCACCAAGAAGCCACCGAAATAGCACGGAATCGTCAGGCAGAGCCGGAGGGAAGTTGATGTCATCACCAGGGTCACCAGGGGGAGGTGCCGGGTACCCCGGCGGAAGCGCCGGTCCCGCGCCGCACGCCCCGCAGGGTCCGACATCACCGGCCCTGGCCGCCGAGGTGCAGAACCTTGAGCGCGCCATCTTTGAGGTCAAGCGCGTCATCGTGGGTCAGGACCGACTTGTCGAGCGAATTCTGGTCGGCCTGCTCGCCAAGGGCCACGTGTTGCTCGAGGGTGTGCCCGGCGTTGCCAAGACACTGGCGGTCGAGACCTTCGCCAAGGTGGTGGGCGGCTCGTTCTCTCGTGTCCAGTTCACGCCGGACCTGGTGCCCACCGACATCATCGGTACCCGCATCTACCGCCAGGGCAAGGAAGAGTTCGATACCGAGCTCGGTCCGGTGGTGGCCAACTTCCTGCTGGCCGACGAGATCAACCGTGCGCCCGCCAAGGTGCAGTCGGCACTGCTCGAGGTCATGGCCGAACGGCATGTCTCTATCGGTGGCAAGACCTATCCGATGCCCAAGCCCTTCCTGGTGATGGCCACGCAGAACCCCATCGAGAACGAGGGCGTGTACCCGCTGCCTGAGGCTCAGCGCGACCGTTTCCTCTTCAAGATCAACGTCGACTACCCGACCGTGGAGGAAGAGCGCGAGATCATCTACCGGATGGGTGTCACGCCGCCGGAGCCCAAGCAGATCCTGTCCGCTGAGGCGCTGCTGCGCCTGCAGGACCTCGCGGCCAACAACTTCGTGCACCACGCCCTGGTCGACTATGTGGTCCGGGTCATCTCGGCCACCCGCAATCCCGCGCAGTTCGGGCTCGGCGATGTCGCCAACTGGATCTCCTACGGCGCCAGCCCCCGTGCCTCGCTGGGCATCATCGCGGCATCCAGGGCGCTGGCTTTGGTGCGGGGCCGCGATTACGTGATCCCACAGGACGTCATCGAGGTCATCCCGGATGTGCTGCGCCACCGCCTGGTGATGAGCTACGACGCTCTGGCCGACGAGGTCTCCGCCGACACCGCGATCAACCGGATTCTGCAGACGGTTGGCCTGCCGCAGGTGAATGCCGTTCCACAACAAGGACATTCGGTGCAGTCGGCGATGGTGGGGACAAACGGCCCGGTCCCGGCCACCCATAACGCCGCGCCCAGGTGAGCACACCCAGTCCGGGCAACGCCCGGCCGGTAGACATCCCGTCCTTGCGTCGGGGCGAGATCCGTGATCCGCAGTTGTCGGCGGCGCTGCGGACGTTGGAACTGAAGATCCGTCGCAAGCTCGACGGGGTGCTGCACGGTAACCACCTCGGCCTGATTCCCGGCCCGGGATCGGAGCCGGGGGAGTCGCGTATGTACCAGCCCGGCGACGATGTGCGCCGGATGGATTGGTCGGTGACCGCGCGCACGACCCATCCGCACGTCCGCCAGATGATCGCGGACCGCGAGTTGGAGACGTGGCTGGTGGTTGACATGTCGGCGAGCCTGGATTTCGGGACGACTAACTGCGAGAAGCGCGACCTCGCGGTCGCGGCGGCGGCGGCCATCATCTTCCTCAACAGCGGTGGCGGAAACCGGCTCGGCGCACTGATTGCCAATGGGGACAAGATCGTTCGGCTGCCGGCGCGTTCCGGGCGCGCCCACGAGCAGGACATCCTGCGCAGCATCGCCACCATGCCCAAGGCGCCACTGGGTGTCCGGGGCGACCTGTCGCTGGCGATTGACGCATTGCGACGGCCGGAGCGTCGCCGTGGCATGGCCGTCGTCATCAGCGACTTCCTCGGCCCCATCAACTGGATGCGGCCACTGCGCGCCATCGGTGCCCGCCATGAGGTGCTGGGCATCGAGGTGCTCGATCCCCGCGACATGGAACTCCCCGACATCGGCGAAGTGCTGTTGCAGGACGCCGAGACCGGAGTCACCAAGGAGTACCGGATCGATGAGAATCTTCGCCGGGACTTCGCACAGGCAGCGGCCAGGCATCATGAAGAGGTGGCACGCACATTGCGTCGTTGCGGTGCACCGCTTTTGAGCCTGCGGACCGACCGTGACTGGATCAACGACATCGTGAGATTTGTCTCCCAACAGCGCCGTGGCGCGGTGGCCGGGACGGGGGCTCGATGAGCGATCTGCCGTTCTTCGGGCCGATGACTCTCACGGGCTTCACCCACCCGTGGTTCTTCCTGGTGCTGCTACTGGTGGCAGCGCTGGTCGGGCTGTATGTGTTTGCGCAGTACCTGCGCGAGAAACGCGTGCTGCGGTTCGCGAACACCGAGCTATTGGACTCGGTGGCCCCGACTCGGCCTCGTGCCTGGCGGCACGCGGCGACAGCGCTGCTGGTGGTCGGCCTGCTGGTGCTGACCATCGCGCTGGCCGGCCCGAGTCATGACGTGAGGATTCCGCGTAATCGCGCTGTGGTGATGCTCGTCATCGACGTCTCGCGGTCCATGGAGTCGACCGACGTCGCTCCCAGTCGCCTGGGTGCTGCGAAGGAAGCCGGTAAGGAATTCGCCCGCAATCTCACTCCGGGTATCAACCTGGGCCTCATTGCCTACGCCGGTACCGCGACAGTGCTTGTCTCACCCACCACCAACCGGGACGCCACCGTGAACGCCCTGGATAACCTGCAGCTCGCGGATCGCACTGCCACCGGTGAGGGCATCTTCACGGCGCTGCAGGCCATCGCCACGGTGGGTGCGGTCATCGGCGGCGGTGACAAGGCACCTCCGGCGCGCATCGTGTTGATGTCCGACGGTAAGGAAACGGTGCCGTCGAACCCTGATAATCCCAAGGGTGCCTACACCGCGGCACGTACCGCCAAGGACCAGCAGGTGCCGATTTCGACGATCGCGTTCGGCACCAAGGACGGGTATGTCGAGATCAATGGGCAGCGCCAGAACGTCCCGTATGCCCCCGACATGATGGAGAAGGTGGCCAAGCTGTCGGGTGGGGAAACCTACACGGCGTCCACGCTCGGCCAGCTCAAGGAGGTGTACGCCAACCTGCAGCAGCAGATTGGGTACGAGACGATCCGCGGCGATGCCAGCGTCGGATGGCTGCGTCTAGGTGCGCTCTTGGTGCTTGCGGCGGCGTTCGTCGGGCTAGTGATCAACCGGCGTCTCCCTAACTGATTCGGTGTCCGCTCGCGGGTTCGGTTGGGCCCGTCGGTTAGGCCAAAGTCTAAGAAGACGATAAATTGAGTCCCATGTCTGATGCTCTCGGCGCTAGCGCCGCCCGTCCCGACTTTGTCTCTCGTTCTGTTCTGGTCACCGGTGGCAACCGGGGTATCGGCCTGGCGATCGCGCAACGTCTTGCCGCTGACGGGCACAAGGTGGCGGTGACCCACCGCGGATCCGGTGTGCCGGAGGGCTTGTTCGGCGTGGAGTGCGATGTCACCGACAACGATGCCGTCGACCGGGCCTTCAAAGAGGTCGAGGAGCACCAGGGCGCCGTCGAGGTGTTGGTATCCAATGCCGGCATCGCACAGGACGCATTCCTGATGCGCATGACCGAGGAGAAGTTTGAGCAAGTCATCAACGCGAACCTGACCGGGGCGTTCCGGGTGGCTCAGCGGGCCTCACGCACTATGCAGCGGAAGCGCTTCGGCCGGATGATCTTCATCGGTTCGGTCTCGGGTACCTGGGGAATCGGCAACCAGGCCAACTATGCGGCCTCCAAGGCCGGTGTCATCGGCCTGGCACGCTCGATCGCGCGCGAGCTCTCCAAGGCGGGCGTCACCGCCAACGTGGTCGCGCCTGGTTTCATCGACACCGAGATGACCCGCGCGCTCGATGAGAGGGTCCAGGAGGGCGCACTGGAATTCATTCCGGCGAAGCGGGTGGGAACCGCAGCTGAGGTTGCCGGGGTCGTCAGCTTCCTGGCGTCCGAAGACGCCAGTTACATCTCCGGTGCGGTCATCCCGGTTGATGGCGGCATGGGCATGGGCCACTAGGTAGCGGAACTCCGCGGCGATGCGCCGCGTGCGCGACGAGCAGTAAGACGAGCGAGAACACAACTAAGGAGAATCGTGGCAGGGCTACTTGAGGGCAAGCGGATCCTGGTGACGGGCATCATCACCGATTCGTCGATCGCATTCCACATCGCAAAGGTCGCGCAGGAACAGGGTGCACAGCTGGTACTCACCGGGTTCGACCGGTTGCGCCTCATTGAACGCATCACTCAGCGCCTGCCAGAGCCGGCACCGCTGCTGGAGCTCAATGTGCAGGACGAGAAGCACCTGGACAGCCTCGCCGACCGTGTCACCGAGGTGATCGGCGAGGGCAACAAGCTCGATGGCGTGGTGCACTCCATCGGTTTCATGCCGCAGACCGGCATGGGGCTGAATCCGTTCTTCGAGGCGCCGTTCGAGGACGTGTCCAAGGGCTTCCACATCTCGGCCTTCTCCTACGCGTCGTTGGCCAAGGCAGTGCTGCCGATCATGAACCGCGGCGGCAGCATCGTGGGCATGGACTTCGATCCGACCCGCGCGATGCCGTTCTACAACTGGATGACCGTGGCCAAGAGCGCGCTGGAATCGGTCAACCGGTTCGTCGCGCGCGAGGCGGGTGCGGCCGGTATTCGTTCGAATCTTGTTGCCGCCGGTCCTATTCGGACGTTGGCCATGAGTGCGATCGTCGGCGGTGCGCTGGGCGACGAGGCCGGCAAGCAGATGAGCGTGCTTGAGGAGGGCTGGGACCAGCGTGCCCCGATCGGCTGGGACATGAAGGACCCGACACCGGTCGCCAAGACCGTGTGTGCCCTGCTGTCGGATTGGCTGCCCGCCACCACCGGCGACATCATCTTCGCCGACGGCGGCGCGCACACCCAGCTGCTCTGACCTGCGGATATCGGCTATGTTATTCGACGCTGTCCTCCTGTTGTCCTTCGGTGGTCCCGAGGGGCCGCAGGAGGTTCGGCCGTTCCTGGAGAACGTCACGCGAGGCCGTGGCATTCCGCCAGAACGTCTCGACGAGGTGGCCGAGCACTACTTCCATTTTGGCGGCGTCTCTCCGATCAACGGCATCAATCGAGCGCTGATCGATGAGATCTCGCGCCAATTAGAACTGGCCGGGCGCCCCCTGCCGGTGTTCTTCGGTAACCGCAATTGGCACCCCATGGTGGAAGAAACCGTTGCCGACATGCGCGACAAAGGGATTCGGCGGGCCGCCGTCTTCACGACCTCTGCCTGGGGTGGCTACTCGGGATGCACACAGTACGTGGAGGACATCGCCAGGGCCCGCGCCGCGGTGGGGGACGGGGCGCCCGAGTTGGTGAAGCTTCGTCAGTATTTCGACCACCCGGCATTGGTGCAGCTGTATGCCGAGGCGGTCACCGCCGCGGTTTCGGGCATGCGGGGTGCGCCGCGGCTGGTGTTCACCGCGCATTCCATCCCGATAGCTGCCGACCAGCGGCACGGCCCCGAGCTCTACAGCCGCCAGGTGCGCTACCTCGCGCAATTGGTCGCCGAGGCGGCCGGGTACCAGGATTACGACGTGGTGTGGCAGTCCCGCTCGGGCCCGCCTCAGGTGCCCTGGCTGGAGCCGGACATCGTTGATCATCTTGCGGCACTCAAAGAGCGAGGAATCCGATCGGTGGTTGTGGCGCCGATCGGGTTTGTGTCGGACCACCTGGAGGTGGTGTGGGACTTGGACAACGAGGCGCATGAGTATGCGGTCGCACACGACATCGAGCTCGCGCGGGCGGCGACGCCGGGGGCCGACGAGCGATTCGCGCGGATCGCGGTGGACTTGATCGCAGAGATTGCAGATGGGCAGTCCGCGCTGCGTGCAAGGGGAGAGAACCCGGTCCCCGGATACGGGTTCAGCGTGAACGGCGCCCCGTGTTCACCCCTGTGCTGCGGCCGGCTGGAGGTCTAGGGTGCGGCGGCGATGACGGCGGCCGCGGCAGCCATCCGCGCCTCGCGCACCAGAATGACGAGAGGCCGTAGCGCGTCGGCAACCGTTCCGTCGTCGAGCGCCCCGGGTGATTCCATGATCTCCGCCGCGGCCGTGGCAATGGCCTCAACCTGGTTGGCCGAATCGAGCACGCGGACCGCCCGGTGTGGCGCATAGTCCGGCAGGCGGTGCCCACGTAGCGTCGCGAGCACGTCTTCGACCAGGGCGCGAGGGTCGGCATCCGTGGGGCCCACAACCCGGTCTACGCGGTTGAGTGTCGCCGTGGCCGTTCGGACCGCCTGGCGTAGTTGATATTCGGCTTCTCCGAGGTCGGGTACCGCTTGCGCGGGGATCCGGCCAGGAAGCGAGTACACAGTCCAGGACAGACCGGTGGTCTCGCCGCGGTCCTCGTCGTACTCCACTGCGGGAACCAATCCTATTGCGGTGGAGTTATTTTGGCGATCGCTGAGCACAATCGCCTCGCTGGCTTCCATCGCGTCACGCTGAAACTGGGTATTGGCGGGCAGGCCCCGCGGGTCGCCGGGTGCGGGCAGAATCACGTGGATATCGGGCGAACCGTGTGGCTGGCCGGTTGCAGTACGGACCGTCTGAAGTAGGCCGATGGGGCCGTTGTCGTCCATATCTGGCCACGAGAGTCCCGTGTGGCCGGCGGCGACGGCGTCGTATGCGGTAACCAAATGCCTTGGCGCCCAAGCGATGAGGGCGTCGATGACGTCGTCCGGCGACGCGCGGCCCGCCAGCCACGCGCTTGCCCACACCGCCAGGGACACACTCGGATTCGCCATAGTGCTCGCAGTCTAAGGCTCGGTATCCGCCCCCACCAGTTGCCCACGCGGTCTAATGTGGACCTATGCCGATTGTGTGGCTCGTCGCAGGCATCCTGCTCGCGGCCGCCGAGCTGATGACAGGTGACATGTTCCTGTTGATGCTGGGCGGTTCGGCCCTGGTCACGGCCGGTGCCGGGTGGGTGTTCGACATGCCGCTGTGGGCCGAGGGGCTGGTCTTCGTCATCAGTGCGGTCGTTTTGCTGGTCGGTGTGCGGCCGGCGTTGCGCAAGCGACTGACGGCGGGCCCGATCCTGCACACCAACGCCAGGGCGTTGGAGGGCAAGAATGCCATTGTGATTGAACCGGTCGACGACCTGCATGGGCTGGTTCGGCTCGGCGGCGAGATGTGGTCTGCCCGTAGCCTGGAGAAGTCAGGTCGATTCGAGCAGGGTGAGACGGTGACGGTTGTTCAGATCGACGGTGCGACGGCGGTTGTCGAGAAGATTTAGCGCAATAACCTCAGTGACAGGAGTACGGGTATGGGAGTAGCTGCCGGGGCCTTTGTGCTGATCGTCTTGATCATCCTGGGCGTCACCATCGTGCTGAAGTCGGTGGCACTCGTCCCGCAGGCGGAGGCCGCGGTGATCGAGCGCCTGGGACGGTATTCGAAGACCGTCAGCGGGCAGTTGACCATCCTGGTGCCGTTCGTCGACCGCATTCGGGCCAAGGTTGATCTGCGTGAACGGGTGGTGTCCTTCCCGCCCCAACCGGTGATCACCGAGGACAACCTGACGGTGAATATCGACACCGTCGTCTACTTCCAGGTCACCAATCCGCAAGCTGCGGTGTACGAGATCAGTAACTACATCGTCGGTGTGGAACAGCTCACCACCACCACGCTGCGCAATGTGGTCGGCGGTATGACGCTGGAGCAGACCTTGACGTCACGCGATCAGATCAACGGTCAGTTGCGCGGCGTGCTCGATGAGGCCACTGGACGTTGGGGCCTGCGCGTCGCGCGCGTCGAGCTGCGATCGATCGATCCGCCGCCTTCGGTGCAGGAATCCATGGAAAAGCAGATGAAGGCCGACCGTGAGAAGCGCGCCATGATCCTGTCAGCCGAAGGTGCCAGGCAGGCGGCGATCCTGTCGGCCGAGGGGCAGAAGCAGGCACAGATCCTCGCCGCCGAGGGTTCGCGGCAGTCGGCAATCCTGGCCGCCGAAGGTGAACGCCAGTCCCGCATCCTGCGCGCCGAGGGTGAGCGTGCCGCCCAATATCTGCAGGCGCAGGGCCAGGCCAAGGCTATCGAAAAGGTCTTTGCCGCAGTGAAATCGGGTAAGCCCACTCCAGAGTTGTTGGCCTACCAGTATTTACAGACGCTACCGAAGATGGCTCAGGGTGAAGCCAACAAGGTGTGGCTCATTCCCAGTGACTTCGGTTCGGCGTTACAGGGGTTCACCAAGTTGCTGGGTGCCCCCGGATCTGACGGCGTGTTCCGCTACGAACCGTCCCCGGACGATGAGTCCACCGAGCGTCCCGAGGATGACTCCGCGGAGGTTGCCGGGTGGTTCGAGACCAAGACCACGCCCGAAGTCGCTGCGGCCGTTGCCGCAGCGCAATCCGCGGCTCAGGAAATCGGGGCGGCGGACCCCGCGATCGACCCGACGCGCCGTCATGGGCCGCCGGGAGCGTGACACGCGCGGTGTCCGCACCGGCGTTGTCGCCTTGACAAGGGGATTCCTCCGGCCCATCATGAGTAACGGTTCAGCACCTTGCTAGGTGAGGCTCCTACGTGAATACAGGCCACTGATCTGACGACGTCGAGAGACGCCCAAGGTTAGGACAGGTCTTCCCGGACTAAGGGATGACCCGAAGTGGCTTCCGCGAGCGGACACGTCACGTAGTGCCGAAGCCCTGACGAGAGGGGTGCCTGCCGTGCGGCGTCGCTGTCCGGTGTTTCTCTCTCGTGGTCGCTGTGCCGACAGCAGGCGCCCGCGTGCGCCCCGACGGCAAGGAGGTGAGGCACAACCGTGATATCCGGTGACAGTCCGCATAGACAACAGCTGCCGCATGCCTTGCTGCTTATTCGAGGGTGAAACCTCGCTTTAGTCAACGTCTTTGACGCTTGCGCTCGGGTATGTGGCTTTCCCAAAGGAGTCCGATCATGAGCACAACATTCAACGCAGTACGCCGGCTGTGGACACGGCATCGGCTGACCCCGCAAGAGCGCGCCAATCTGCAATTGGCCTACTCACCGCTTGCGGTTGTTTCGGCATCGTTAGGGGCGCACCCACTGCGGTAACCCTGAGGGGTGCTGCTATCGCATCCGCGCGCAGCCGATTCACAGTGCGTGGACATTCGGAATTCATTCGAGGCCAATACGCTTCCGCCGCCCACTGGGCGGACGGAGCGTATTGGTTCAAACGCTGAGGAGTCGGCATGACTACTTCGAACAAGGCGGCTACGCCACGGGTAATTCAATTCTCGGACCTGTTGAAGGCTCCGGTTTTCGCGCGCTCAGGCGACACGATCGGCGGGTTGGAGGATGTCATCGTTCGGTTCCGCAAGTCGGATGAGTATCCGCTGGTCACAGGGTACGTGGTCGACATGGGCGGGCGCAGGGTGTTCGTTTCCTCGGATGTGGTTTCCGCCGTGGCACCACATCGAATTGAATTGAGCAAGAACAAGGTTGACCTTCGCGGCTTCGAACGCCGCGACGGAGAGTACCTGCTCGACGAGGATGTGCTCGATCATCGGTTCATCGACGTGGACAATGCCGAGCTGGTGCATGCCTACGATATCGAGCTCGTGGAAACCGCCGAGGGATGGATACTCGCCCGGCTCGATACGCGCCGTCCCGCAAGATTTTTCGGCTTGATCAAGGCCGGCGCGGGCCAGGCCGGTCGGGACTGGAAGGCATTCGAGCCAATGATCGGCCATGGTGGGTCACTGTTGGCGCGACGCGTCGGCGGGAGAGTGAACACACTCAAGCCCGCCGAGATCGCTGACCTGCTCGAGGAGGCCACCAAGGAGGAGGGTGGTGAGATACTCGACCGCGTCCGTGACAACCCGGAGCTCGAGGCCGACGTATTCGAGGAACTCGATTCGGATAAGGCCAGCAAGCTGTTCCAGGACATGTCCGATGCGGATGTCGCTGCCGTTCTTGGCCGGATGCGTGCGGACGACGCGGCGGATGCGATCTTCGACCTGCGGCAGTCCCGTCGGCGAGTCGTGTTGGACCTGATGCCGGGACCGCAACGTACCAAGGTGGTCACGTTGATGGGGTTCAGCCCCGAGTCGGCTGGTGGCCTGATGAATGTCGACATTGTGTCCTGCCTGCTCGGCAGCACCGCCGGTGATGCGCTCGGTGCGATATCGGCGGCGAAATCCCTACAGCCCGAGGCGCTCCTGAAGGTGCATGTGATTTCCGACGATGGCGAATTGGTGGGCGTGGTGTCGGTGATCCGTCTTCTGCAGGCCGATCGTAGTGCTGCCGTGGAGTCGATCATGGATGACGACCCGGTGCGAGTCGCCCCGGAGGCCGACCTGACCGACGTCGCATTGTTGATGGCGGACTACAACCTTGCCTTGATTCCCGTGGTCGATGAGGGGGACAAGGTGCTCGGTGTCGTGACCTATGACGATGTGCTGGCCGCGCTTATCCCCGAGGATTGGCGTCGTCGCGAGCCCGCCCCCCGTCCGGTGCGCCAGGTTGCGCCGAGCCCAGACGGAGCTACGCCATGAGCGAAAACGGAATCATCGAGGCCTCCAAGGAAAGCCCGGATAGCGGCATTGGTGATGCGCCACAAGTAGTTACGGACCGGCCAAGGAGCGCCGTACTTGATTCGGCCCATCTGGGTGATATCGAAGGTGCGTTCGGCAAGATCAGTGTGAGCGATCGCGGCCAGGCACGCACATTCAAGACGCGGATGGCGACGATGGCCGCCATCTTGGGACCGGGCATCATCGTCATGGTCGGCGACAACGATGCGGGTGGTGTTGCGACGTACGCCCAGGCCGGTCAGAGCTATGGGTACAGCTTGCTGTGGGTGCTCTTGTTGCTCATCCCTGTTCTTATCGTCAACCAGGAGATGGTCGTTCGCCTCGGAGCGGTCACCGGAGTCGGACATGCGCGGTTGATCAACGAACGATTCGGTCGTGGTTGGGGCTGGTTCTCCGTAGGCGACTTGTTCATCTTGAACTTCCTGACTCTTGTCACCGAATTTATCGGTGTCGCACTGGCTTCCGAGTACCTGGGCGTCTCGAAGTACTCCACGGTGCCCCTCGCCGCAATCGCGCTGATTCTCATCATGGCTACCGGTAGCTTCCGCCGGTGGGAGCGCGCCATATTCGTGTTCATTGTGATCACAGTGCTGCAGATCCCCATGTTCTTGATGTCAGATCCACAGTGGGGAAGGGCCGCACACGGTTTCGTGGTGCCGGGCATCGACGGCGGCATCAGTTCGGGTGCTGTGCTGCTGATCATCGCGATGGTGGGCACGACCGTCGCGCCGTGGCAGCTGTTCTTCCAGCAGTCCAACATCGTCGACAAGCGCATCACGCCGCGGTTCATCGGGTACGAACGCGCCGACACCGTCATCGGATCACTCGTCGTGGTGATCGGTGCCGCCGCCCTGGTCATGACGGCCGATTACGCGGCCCGTGCGACCGGCAACTCGGGCCCTGACACATGGGGCGACGCTGGCGATGCGGGGATGATCGCCAGCTGGCTGGGGCAGGTTCAGCCGTTGTTGGGCAAGATCTTTGCCATCGTCCTGCTGGATGCGTCCATCATCGGAGCGGCTGCGGTCACCCTGGCCACCAGTTACGCGTTCGGTGACACTTTTGGGCTCAAGCATTCTCTGCACCGCAGCTTCAAGGACGCCAAACCGTTCTATCTGTCGTACACGGTGATGGTCGGCGTGGGCGCGGCCATCGTGCTGATCCCGAATGCCCCGCTCGGACTCATGACTACTGCGGTGCAGGCACTGGCCGGCCTGCTCTTGCCCAGCGCAAGTGTGTTCCTGCTGTTGTTGTGCAATGACAAGGCGGTGTTGGGGCCGTGGGTCAACAAGGGGTGGCTCAACGTTGTGGCCGGACTCATCGTCGGTGTGCTGCTGTTCCTTTCCGGCATTTTGATGGCCACGACGCTCTTCCCGGATCTGGACGTCGTACAGGTCGCCGGCGACCTGGCCGTAGGCGTCGCGATACTGGCGACGCTGGTCGGAATTGGTCTGCGGTGGGCGTCGGGGAGACAACGTGCTGATCCGGCGGTTGCGGCGATGAACAAGGCCCTCGAGGGCGTTGACGCGCGGACCTGGCGCATGCCGCCGCTGGCATTGCTCGAACCTGTCTCGTGGAGTCCCGGGACCAAGTTGGGGATGCTCGCGCTGCGGGGATATCTGGTTGTCGGTGCCATTCTGTTGGTGGTGAAGGCAATTCAACTCGCGCACGGGAGTTGAGGACTCCACCTTCGGCAATGCGTAATGAAATCGTTGGGAATAAGCGGTCGCGCTGGACTGCCTCGGCGCGATCGCGTCCAATGAATGCATGAGTATTCGCGCGTTACGACGTTTCTGGGAGCGCCATCAGTTGACCCCGCAGGAGCGCGCCAACATGCAGCTGGCCCACTCGCCGCTGGCGGTCATTTCCGCCTCCCTCGGAGCGCACGCTCCTCACTAGGGAGAATCGGCCGACCTATCGACTACGTGGTGTAGTGGTGGTTCACTGGGGCCATGAGCAATGACGCTTTCATATCTCCCCGAGTCCTAGCTTTGCTGGGTTCCTTTCAGGCTGTCGATGCGGTCCTCTGCGTCCAGCCGGTTCCCTATGTGGCTAAATGTCTTGACGACGTGCATTATCCGCAACACAACCGATGGATCTTCGCGCCGATCAAGGCCGCATCCGCGCTGGGCCTGATAGGCGGAATCCGGTTCCCCTGGCTGGCCAAGCTGACACTGATCATGCTCACCGTCTACTTCAGTCTCGCGGTCGGCGCACACCTGCGTGCACGTGACATCGGCCTGAACGCGATGTCGGCCTCGACACTGCTCACCACATACGGCGTCTTGGCCGCGAAGGGATTGGCGGCCAAATCGTCATGACAGAGCGGCTTTTGGCCAATCCGAAAGTGTTGAGTGCACTAGCGGTCATCCAGGCCGCTGATGCCGCGGTCTGCGTCCGTCCGATCAAGCCCATCAAAGAGTCATTGGAGAAAGTGGGTTTGCCGCAACGGATCTGGTGGGTCCTGCCGGTCGTCAAGTTGGCGTCGGCGGCGGGGCTTGTCGGCGGTATCCGGTGGGCGGCGCTGGGCCGATTAACTACGTTGATGCTCACCATCTACTTCACCCTAGCGGTCGGGGCGCACATACGGGTGCGTGACAAGGCGCTCCACGCGCTGCCGGCGGCGAGCCTGCTGGTGTGGTTCGCCGTCCTCGCGGGCAAGGGATTCGAGGAGCGGAAACCTACGGGCTAGCCGCCGACCCGTTCGGGTTCGTCTGAGGTCTCAGGACTGGCGATCTCGGTGTGGGTGCGCTTGTAGCGGCGGATCTCGTAGAGGATGCCCAGCACGCCGACCACTGAGGTCGCCAACGAGACCGCGAAGAGCGTGCCGCTGATGTGACCGGTGAGTGCGTCACCGAGAACGACGACAGCCAGGGTGCCCGGAAGCAGACCGACGAAGGTGGCCAGTGTGTAGGGCACCACGCGTACCGCCGAGGCGCCAGCCGCGTAGTTGAGGACCGAGAACGGTACCGCCGGGATGAGCCGCATCGACATCACCGCGATCCATCCGCGACGGCGCAACTGGTCGTCAACGTTCTTTACCGCAGGGCGGTGATGCAGCGTGCTGAGTTTCCACCCCAGCGCGCGCACCCCCCACAGCGCCAAGACCGCGCTCGCGGTGCTCGCGACGACCGCCAGCAGGACACCGAGCTGCGTTCCGAAGAGCAGCCCGGCCGCGAGGGTGAAGGCGGTGCGCGGGAAGGGCAGCACCGTCACGATGGTGTGCGCGGCCAGGAAGGCGAGCGGGAACCATGGGCCGAGCTCACCAGCCCAATCCCTCATCTGGAGGGCGGTAGGCAGCGGAAGAAACAGCAGGGCCGCGGCCACGATGAGAACGGCCACACCGGTCCACAGCAGCTGACGTCGCGGGATCCGTCGCGCCACCGCGACGCCCGCGCCCCAGACCTGCCGGAATCCCATGATCGTCAAGCCTACGGAGCCCGGATGAACGAACGGGACAGGACACGGGTGCAGCGGTGGCCGCGCCCCCGTACTGGGCAGTAGTCGATGGCGTCATTTAGCCTGATGACTAAGTGTGATAGGCATTTCGGCATGGAGTGCCATATATGTCGCTCGACGACGAGCAGCAGGGAGCAGTTTGGTGACTGTTGAGGTGCCCGAGATTCGACGTGACTTCGCGCGGTGGCAGAAGAACGTCGCCGGAGTCTTGGCCAAGTCCACCCGCAAGGCGGTCGAGGATCTGCCCGCCGACCCCGAGCGACTGCTCGATTCGCCGACATATGACGGGATAGCGATCCGCCCGCTGTACACAGCACTCGACGAGCTTCCCGAGTCGTCGCTGCCCGGACAGTGGCCCTTTGTGCGCGGTGGTGACCGCCGGCGCGATGTGAACAGCGGGTGGAAGGTCGCCGAGCGTTTCGATCGCGCGATCGGCACCGACGCTGCTCTCGTGAACGAGGCCATTCTCGATGCGCTGGAGCAGGGGACCAGCGCCATCGTGCTGGCCGGTCTGGCACCAGAGGCGGTGGGACGGGCACTGCAGGGGGTGTATCTCGACCTAGCTCCCCTCCAGGTAGAGGCCGGCGCCGAGCTGACCGGGGTGGCCGAGGCGATTTTCACCGTCCTGGACAGCTACGAGGGAAACACCGCCGGGGTTGTCGTCGACCTCGGCGCCGATCCGCTCGGTGATGCGTTCACGGGCCGGTCGGGCGTATCGACCGATGAGACGGTGGCGTTGGCCGAGCGTGCGAGCGTACGGGCGGAGCAGATCCACGCGATCACCGTCGACGGCACGATCGCGCACGAGCTGGGTGCCAGCGACAGCCAGGAACTCGCGGTCGCGGTGGCAGTCGGGGTCGCCTACCTGCGGCTGCTGCTGAATGCGGGTCTGGGTATCGCGGAAGCGCTGCGGCAGATCAGTTTCCGCTTCGCCGCGACCGACGATCAGTTCCTGTCGATTGCCAAGTTCCGCGCCGCCAGGGTGCTCTGGGCCCGCGTGGCCGAGGTCGCGGGCGTGCCAGAGAGTGGCGGCGCCCTCATGCATGCGGTCACTTCCGAACCGATGATGGCCCAGCGCGATCCGTGGGTGAACATGCTGCGCACCACGCTGGCCGCCTTCGGTGCCGGAGTGGGTGGAGCGGACAGCGTGCGGGTACGCAGGTTCGACGACGCGATTGCCGGCGGACTGGATGCAGTATCGCCGGCGTTCTCCGCGCGGATCGCCCGGAACACGCAGCTGCTGCTCATCGAGGAGTCTCATGTCGGTCGGGTGCTCGACCCGGGCGGCGGCTCCTGGTACATCGAAGATCTCACGGAAACCCTTGCCCAGCAGGCGTGGTCGCTGTTCACTGAGATCGAGGGCGCAGGAGGATTCGAGGCGTCCGCCGATCTGATTCGGGAGCGTATCGCCGCGACCCGCGCACAGCGCGCCGAGGACATCGCCCATCGGCGGACCTCGGTGACGGGGGTCAACGAATTCCCGAACCTGGCAGAGGTGCCGCTGCCGCCGCATCCCGCCGGCGGTTACCGGTACGCGTCCGATTTCGAGGCCCTGCGGGACCGCTCGGATGCCTCGTTGGCCGCATCGGGTACGCGTCCGACCGCACTCTTGATTCCGCTGGGCCCGCTGGCCGAGCACAACGTGCGCACCACCTTCGCCTCGAACCTGTTGGCCTCCGGCGGCATCGAGGCCGTCAACCCCGGCGTGCTTGACGCCGGCACGGTCGCCAGTGCTGTCGCGGATGCGGGAGCGCGTGTCGTCGTCATGTGTGGCACCGATGCCCGGTATGCCGCCGAGGCGGGTGCCGTCGTCGATGCGGCCAGGGCAGCGGGGGCCACCGACGTCTATCTCGCGGGGCCCGAGAAGTCCGTGGCGGAGGTCGCGGAGGCATCGCGCCCTGATGGCTATCTGACCATGAAAATTAATGCCGTCGAAGCTCTTTCGGCCATCCTGACCAAGTTGGGGGCGTGACATGACTGACCTCACGGATCGTTCGGTATCCGCCACCCTGGGCAGTTTCGCCGACGTGCCGCTGCACGGCGACCGCGTGTCGGTCGCGCCGGATGCCGCCGCCGTAGAGGCCGCCGTGGCGGAGGCCGCGGGCGCGCACGGATACACCCGCGAGCAGCTCGACTGGGAGACACCCGAGTCGATCACCGTCAAACCGGTCTACACCGCTGCGGACCGAGAAGCCGTGCGGGCCGAGGGATATCCACTGGATACCTTCCCGGGCCAGGTGCCCTTCCTGCGTGGGCCCTATCCGACGATGTACGTCAATCAGCCGTGGACCATCCGCCAGTACGCGGGCTTCTCCACCGCCGCGGAATCCAATGCGTTCTATCGCCGCAACCTCGCGGCGGGTCAGAAGGGCCTGTCAGTGGCCTTCGACCTGGCGACCCACCGCGGATACGACTCGGATCATCCTCGGGTACAGGGCGACGTCGGAATGGCCGGTGTGGCCATCGATTCCATTCTGGACATGCGTCAGCTCTTCGACGGTATCGATCTGGGCTCGGTGTCGGTGTCGATGACCATGAATGGCGCGGTGCTCCCGATTCTGGCGCTCTATGTGGTGGCCGCCGAGGAACAGGGTGTCTCGCCACAGCAGTTGGCCGGGACCATCCAGAACGACATCCTCAAAGAGTTCATGGTCCGCAACACCTACATCTATCCGCCGAAGCCGTCGATGCGGATCATCTCGGACATCTTCTCCTACACCAGTGCCAAAATGCCCAAGTTCAACTCGATTTCGATCTCGGGCTACCACATCCAAGAAGCCGGTGCCACAGCCGATCTCGAGCTGGCATACACCCTGGCCGACGGTGTCGAGTACATCAAGGCTGGGCTGGAGGGCGGCCTGGACATCGATGTTTTCGCTCCGCGCCTGTCGTTCTTCTGGGCCATCGGCATGAACTTCTTTATGGAGGTTGCCAAGCTGCGGGCCGGGCGCCTGCTGTGGAGCGAGTTGGTCGCGCAGTTCGATCCAAAGAGCGCCAAATCGCAGTCCTTGCGCACGCATTCGCAGACTTCCGGCTGGTCGCTGACCGCGCAGGATGTGTTCAACAATGTGGCGCGCACCTGTATCGAGGCGATGGCCGCGACCCAGGGACACACCCAGTCGCTACACACCAACGCCCTGGACGAGGCGCTCGCGCTGCCCACCGACTTCTCGGCGCGTATCGCGCGCAATACCCAGCTGCTCATTCAGCAGGAGTCGGGTACGTGCCGGCCGATCGACCCGTGGGGTGGCTCGTACTACGTCGAATGGCTGACGCATCAGCTCGCGTCCCGTGCACGCGAGCACATTCGGGAGGTCACCGAGGCCGGCGGAATGGCGCAGGCCATCGATCAGGGCATCCCGAAGCTTCGCATCGAAGAGGCCGCCGCACGTACCCAGGCACGCATCGACTCGGGCCGTCAACCGGTGATCGGTGTCAACAAGTACCAGGTGACCGAGGACCAGGAGATAGAGGTCCTCAAGGTCGAGAACTCGCGGGTGCGCACCGAACAGCTCGCCAAGTTGCAGCAGTTGCGCGCCGAGCGCGATAACGACGCGGTCCAACGTGCACTCGAAGAACTGACCAGGGCGGCAGCCGATTCCAGCCGTGCCGGGGAAGACGGGCTGGGCAACAACCTGATGGCGCTGGCCATCAACGCCGCTCGCCACAAGGCAACCGTCGGGGAGATCTCCGACGCGCTGGAGAAGGTCTATGGGCGGCATCAGGCCGAAATCCGTACCATCAGCGGGGTATACCGCGACGAGGTGGGAAGGGACGGCGCCGTTAGCAGCGTGACGCAAGCGACAGAGCTGGTGCAGAAGTTCGCCGACGCCGATGGCCGCCGGCCACGCGTACTGGTCGCCAAGATGGGGCAGGACGGACACGACCGCGGGCAGAAGGTGATCGCCACGGCCTTCGCCGATATCGGTTTCGACGTCGACGTGGGTCCGCTGTTCCAGACACCGGAAGAGGTGGCACGCCAGGCCGCCGACAATGACGTGCATGTGGTCGGGGTGTCCTCGCTGGCCGCGGGTCACCTGACGTTGGTGCCCGCGTTGCGAGAGGCATTGACGGAGGTCGGGCGTCCGGACATCATGATCGTCGTCGGCGGTGTCATCCCGCCCGGTGATTTCGACGAGCTGTATGAGGCGGGAGCAGCGGCCATCTTCCCTCCGGGAACAGTCATCGCTGAGGCCGCGATTGGCTTGTTGCACAAGCTGGCTGAGCGGCTCGGTTACGATCTCGCCTAATGCCGGAAAAACAGTCACCTGATGATCTGGCGGCTCTAATCCGGTCGGGGGATCGTTCGGCGCTCGCCCGAGCGATCACGCTGGTCGAGTCGACACGCGGTGATCATCGTGCACGGGCCCAGCAGCTGCTGCTGGACCTGTCTCCTGACGGTGGGAACGCCCTGCGGGTGGGTATTACCGGTGTGCCCGGGGTGGGAAAGTCCACCACCATCGAGGCCCTCGGTATGTACCTCATTGAGCAGGGGCATCGGGTGGCCGTGCTGGCGGTCGATCCGTCGTCGACGCGTACCGGCGGATCGATTCTGGGCGATAAGACCCGGATGGGCCGGCTGTCGGTACATCCAGATGCCTACATCCGGCCGTCGCCGACCTCGGGCACGCTGGGCGGGGTCGCCAAGGCGACCCGGGAGACGGTGGTGCTGCTGGAGTCAGCCGGATTCGACGTCATCCTTATCGAGACCGTCGGCGTGGGGCAGTCCGAGGTCACTGTCGCGAACATGGTCGACACCTTTGTCTTCCTGACGCTGGCGCGCACCGGAGATCAGCTGCAGGGCATCAAAAAGGGTGTGCTTGAGCTCGCCGATATCGTGGTGGTGAACAAGGCAGACGGTGCTCATGCCCTCGAGGCGCAGAAGGCGGCGCGGGAGTTGTCGGGTGCGTTGCGCCTGATCTACCCGCATGACACCCTATGGCGCCCACCGGTTCTCACCATGAGTGCGTTGGAGAACAATGGGGTCTCCGAGATGTGGGACACCGTGCTGAAGCATCGCGCGGTGCTGACCGAGGCGGGGGAGTTTGAGGCTAAACGTCGCCGCCAGCAGGTGGATTGGATGTGGGCGATGGTGCGCGACGCGGTGCTGGATCGGGTGCTCAACGCCCCGGATGTGAAGGCGGCGCGTGCGGATATCGAGCAGCGGGTGCGTGAGGGCACCCTGACGCCTGCACTGGCCGCCGAGCGGCTACTCAACCTGAGTTCGTAGGCGTCTCGCATGGTTGGCGATGCTGGTGAATCAGACAGGCCATCAGCCCCGTTGGTCTTCCTCGATACCGAGACCACCGGACTGCACCGTGAGCGCCAGCCATGGGAAGTAGCGATCATTCGCCGCACCGATGCCGGGCAGCGCCAGCTGCACCTGTGCGTAGACGTCCAGGACTTGGACCTGGAATCGGCGGATCCCGCCGGCCTTGAGATCAGCGGTTTCCACAAGCGGCACCCGCAAGTGCGCTCGAGGCCGGTGCAGTTCCCTCGCGTTTTTCGCGCCGCGGAAGCCGTTTCGCTCGTTGATGAATGGACGGCCGGAGCCACCCTCGTCGGGGTGATACCTCAATTCGATGCCGAATGCCTGACGCGGATGTTCCTGGCCCACGGGGTCAGCCCAGCGTGGAATCCGGCTCTTGTCGATGTTGTCGCCCGCACGGCGGCACGAATCTGTGAACGCGGGTTGATACCCGACGCCGATTACTCCAACCTTTCGCTGCAATTCGGGGTGAAGACCCCCAGCGCTGGGCAGCGGCACACGGCCCTGGGAGATGCGCGCTGGGCCATGCGCTGGTACGACCGACTATCTGAATGAGGATGTCGACGACAGGTAGATCAGCTTCCGTCGGATGCCGGCGATCTCGCGCGCGACGGACCGCAGCGTCGCACGTTCCTGCGGGGCAAGGGCAGACAGCGAGACGGTGTCGGACATGTGCTCTCCGTCCTGCCATGCGGTGGCCCGAGACCGCCACCGAAATCGAAGGAGCCAGGCGAAGCAATCCCGCAGTGTCGAGGCATCATCGGCGTCCAGGATGTTGCCTGCGGCGGCGTCGAGGCGCTCTGGTGTCGACAGTGCGTCCGCTCCGGCGGACAACGCCGCCCAGCGTGCGATCTTGACCACCGGATCCATCGCCGCGACCTTGAGATCGACGGTGTCGGATTGCGTCGCGAATATCCTTAACCGCGAAGGGAATCCGGCGCGTATGGCTACCGCGTCCTGAAGCATGGCAAGCCGGATGGGGTAGTGGCGCTGTGCGCAGCGGGCATTCTCGGTACGCAGGGCGTTGTCCGACAACAACGGTCCCGCGCCCACCCCCTGGGAGTCGGCCATCAGCCCCGCCATCACGACGCCGCGGTCTTCGGGCGGGTTGGCGCACCAGCGTTCGATTCCTTCGAACCAGTTGGACGCCCGGCGGCAGAATCGCCCGCGACTGGCCAGCACGCCGTTCGAATCGCTTCCGATGCCGCCGCGTTCGAGCATCGCGTGCACCTGGGCTGCCACCTCCATCAGGTGAGTCTTGCCGTCTCCGTCGAGCGCGTCGTCGACGGCAAGCAGGGTCTCGATATCGGAACCGGGTGCCGCCTCGCCTCGGGCCACGCTTCCCGAAACGAACCAGGTCCAGCCCGGATCCACCCCGCCAGTGACGAGTCGTGCGGCCGTGCGGATGCTGTGCCGCAACGTTTCGGACCAGGCAGCGGCGAGGGCCGTCTCCGGTGTGCGCACGCGCACCTCTAGGGCTATCACCATCTGCGCCGCGCCCACGGCAGTGCAGAACGCCGCCTCGTCGGCGGCGGTATCGATCTGCGCTATCGCCTGGGCGATCCCGTTCGCGGGCGGCACATCGGCAGACATGAGGATGATTGTGACCTACGTCGAGGCGACGGCGTGGGATATGAAATCACGGACCGGGCGCGAGAGGGGCTGCCCGGAGCTCCAGATAATGCCGACGTCCCGGTGAGCGTCGGCGTCTACCAGGCGCAACATCCGGAGATCAGGCGGGTAGGTGGTGGCGTCGACGGGAAGCACCGTGACACCGATGCCGGCCGCCACCAAGCCCGCCACCGTCGTCAGATTGCTTGATTCCAGCACGATGCGCGGCTGGAATTGTGCAGCAGCGCAAAGCTCTTCGAGGAGACGGCGCATACCGAATCCCGGGTGCATCGCAATGAATGGTTCATCGGCCAGATCGATCATCGACACATCTTCTGACTGTGCGAGCCGATGATCTGTGGGCACGGCGACGCCAAGACGTTGCCGGAAGAGGTTGCGCCATCCAAGATTTGCGCGACGAGGGCGTGGCGAGACGATTGCGACGTCAAGATCGCCGTTCGCGACGAGGTCATCGAGGCTGCCGGCCGCGCCCTGCTCGAGCACGAATTGGACGTGCGGCGACGTCGCGGCGAAGCCCGCGATCAGGCGGGCGACGAGTGTCGGCCCGAAGGTGTGCAGGAATCCGAGCCGAATTTCCCCCTCGGCGGGGTTGGCAAGGTCGTTGATGGTTCGACGAGCAGAGTCCAGTTCCATCTGAGCGCGCCGGGCGTGCTGGTAGAAGATCCGCCCGGACGGATTCAGCGTGAGCCGCTTACCGTGCCGGTCGAACAGTTGGACGCCAAGCCGACGCTCCAATCTGGCCAGCATTCGGGTGAGCGTGGGCTGGGCGAGCTGGAGCTGCTCGGCGGCCGCAGTGACGTTTTGCCGCTCGGCGAGTGTGATGTACCACTCGTAATCACCATCTGCCATGCTTCCACCTCACTATATGTTGAATTTAAATTATAGATCCACGAATTGCTCATTTACGCGATATGCCTGATCGGGGGAGCATCTACATCCATGGCGACGGCCCCGAGTACCCAGACCAGCCCGGCAATCTGCGCCGCAGATCCGGTGCCCCACGAAACGGGCACTGCCGGGTATCGGCGCTTGACCGGCGCGCTCTTCGCGGCCGGGCTCGCGACATTCGCCGCTCTCTATGGCACGCAGGCGATGCTTCCGGCGCTCTCCGAGGATTTCGGGGTGAGCCCCGCAGCCGCCGCGCTCACTGTCTCCGTGACCACGGGAATGCTTGCGTTGTCGATTATTCCGGCGAGCGCACTCTCGGAACGGTACGGGCGCACCCGGGTCATGCTGGTCTCGGCGATAGCCACGACGATCATCGGGCTGCTGCTACCGGCCAGCCCCACCTTCGCGGTCTTGTTGATTGGCCGCGCGGCCGAAGGCGTCGCACTGGCCGGAATTCCGGCAGTGGCCATGGCATTCCTGGCTGAAGAGGTGCACCCGGGCTCTCTGGGTTCGGCGATGGGCAGATACATCGCAGGAACCACGGTCGGTGGACTCGCCGGACGGCTGGTGGCGTCCTCGGTACTCGACGTGAGCAATTGGCGGATAGCGCTGCTAGGCAGTGGTGCTATGACGTTGGTGTGCACGGCGCTTTTCGCCATGCTGCTTCCGCGGTCGCAGTTCTTCGTGCCCAAGCGGGTCAGGGTCGGCACCACGATGCGGATTCTCGGCAGGCACCTGCGAAACCCGGTTCTGCTCATCATGTTCGGGCTTGCTTTCCTGCTCATGGGCGGGTTCGTCACCGTGTACAACTATCTGGGCTACCGACTGGTGGCGCCACCGTTCGGGCTTCCCACGGCGATCGCGGGACTGTTGTTCCTGCTGTATCTCGCGGGGACGGTGGCCTCGGCAGTGGCTGGACGGCTGGCGGACCGCCGCGGGCGGGGGCTGGTTCTCATCGGGGCGGTCGCCATCACGGCCGTCGGGCTTGCGCTGACCATCCCGGATTCGCTCGGCGCGGTGATCATCGGCGTGGGTGTGTTCACCGCAGGCTTCTTCGCGGCTCATACCGTCGCGAGCGGGTGGGTGGGCGCCGTCGCGCGGCGCGACCGTGCGGAGGCGTCTGCGCTGTACCTGTTCAGTTACTACCTCGGCAGTTCAGTGGCCGGGGCCGCAGGCGGCTTGGCCTACCAAGCAGGTGGCTGGGGATTGACGGTGCTCTTCGTGGGCGCGTTGTTGACGATTGCGCTGGTACTTGCCGCAGTGATGGTGCTTCGAAACCGGTTTGGCCATATCAACGCACCCGAATAGAATTGGCGTCATCGACACCGATCCGGCTATCACCGGGGAGTCTCCGGAAGAAAAGTTCCGTGCCCAGCGCGGATAACCCAGTAGAACCGGACGGGCAGGCCCGTTACAGCCGTTGTGAGAGGCCCTGACAGTGTGGGGCAAGCGGGGTGGTACCGCGGAGGTACGCCGACGGCGTCCCATCGTCCCCGTGCCAGCGAGCACAGGGAGACCGCGATGAGCCCCTCGGGCGAACAGCATCAGGGCGAGCGACCGGACGCGTATCCGCGCACCGATCTCGGCGCCGATCAGCGCACTGGATCGCCGAATCTCCCTGCGCTCGAGGAGCAGGTGCTGCGCTACTGGGACGCGGACAACACGTTCCGTGCCAGCATCGCCAACCGCACCGGGTCTCCGGAGTACGTCTTCTACGACGGCCCTCCGTTCGCCAACGGGCTGCCGCACTACGGGCATCTGCTCACCGGGTACGTCAAGGACATCGTGCCGCGCTATCAGACCATGCGTGGGCACCAGGTGGACCGCCGATTTGGCTGGGACACACACGGTTTGCCCGCCGAGCTGGAGGTGGAACGCCAGCTCGGCATCACCGACAAATCGCAGATCGATGACATGGGCATCGCCGAGTTCAACGACGCCTGCCGAGAGTCGGTGCTGCGCTACACGAAGGAATGGCGTGACTACGTCACCCGGCAGGCGCGCTGGGTGGACTTCGATAACGACTACAAGACGCTCGACCCGACGTTTATGGAGTCGGTCATCTGGGCGTTCAAGCAATTGTGGGACAAGGGCTTGGCATACGAGGGATACCGCGTACTGCCGTACTGCTGGCGCGACGAGACACCGCTGTCCAATCACGAACTGCGCATGGACGACGACGTGTACCAGAGCCGTCAGGATCCCGCGGTCACCGTGGGATACCGGATCGCCGGCAATGAGGACAGCCGATGGGCGGTACTCGACGGTGCGCGCCTGCTGATCTGGACGACAACCCCCTGGACGCTGCCGTCGAACTTGGCGGTCGCGGTCAACCCCGAGGTGACCTATGCGGTGGTTGCGGCCGAAGGTCCCGACGGCACCGCCGACCGTTACCTGTTGGCGCAGGCGCGGGTCGGGTCCTACGCCCGTGAGCTTGGTGAAGAGCCCACGGTGCTGGACACCTACACCGGCGCCGAACTGCTGGGCATGCGCTACCTCCCGCCATTCCCGTATTTCCAGCAGGATGCGTCGCCGAATGCCTTCACGGTGCTCTCGGGTGACTACGTCACCACCGAGGACGGCACCGGCATCGTGCACATGGCCCCGGCCTACGGTGAAGAAGATAAGAACGTCACTGACAAGGCGGGGATCACCCCCGTCACCCCTGTCGATTCGAAGGGCCGATTCGACGCCACCGTGCCTGATTACGTGGGTCAGCAGGTGTTCGATGCCAATGCGCAGATCATCAAGGACCTCAAGAACGGCACCGGTTGCGCTGCCTCCAACGGCGCCGTCCTGTTGCGGCATGAAACCTACGACCACTCGTACCCGCACTGCTGGCGCTGCCGAAACCCGTTGATCTACCGCGCGGTGTCGTCCTGGTTCATCAAGGTGACCGAGTTCCGGGACCGGATGGTGGAGCTCAACGAGCAGATCACCTGGTACCCCGAGCACGTCAAGCACGGCCAGTTCGGCAAGTGGCTGGAAGGTGCGCGCGACTGGTCGGTGTCTCGAAACCGATACTGGGGCACCCCGATCCCCGTGTGGAAGTCTGACGATCCTGCGTATCCGCGCATCGATGTATACGGAAGTCTCGACGAGCTGGAACGCGACTTCGGAGTCCGTCCGACAAATCTGCACCGGCCGTACATCGATGAGCTGACCCGGCCCAATCCGGACGATCCGACCGGCAAGTCCACCATGCGCCGCATCTCGGACATCTTTGATGTCTGGTTCGACTCGGGCTCTATGCCGTACGCGCAGGTGCACTATCCGTTCGAGAACGCCGAGTGGTTCGAAAACCACTTCCCGGCCGACTTCATCGTCGAGTACATCGGCCAGACGCGCGGTTGGTTCTACGTCATGCACGTGCTGGCGACGGCGATCTTCGATCGGCCCGCATTCAGAACCTGTGTGTCGCATGGCATCGTGCTAGGCAACGACGGCCAGAAGATGAGCAAGTCGTTACGCAATTACCCGGATGTCAACGAGGTGTTCGACCGCGACGGCTCCGACGCGATGCGGTGGTTCCTCATGGCGTCGCCGATCCTGCGCGGCGGCAACCTGATCGTCACTGAGCAGGGCATTCGCGAGGGCGTGCGGCAGGTGATCCTGCCGCTGTGGAACGCATGGAGCTTCCTGCAGCTGTATGCGTCCAGACCCGGCACGTGGCGCACCGATTCGACCCAGGTGCTGGACAAGTACATCCTGGCCAAACTGGCGCAGCTGCGCGATGACCTCACAGCGTCCATGGATATCTGCGACGTTTCGGGAGCGTGCGAACAACTGCGTCAGTTCACCGATGCACTGACCAACTGGTATGTGCGACGGTCACGTTCGCGGTTCTGGGACGAGGATGCGGATGCGATCGACACCTTGCACACCGTGCTGGAGACGACGTGCCGTCTGGCTGCACCACTGTTGCCGATGACCACCGAGGTGATTTGGAAGGGATTGACGGGGGAGCGGTCCGTGCACCTCACGGATTGGGTGCCCGAATCGGCGCTGCCTGCCGATCCCGATCTGGTGGCCGCCATGGATGAGGTGCGCAAGGTGGCATCGACGGGCTCGTCGTTGCGCAAGGCCAAGAAGCTGAGGGTGCGCCTGCCGCTGCTCAAACTGACGGTTGCGGTGCCCGACCCGAAGCGGTTGGAGCCGTACGCGGCCCTTATCGCAGATGAGCTGAACGTAAAATCCGTGGAACTGACCAATGATATCGCTGGCTACGGCAAGTTCGAATTGACCGTCAACGCACGTGCCGCAGGCCCGAGGCTGGGCAAGGAAGTGCAGACGGTCATCCGCGCGGTCAAGGCCGGCGACTGGGCTCAGCAGGCAGATGGAACCGTCATTGCCGCCGGGATCACCCTGCAGGAGGGCGAGTTCGATTCGAAACTGGTGGCCGCGGAGCCGGATTCCACGGCGGCGCTTCCCGAGGGCGGGGGGCTGGTCATCCTCGACGACACCGTCACCGAGGAGCTGGAGGCCGAGGGATGGGCGCGCGACCGTATTCGTGAGATTCAAGAGTTCCGTCGGGAACAGGGACTCAATGTCTCCGATCGGATTCGTGTGACGTACTGGGTGAATACGTTGCCTGCGGGGTGGGACGACTCGCTTCGCGAATTGATCGCTGGTGAGGTACTGGCGACACAGTTCGAACTTTTAGAGGATGCCAACATTGAGTTTCGTCCCCCATCGGCGGCTGCGGAAGCAATCGATCTCATCGGCGGCTCCATTGATTACAGCACCGATGTTCCGGTGTTTACGCTGAACAGCGGGTACCGCATCAAGATGGAGAAGGTTCCCGCGAACTAGCCTTTCCATTTGCAGTCGAGCGTGCGAATTGTGTTGAAATTCAGTGGAAAATCGACAGAATTCGCACACTCGGCCCGAGATAGAAGTTCTACGCGGCCTTCACGGCGCGCCAGCGCTGGTTACCCCCGTCAAGGTGATGCTCGATGTCGGTGAAACCCACTGCGCGCAGGCGATCCGGTAGCGACGTGGTGGGCACCGGGTTGTAGGTGTCGCCGATGTGCAGCAGCCGGAAGAAGGCGGAATGCACACCGTCGCTGCCGGCGAAAACGCCGCCTGGGGCCAGCACCCGATGTGCCTGTGCGAACAGCTCATCCTGAAGATCGGGCGTCGGGACATGGTGAAGCATGGTGAAGCACACCACGGAGCTGAAGCGGTCGTTGTCGAAACCGAGCTGGGTGCCGTCACCCTGGATCACCGTTGCCTGATCGCCGTAGAGCCGTTGCAGCCGCGACGCCATGGTCTCGTCGATCTCGACTGCGGTGAGCCGGGGGGTGCGTGTGGTCAGCACCCGCAGATTCGCGCCATAGCCAGGACCGATCTCCAGGGTGTCCTCACCAAGCGCAACCCCCTGGAGCGCCCACGGGAGGAGCTGCGACTCGGTCTTACGTGCCCACATCTCCGAGCTACAACACCAACGGTGCACCAAATTCATTGCCATGAGACCAGGCTAGGGACGATACGGGTGTCCGAGTAGCGTGATTCGGCCATCTCTTGTCGGGGTTCGGCCACATACCCAGGCCATACCGTCAACTCGGCATGCTGAGCTCGATCGGTGTCGCCAGGCAGGGTGGCGTCCGACCTGCGCCATACGATGATCGCGTGTGTGCTGCCGGTCGCTGGGTTCTGCACCTAGACATGGACGCCTTCTTCGCGTCGGTCGAGCAGCTGACCCGGCCAACCCTGCGTGATCGTCCGGTCCTTGTGGGCGGCGCCGGAGGCCGGGGAGTGGTGGCCGGGGCGAGCTATGAGGCCCGCGTTTTCGGTGCCCGCTCGGCGATGCCGATGCATCAGGCGCGACGACTGGTCGGCATCAATGTCGTGGTTCTGCCGCCTCGTGGCGCGGTGTACGGCGTTGCCAGCCGGCGGGTGTTCGCGACGGTGCGATCGATGATCCCGGTACTCGAACAGCTGTCCTTCGACGAGGCATTCGGCGAACCCATCGAACTGTCCGGGGCCACAACCGAAACCGTGGCGGAGTACATCGACGAGCTTCGTTCACGGGTGCTCACCGAAACCGGGCTCACCGCGTCGGTCGGGGCGGGGTCCGGGAAGCAGCTTGCCAAGATCGCGTCGGGATTGGCCAAACCCGACGGGGTGCGGATCATCGCGCCCGAGGAACAAGACTCGTTGCTCGCCGATCTTCCGGTGCGCAAATTGTGGGGGATCGGGCCCGTGGCGGAGGAACGTCTGAATCGTCTGGGAATCAACACCATTGGCCAGCTAGCGGCGTTGCAGACCAGCGAGGTGGCCTCGGTGCTGGGCGGCACGATCGGCCCCGCCCTGCACCAGCTCGCACGCGGTATCGATGAGCGCCCCGTGGCCGAACGTGCCGAAACCAAACAGATCAGCGCGGAATCTACCTTTGCCGATGACCTGACCACCCTCGATCAATTACGTGATGCCATCGAACCGATTGGAGCGCATGCTCATCGGCGGCTCATCAAGCACGGTCGCGGCGTACGCACCGTCACCGTGAAGCTGCGCCGCTCGGATATGAGCATTCTGACCAGGTCGGCGACGCTGCCCTATGCCACCACCGAACGTGCCGTGCTGATGTCGGCGGCACGCCGGCTACTCCTAGACCCCGTCGAGATCGGCCCCATTCGCCTTGTCGGCGTAGGCTTCTCGGGATTTTCCGACGTTCAGCAGACCTCACTGTTTCCGGATCTGGACCAGACCGAATCGGTTGCCGAAACCGACGAGGCCCCGTCCACCGCAGCGCCCGAGCCGAGCACCGCGAACTGGGGAATCGGCGACGACGTCCTCCATCCCGAGTACGGGCACGGCTGGATTCAGGGCACCGGACATGGCGTCATGACCGTGAGGTTCGAGACACGAAGCAGTGGACCCGGCATCGCGCGCACCTTCGGCGTCGACGATCCGGGTGTCACCCGCGCTGACCCGGTGGCGAGTCTGGACTGGCCGGGTGAGTCAGCCGAGCCGCTCCACGACGGAGACGAGATCTGATCCGGTGGCCAGGGCTGCCATCAACAGCACGCGGGCTTGCCCGGATCGAAGCCTGGGCACCATCACCCCACCGGCATCGATCAATTTCTGCCCCGGTGCGTAGCCGGGCGCCAGCGCACCACGTGGCACCCGGGTGGTGACAAGAACCCGGATTCCGTTCTCAATCTGTCGCGAAACGGATTCGATGACAACGTCATTGGCGTTGCCGGCGCCCATCGATTCCAGCACCAGTCCCTGTGCGCCGGCGCGCACATAGGAGTCGACTGCCGCACCGTCGGCACCGGGGTAGAGGCTCACGATGTCAACGCGGGGTAACGCAGCGCGGGTCACGGTGCCCAGGAACGGCGAGGGTGCGTCGCCGTTCTGTACGAACACGCCGTCGCGCACATGACCGATGGGGGCGACACCGGCGAAGCCGGCGGGTGCTGCCAGATCGACCTTGCGGATGCCCAGCGCCGGATACACCTGCCCGGCGAAACACACCGCCACGCCCAGAGCCTCACCGCTCGCGGCCACCGTCAACGCATCCCGCAGATTGCCCGGCCCGTCAGATTCTGGGTGGTCGCCACTGCGCTGCGCCCCGGTGAGAACGACGGGTACCGGCACCGCGCACGTCAGCGCGAGCCAGAGCGCGGTCTCTTCCAACGTGTCCGTTCCGTGTGCGATGACGACCCCGGTGGCCCCGCTCGCGACATGTCCGCGGATAGCGGCGGCGATCTGTTGCCAGCGCTGCGGGGTCATTTCCGCGCTGTCGATGGCCATCAGATCGTGGACTGCGACATTGCCGTGGCCGGAGGCGGCGAGCAGGTCGTCTCCCGAACTGCGGTGGCGGGCGATGCCATCACTGTCTACCGCGGTCGCGATGGTTCCGCCTGTGGTCAGCAGCACAAGGGTCGGTGATGAGCCTCTGGGGCGAACAACGTCGGGCACAGCGGCGATCATCGCAGACAGGCTGCGCGGTGTGCCCCGCTGAGTAGGGGATGATGGGTGACGTGAGTGACGAGCCCGAGACCGCCCCGAAGCCCAAGCGGCGGATAAAACTGCTGCTCATCGTGGCGGCGGTGGTGCTCGCGGTGGATGTCGTCACCAAGGTCCTTGCCGTCAAACTGCTGCAGCCGGGCAAGCCGGTGCCAATCATTGGCGACACCGTCACCTGGACGCTGGTACGCAACTCCGGTGCCGCGTTCTCCTTTGCCACCGGATACACCTGGGTGCTGACCCTCATCGCGATGTCGGTGGTGGCGGGAATCCTGCTTATCGGCCGCCGGTTGGTCTCCACATGGTGGGCCATCGGTCTGGGCATGATCCTCGGCGGCGCGCTGGGCAATCTCATCGACAGGTTCTTCCGAGGCCCCGGACCGCTACGCGGCCATGTGGTCGACTTCCTGTCGGTGGGGTGGTGGCCGGTCTTCAACGTCGCCGACCCCGCGGTGGTGGGTGGAGCGATTCTGCTGGTGGCGCTCTCGCTGTTCGGATACGACTACGACAGCGACGAGCGCTCGACGCGAGGAGCATCGAGCGAGGCGGGCGAGCGCCCGGCCGAGGATCGGAGCGACCACGCGGACACTAAGAACGCCGACGCGCAAGCTTCCCAGACCAAGCCCTCATGACCTCGCGCTCCCTGCCGGTGCCCGACGGCCTCTCCGGTATGCGCGTGGACGCCGGGCTGGCGCGCCTACTCGGCCTGTCCCGCACGGCTGCGGCCACTCTCGCCGAAGAGGGCGCCGTGCTTCTGGATGGGGTCGTGGTCACCAAATCCGAGAAACTCAGCGCGGGTACCTGGCTGGAAGTGACGCTCCCCGAGCCCAAAGCCCCGCCGGAGAATCGGGTCGAGGCCATCGAGGGCATGAAGATCCTGTACGCCGATGACGACTTGGTGGCCGTCGACAAGCCGGCCGGTGTCGCGGCCCACGCCTCCGTCGGCTGGTCGGGTCCCACCGTGCTCGGCGGGCTGGCGGCCGCCGGTTTCCGGATGACCACATCCGGTGTGCCCGAACGCAAGGGAATCGTGCACCGCCTGGACGTCGGAACATCTGGGGTCATGGTCGTGGCGCTGTCGGAGAAGGCTTATACCGAGCTCAAACGCGCCTTCAAGTACCGGCGCGTCGAGAAGCGCTATCACGCTCTTGTCCAAGGACATCCGGACCCGTCCAGCGGCACCATCGACGCCCCGATCGGGCGTCATCGGGGCCACGACTGGAAATTCGCCGTCGTCGAAGACGGACGCCATTCAATTACCCACTACGACACCCTTGAGGCGTTCGTGGCGGCCAGCCTGCTGGACGTACACCTGGAAACCGGTCGTACCCACCAGATCCGGGTGCATTTCTCGGCGATCAAACATCCCTGCTGCGGGGACCTGACCTACGGTGCGGATCCAACGCTGGCCGCCAAGCTCGGGTTGGAACGTCAATGGCTTCATGCCAAATCGTTGGCCTTCGCCCACCCGGCAGATGGTCGCTGGATCGAGATCACCAGCGAATATCCGGAGGATCTGGCCCACGCGCTCGACGTTTTGCGATGAGTGGGGCCGTTACCACTCCTGAGCAGAACCGTCGTCTGAAGTCCGGCTACCTATTCGGCGCTGCGGCCTACTTGATGTGGGGATTGTTCCCGGCGTTCTTCCCTCTGTTGCAACCGGCGAGCGCGGTAGAGATCCTGGCGCATCGCATGATCTGGACCCTGCTGCTGATGGTGATTGTCGTTGCCGTCTCTCGTCGGCTGCGTGATCTGGTCACCATGGGCTTGCGCAACTGGGGGCTGCTTGTCGGCGCCTCGGTGCTGATCGCCCTCAACTGGGGTGTCTACATCTACGCCGTCAACTCCGGGCATGTGCTGGATGCGGCCGTCGGGTACTTCATCAATCCGTTGGTGACGGTGTTGTTGGGTGTGCTGATTTTCCGGGAGCCATTGAGCCGATGGCAGATGCTGGCTCTCGTGCTGGCCTTCACCGCGGTTGTGGTGCTGACAATCAACTACGGGCAGCTACCCGTCATCACGTTGATAGTGGCCGTTTCGTTCGCGGGATACGGCGCCATCAAGAAAACCGTCACCGTCGACCCGCGGGTGAGTCTGACCGCCGAGGGAATCGTCGCGGCGCCGTTCGCCCTCGTCTACCTGGCGTTCCTCGGTGTGAGCGGCCGGCAGCATTTCCTCGGCTACACCCACGGCCACACCGCGCTGATGGTGTTCAGCGGTGTGGTGACGGCGCTGCCACTGCTGATATTCGGTATTGCGGCACAACGTATTCCGCTGGTAACTCTCGGGCTCCTGCAGTACCTGACGCCAACGTTGCAGATGCTGTGGGGTGTGCTGGTCAAGCATGAGGCGATGTCGCCGGCGCGCTGGGCGGGCTTCGCGCTGATTTGGGCGGCGCTGACGATCTTCACGGGCGACACCGTGCGCGGCTCGCTGATCTTGCAGCGCGCGGCGGGCCGACGGGCTACCGTTTCGCAGAGCGAAATGGCGCCGATCAACGGGAGGGATTGAGTGTTGCGACACATGATTATCGGGGCGGCAGTGATCGCCACGGCGCTGTCCGGGTGCGCTTCGGCCACGGGGCAGCCCAGCGCAGAGGAATTGAGGGCCGCGGACGCAAACATCGTGGCCGCCGCCGCTGGCGCGATGCCACCGCAGAGAGCGGTGAAAGCGCTGAAAACCGGGGGCGGGCACCCGAACATCATCCAGTCGGGCACGGCAAGGGTCACGGTCGACGGCACGCTATTGAACATGCCCGGCCCGGTCTACTGCTTTACCAACCAAGGCGTGACCCAGCTGCTCATCAACGTCGGACCAAAGAAGGTCTCTGGGGGGCACGCGATGGTGAAGCTTGACCCGGATTCGCTGGCGGTCCAGATGTTCGATATTCAGACAGTTGAACTCATCATTTTGCTTCACCAGGAAGACAACGTCGGTGATCAGATCAAGGCGACCAGGAACGATGACAGCTTTCATATCGAGGGGGAAGGGTCCGGCCACGACAGCGGTGTCGAGAAGACGATGACCTACGTGGTCGATGTCAACTGTGCGCCGGGCTGGGCCACGGGCTAACCGTTGCTGGCGGGGCTTTTGTGACCGCTGTGAATCGGGTTGCTGGATGAGCCCGACGACACACCCCCGACACGCCCGGGTCTGTCGGACCCTCGCAATAAACTGACCCCTCTAGCGATTGACGCCCCAATCAGGGTCGGTACGAAAGGCACGTGTGAGCTCCTCGAATTCTTCGTTCGTGCACCTGCACAATCACACCGAGTACTCGATGCTCGACGGTGCCGCGAAGATCAAGCCGATGCTTGCCGAGGTGGAGCGCCTGGGCATGTCGGCGGTCGGCATGACCGACCACGGAAACATGTACGGCGCTAGCGAGTTCTACAACGTCGCCACGGCCACCGGGGTCAAGCCCATCATCGGCATCGAGGCCTACATCGCACCCGCCTCGCGGTTCGACACCAAGCGCGTCTTCTGGGGCGATCCGGGACAGAAGTCCGATGACGTGTCCGGTTCGGGTTCGTACACCCATATGACGATGGTCGCCGAGAATGCGACGGGCCTGCGCAACCTGTTCAAGCTGTCCTCGCTGGCCTCGTTCGAGGGTCAGCTCGGTAAGTGGGCGCGTATGGACGTCGAGCTCATCGCCGAACACGCGAGCGGCATCATCGCCACCACCGGATGTCCCTCGGGTGAGGTGCAGACCCGGCTGCGGCTGGGACAGGAAGACGAGGCGCTTGCCGCTGCGGCTAAGTGGCAGGAGATCTTCGGTAAGGACAACTTCTTCCTGGAGCTGATGGATCATGGGCTGTCCATCGAGCGCCGGGTGCGCGAGGGCCTGCTGGAGGTGGGCAAGAAGCTCGGCATACCGCCCTTGGCCACCAACGACTGTCATTACGTCACCAAGGACCACGCGCATAACCACGAGGCGTTGCTGTGCGTGCAGACCGGCAAGACCATGTCGGACCCCACGCGTTTCAAGTTCGACGGTGACGGCTACTTCCTGAAGCCGGCGTCCGAGATGCGCGACCTGTGGGACGACTCCGTCCCGGGCGCATGTGACAACACCCTGCTCATTGCGGAGCGGGTGCAGTCGTATGAGGATGTCTGGAGCTTCAAGGACCGCATGCCGGTGTTTCCGGTGCCGGAAGGTGAAGACCAGGATTCCTGGCTGCGCAAGGAAGTCGACCGCGGGCTGGAGCGTCGCTTCCACGGCATTGCCGGCGGAGTGCCCGATGAGTACTTCACCCGTGCGCACTACGAACTCGACGTCATCAAGCAAAAGGGCTTTCCCGCATACTTTCTCGTCGTCGGCGACCTCGTCACGCATGCCAAGGAAGTCGGTATCAGGGTTGGCCCGGGCCGTGGATCGGCGGCTGGATCGCTGGTCGCCTATGCGCTCGGCATCACCAACATCGACCCGATCCCGCACGGGCTGCTGTTCGAGCGCTTCCTCAATCCGGAACGACCGTCGGCACCCGATATCGATATCGACTTCGACGACCGTCGCCGCGGCGAGATGGTTCGGTATGCCACCGATAAATGGGGCAGTGACCGGGTGGCACAGGTCATCACTTTCGGCACGATCAAGACCAAGGCGGCGCTGAAGGACTCGGCGCGTATCCACTACGGGCAGCCAGGTTTCGCCATCGCCGACCGCATCACCAAGGCGCTGCCACCGCCAATCATGGCCAAGGACATCCCGGTGTGGGGTATCACCGACCCGGAACATGAGCGGTACAAGGAAGCCGCCGAGGTTCGCACGTTGATCGACACCGATCCGGATGTGCGCACCATCTTCCAGACCGCACGCGGCCTGGAAGGGCTGATCCGTAACGCCGGTGTGCACGCGTGCGCGGTCATCATGAGCTCGGAGCCACTCACCGAGGCCATTCCGCTGTGGCGGCGCGCGCAGGACGGCGCCATCATCACCGGCTGGGACTACCCGTCGTGTGAGGCCATCGGCCTGTTGAAGATGGACTTCCTGGGGTTGCGCAACCTCACCGTCATTGGTGATGCGCTGGACAATATCAAGGCCAACCGGGGCATCGACCTGGACCTGGATCATTTGCCGCTGGAAGATCCGGCCACCTACGAATTACTGTCCCGCGGTGACACCCTCGGGGTGTTCCAGCTTGACGGCGGGCCCATGCGGGATCTGCTGCGCCGCATGCAGCCCACCGGGTTCAACGACATCGTCGCCGTGCTGGCGCTATACCGCCCCGGCCCGATGGGCATGAACGCGCACAACGACTACGCCGACCGCAAGAATGGTCGCCAGCCGATCAGGCCGATTCATCCCGAGCTGGAAGAGCCGCTCAAGGACATCCTCTCGGAGACCTACGGTCTGATCGTCTACCAAGAGCAGATCATGTTGATTGCCCAGAAGGTCGCCTCGTACTCGATGGGTAAGGCCGATGCGCTCCGCAAGGCCATGGGTAAGAAGAAGCTTGAGGTCCTGGAGGCCGAGTACAAGGGCTTCTACGAAGGCATGACCAACAACGGCTTCTCCGAAAAGGCCGTTAAGGCGTTGTGGGACACAATTCTTCCGTTCGCCGGGTACGCATTCAACAAATCGCATGCCGCCGGGTACGGATTGGTGTCGTTCTGGACCGCTTATCTCAAGGCGAATTACCCGGGCGAATACATGGCCGGCCTGCTCACCTCCGTGGGCGACGACAAGGACAAGGCCGCCGTCTACCTCGCCGACTGCCGTCGTCTGGGCATCACGGTGCTACCCCCGGACGTCAACGAGTCGGTGCACAACTTCGCATCGGTGGGCGCGGACATCCGCTACGGCCTCGGTGGTGTCCGCAATGTCGGCGCCAATGTGGTGCAGTCGCTCATCGCGACCCGAGAATCGAAGGGCGCCTTTACCGATTTCTCCGACTACCTGCACAAGATTGACATCGCGGCCTGCAATAAGAAGGTCACGGAATCGCTGGTGAAGGCGGGGGCCTTTGACTCCCTGGGGCATTCCCGCAAGGGGCTGTTCCTCGTCCAGTCCGATGCCGTCGACTCGGTGCTGGGCACCAAGAAGGCCGAAGCGATGGGGCAGTTCGACCTCTTCGGCGGTGCGGGAGACGACGACGCCGACGCGGCCAACGTGTTCGCCATCAAGGTGCCCGACGACGAATGGGAAGAGAAGCACAAGCTCGCTCTCGAGCGAGAAATGCTGGGCCTGTACGTATCCGGGCATCCACTCAATGGGGTGGCGCACTTGCTGGGCCGTCAGACCGACACCCAGATTCCCACGATCCTCGAAGGCGATATCGCCAACGACACACAGGTGCGGGTGGGCGGGATTCTCGCGTCGGTCAATCGTCGCGTGAACAAGAACGGCATGCCCTGGGCCTCCGCGCAGCTGGAGGACCTCACGGGTGGTATCGAGGTGCTCTTCTTCCCGCAGGCCTACTCGGTCTACGGCGCCGAGATAGCCGACGACGCGGTGGTTCTGGTGAACGCGAAGGTGGCGATACGCGATGACAGAATCTCCCTGATCGCCAATGACCTTGTGGTGCCCGACTTCTCGCAGGCATCCGACGACCGTCCTGTCGCCGTCACATTGCCGACGAGGCAGTGCACCATCGACAAGGTCACCGCACTCAAGCAAGTGCTGGCGCGGCATCCCGGTACCAACCAGGTTCATCTGCGTTTGATCAGTGGGGAGCGCGTCACCACGCTTGAGCTCGATCAGTCGCTTCGGGTGACGCCGTCGTCGGCTCTGATGGGGGATCTCAAGGCGTTACTCGGGCCGGGCTGCCTGGGCGGCTAGTTCTCCACGGCGGCTCTGCGCGACCTCCGCGGGTTCCGCGGAGACGGGGTCGAGCCATTCGGCCTGATCGGCGACCAGGCCAGTCAAGATCGTGCGCGCGGTCGCCAGCAGCTCCGCCACTCGTGGTGATGTCAACGTGTACAGCACGGAGAGTCCTTCGCGGCGGGCTGTCACCAGGCCAGCACGTCGGAGCACGGCCAACTGCTGTGACAGATTCGCTGCCTCGATACCTACTTCGGGCAGCATCTCCGATACGGCCCGGTCGCGTTCGCTGAGCAGCTCCAGCACGCGTATCCGCACGGGATGTCCCAACGTTTTGAAGAAATCCGCCTTCATCCGATACAGCGGCTGACGTGCATCCATATTAAGTCCACCTCACCACACAACAACTTGCAAAGATTAGCAACCCGACAACACTGCAGGACAGGGGCGCGTCTATAGTTCCTGACGGCACTTGCCGGGGCACTGTCTGTATTCGCAGGGCTGTCTCCAGCGAGAGCCGCCTCAGACGCGCAGGAGTTTGTATGACGACCGATCGGCCCACCGCTGGGCAGTGCATCGCCTACGCCTACGGAAGACGCCTGCCCGACTCGATGCGTGACTGGGTGGCCAACGATCTGTCCGGCCCCGGGGCCATTCGGCGGCACATGATCCGGTATGTGATCCCGCCCCATTTCATCCTGGCTCCATTCTGGCTCCTGCCGGGCGGAATGCTCCTGCACGTGGCGATCACCCTGCCCATCTATGTCTGGGCGATCCTGATGACGCACGCTCTCAATAAGATTTGGCGCCGCTACCGGTTGGCCCAGCACGATCTGGATCCCAAGCTCGCCGACATCGGGAACCGCGAAAAGCATGCGCGCAAGCACGAGACATACGCCCAGCGCTACGGTGCGCGCCCGGAGTCGAACGACACCTACTCCAGCAGCGACCCCATCTGACGAGCGATTAGCGCCGCGACCCCGTCCACGGCTCTTCGTTTTTCTTCCGCCGTGCGGTCTCGGCCTTACGGTCCTTGACCCATTGCTCTTCGAAGGTCAGTCCGGGACGTGCGCTCGGGATCCGATTCATCGCGCTACTGAGCCAGCGCGGTGGGGTAGCGGGCTCCCATTGCGGGAAGGTGACGCTGAGCGAATACATGGTCTTCAGGACGACGAACACCCCGAACAGTGCCGAGGGCGCATTGGTGACAGCGACCGCGAACATCCCGAAGATCAGGGTCAGATGCACGACGGCAACCCGCATAAACCCGCGACTCGCCATCACCTCCAGTTGCCAGAAGGACCATCGGCGCAGGGAGGGAAGATCCACCAGGAAGTCGACGGCCAGCGCGACAAGTACCTGAAGGCACCCGAATGCCACACTGTGCCAGTCGATACCGATCAGTGCGGCCTTGCCGTTGTGGGTGAGCAGAAAAATGATGACCGCGAGAAAGAACCCATGGGCCGCCGAGAAGGCGAGAGTCGTGAACAGGAATCCTCTGACGAAGGAGGTTCGCGAGTAACTCTGGTCCGGTCCGGGCGCCTCGTATCGGTAGTGTCCGTGTCGCGGATGCCACCGCTTGTGTAGAAGAGCCCGGACTGCGACGAACAGGGAAGCCGCCACGGTCTCGAACCAGTAGACCGCGAGCGTCGTACCGGCCGACCATCCGCCCACGAACCAGCCGGTGACGGGAATCGTATTCACCGCGATCATCGTGGCCAGGTGAAGAACCCGATTGAGGGTCCCGGGGACGTCCGATGTCGGGACGGAGTTCTGTGGGATCACGGCTAGCCCAGGATGTTCACGGCGCGGGCAAGCACCAGTGCCACCGTGGACAGTGCCACGATGGATTGCAGCGTCATCAACATCTTGGCCCACCGCGAGAGTGGCATGGTGTCGGTGGGGGAGAACGCGACGACGTTGGTGAAGCTCACGTACAGGTAATCGGGGAACTTCGGCCGCCAATCTGGCGGCGCGAGTTCGGGATTGGCCATCTGGGGAAACATGAAGTCAGGATGCGGCCGCTGGGGCGTGCGGCGCGCGAAGGGGCCGCCACGGTCAAACTCCCAGTACCACATGCCGAATACGATGACGTTGGTGATGAAGATCGCCAGGCCACTGCCGAGGAGCACGCGTGGGTTGTCACCCATCTGCCCCGTCACGATCTTGTAATCGAGCAGTGCCGCCGAGATAGTGTTATCGGCGGTAATGGCAGCGATCAGAAGATAGGTGGCCCAACGCCCGAGAGTTGTTGAACGCGTGAACTTTAACGGGTTGAGGATCACCAGAACGAGCAGTAGCGCTGACTCGAGAGCGGGTAACGGCCAGCGCGGCGTCAGAGTGAACTGTGCGGGGATCGCTAGCTGCAGGCCAATCGCCGCGATAAGAGCAATGAGAACCGGTATTCGACTTTCGGGGGCACCCGGGCGCAGCCAGGACGGCAGATGTCTTTCGGCGGCCAGCACGTCATCGGTGACCTCATGGGCAAGCCGCTCCATGCGGTGCCCGACAGGATGTTCGGCAGCCGATTCACTTGGCGAAGACATGGGGATGTATTACACCCCGTGGGCAGGTTCTGCTCAGTGAATGAGCGAGCCCGCGAGCCAGGCCATACTGGCCACGGCGCTAGCGGAGAGCACCGCGGTCGACATTGACGCTACCAGCAAGAGGGCGACCACGAAGACTGCCGTGCCTACCGCGAGCGCGAGCAGCTTGTAAGGGGCCCATGTGACGTCCGAGACATCCACCGACCGCACCTCATGTGCCGCGCGTTCGAAGGTCGTCATGAAAAGAGGATATGCCTAACGGGGAAGTTCGGTCAACCGAACACTTCGATCGTGGGTGACAGAACTAACGTCACAGGGTGTCCGGTGCAGGCCGGACACCCGGGCGTTCCGCGTTATCGGCGTGATTCCCCGGTAGGTGGAGCGATACAGTTGTCGGCATGCCATTAACCGGTGAATACGAACCCAGTGGACTCGATTGGTCGCAGAAGCAGGTGGCCAAGATTATCGAGAGCGGGACCACCGACGGCATCACCATCGTGGACATGCCGGTTATCTTGCTGACTTCACTCGGTGCCAAGTCCGGCAAACTGCGCAAGATCGCCCTGATGCGGGTGGAGCACGACGGCGAATACGCCATTGTCGCCTCGCTCGGCGGAGCGCCCAAAAACCCCGTCTGGTACTACAACGTGAAAGAGAACCCGCTCGTCGAGCTGCAGGACGGCAGCACCACCAAGGACTACCAAGCCCGCGAGGTCTTCGGCGACGAGAAGGCGCCATGGTGGGACCGTGCCGTGGAGGCGTACCCGCCGTATGCGGAATACCAGACCAAGACCGACCGTCAGATCCCGGTTTTCGTGCTGACGCCCGTCTCTTGAGCACGGCCCAGGCCGTCACTGCCGGCGATATCGATGCGGCGGCCAAACGCATCGACGAGGTGGTGCACCCGACTCCCGTTCAGCACGCCGATCGCCTCTCCGTGCTGACCGGTGCCAACGTGTACCTCAAGCGTGAAGATCTGCAGTCGGTTCGGTCGTACAAGCTGCGCGGCGCCTTCAACCTCTTGATGCAGCTCAGCGATGAGGAGAAGGCCGCCGGTGTGGTGTGCTCCAGCGCGGGTAACCACGCGCAGGGATTCGCGCTGGCGTGCAAGTCGATGGGCGTGCATGGCCGTGTGTACATCCCCAGCAAGACTCCGAAGCAGAAGCGGCAACGAATCATCTACCACGGCAACGGATTCGTGGATCTCATCGCGGTGGGGCACGGTTATGACGAGGCGGCCGCGGCGGCCAAGGCCGATGTCGAACGTACCGGTGCGACCCTGGTCCCGGCGTTCGACGATCCCCGAACCATCGCCGGGCAGGGCACCATTGCCGCCGAGATCCTCGACCAGTTGGACGTTCAGCCGGATGTGGTGGTGGTCCCCGTCGGCGGCGGTGGATGTATCTCCGGAATTGTCACGTACCTGCGGGAACGGGCTCCGCAGGTACGGGTCATAGGCGTTGAGCCGGCGGGCGCCGCATGTATGGCGGCCGCCATGCGGGCCGGTGGGCCGGTCCCGCTCGACCATGTCGACCCCTTTGTAGACGGCTGCGCCGTAAAGGTCGCCGGGGCGGTTCCGTACCGCCTGCTGGCCGCGGCGGGCGAAACGCTCACCTTGATGACCGTCGACGAAGGTGCGGCCTGCACGGCGATGCTCGAGCTCTATCAGAACGAGGGCATCATCGCCGAGCCCGCCGGGGCACTGTCGGTTGCGGCGTTGGCAGAGCTGGACCTGGCGCCGGGCGAGACGGTTGTCTGTCTGATTTCCGGTGGCAACAACGATGTTTCGCGATACGGCGAGATCCTGGAACGCTCCCTGGTGCACCTTGGACTCAAGCATTACTTCCTCGTCGACTTCCCGCAGGAGCCGGGCGCGTTGCGCCGGTTCCTCGGGGAAATACTCGGCCCCACCGACGACATCACGCTGTTCGAGTACGTCAAACGGAACAATCGCGAGATGGGTGCCGCTCTGGTGGGCATCGAGCTCAGCTATGCCGACGATCTAGCGGGCCTGCTGGATCGGATGCAGGTGTCCGATCTGGATATCGAACGGCTGGAACCGGGTTCGGCGGCGTTTCGCTACCTGACGTAGCGCCGGCTATCCGCTCTTGCGCAGCACGACGAGGGCGCGGTCCTGCACGCGCACGGCTTTGCCCGCGTCGACTACCGCCGAGCACTGGCCGTCCGGTTCGCCGGTGTCAAGTACCGCGGTCCACTGCGCCGCGTAGTCGCCTTCGGGTGTCACGAAATCCAGCGGCTCGTCGTAGGCGTTGAAGCACAACAGGAATGAGTCTCCGGATACGCGCTCGCCGCGCGCGTTGGGTTCGGGAATTGCATCGCCGTTGAGGAAGACGGCCAGGCTCTTACCAAAACCACTGTCCCAGTCGGCGGTGGTCATTTCCTCGCCGGCGGGTGTCAGCCAGGCGATATCGCGTACTTCCTCACCTTCCCGGATCGGACGTCCGGCGAAGAACCGGCGGCGCCGGAACACCGGGTGCTGCTTGCGTAGCGCGATCACCGTTCTGGCGAATTGCAGCAGGTCGGAGTTCGTCTTCGCCAAAGCCCAGTCCATCCACGACAGCGGCGAGTCCTGGCAGTACGCATTGTTGTTGCCCTGCTGGGTCCGGCCGATCTCGTCGCCGTGAGAGAGCATCGGGGTTCCCTGGCTCAGCACCAGCGTCGCGAAGATATTGCGCATCTGGCGCGCGCGCAGCGCGACAATCGCCGCGTCATCGGTGGGCCCCTCCACACCGCAGTTCCAGGAGCGGTTGTAGGTTTCCCCGTCCTTATTGTTCTCGCCGTTGGCCTCGTTGTGTTTTTCGTTGTACGAGACCAGATCTCGCAGCGTGAAGCCGTCGTGCGCGGTGACGAAGTTGATGCTCGCACTGGGGCGGCGCCCGGTGGCCTCGTACAGGTCGGACGATCCGGTGAGCCGGGAGGCGAATTCTCCGAGCGTGGCGGGCTGTCCCCGCCAGTAGTCACGGACGGTATCTCGGAACTTGCCGTTCCATTCGGTCCACAGCCCGGGGAAGTTGCCGACCTGGTATCCACCCTCGCCGATATCCCACGGCTCGGCGATCAGTTTGACCTGGCTGACTATGGGGTCCTGCTGGACCAGATCGAAAAAGGCCGAGAGCCGGTCGACGTCGTGCAGCTCGCGGGCCAAGGTTGAGGCCAGGTCGAAGCGGAAGCCGTCGACATGCATCTCGGTGACCCAGTAGCGCAGTGAGTCCATGACTAGCTGCAACGTGTGGGGGTGGCGGGCATTGAGACTGTTCCCCGTGCCGGTGTAGTCGGTGTACCGCGCAAGGTTGTCGTCGTTGAGTTTGTAGTAGGCGCGGTTGTCGATGCCGCGGAAACTCAGGGTGGGACCGATGTGGTCGCCCTCAGCCGTGTGGTTATAGACGACGTCGAGGATGACCTCGATATCCGCCTCGTGCAGAGCGCGCACCATTGCCTTGAACTCGGCGACGGCACCACCGGCACGCGGGGACGACGCATACCCCGCGTGCGGAGCCAGGTATCCGAAAGTGTTGTACCCCCAGTAGTTTCGTAACCCAAGGGCGATCAATCGGCTGTCGTGGAAGAACTGGTGCACCGGCATCAGTTCGATAGCGGTGACCCCGAGGGAACGCAGGTGGTCGATCACGACCGGATGAGCCAAACCGGCGTAGGTGCCCCTGAGCTCCTCGGGAACCCCGGGATGTGTCTGTGTCATGCCCTTGACGTGGGCTTCATAGATGACGGTCTCGTGGTACGGGGTGCGCGGGCGACGATCCGAACCCCAGTCAAAGTATGGGTTGATGACGACGGAGGTCATGGTGTGGCCCAGCGAGTCTCGCGCGACAAGTGTTTCGGTGTTCAGTGGGTCGGTCTGGTAGGACAGCAGCGGCGGGTTGGTATCGGGGACGTAGCCGAATTCGCCATGGAACGCCTTGCCGTACGGGTCGAGCAGCAGTTTGCCCGGGTCACAGCGGTGCCCGTTCTCGGGATCCCAGGGCCCGTGCACCCGGAATCCGTAACGCTGGCCGGGGGAGATGGTCGGCAGATAGCAGTGCCACACGTACCCGTCGACCTCATCGAGGGATACCCGGGTCTCGGCGCCGTCCTTGGCGATGAGACACAGCTCGACGGCCGTGGCCACCTCGGAGAACAGTGAGAAGTTGGTGCCGGCCCCGTCGTAGGTGGCACCCAGCGGATACGGATTTCCCGGCCATACCTGAAGCGGTGGCAGGGTCATGCTGATAGACCCTATCGGTCCGTGGTCGGGACCGCGCGCCTCACTTGCCCGGCGCCGCCGCCCGCCACCAGCCGGTCGCGAGCGCGATCTGCCGTCCCAGTTCCTTGGCCATGGTCCGCATATAGGTCGCCGAGATGTGATGAGAATCGTGATACACCAACACGTTTCCTTCCACTACGCGACATTTGTCCGTACGGCATACCGCTTTGGTCATGTCGAGGATTTTCAGCAGCGGGAACTGGTTCGCGATGGCGAGCGTGGGATTCACGTCATCGAGCGCGCGGTTGCGATCCATGGCGCACGAATCGGAGTTTCCGCCCGCTGAGAGGCAATCGGCAGCGGTGTAGGTGGTGCCGTCCCTGTCGATCAGCCAGGGGGTATCGCGCATTCCGAGGACAGGGATTCCAGCCTCATCGAACGCGGTCCAGATGCCCACATAGCTATCGGGCATCACATCACCGGTACCCAGGGCCGAACGGGGGCGGGTGGTGGTGGTGAACACGTAGTCGGGGTGTTCCTTGATCAACCGCGACATCACCTCGTCGACCCACTTCTTGCAATCGGGGTACGGGTCGTTCGACCCGGCAATACGGGGGACCTCTTCGGTACTGAGCGGGCAGCCCATCTTGAGATAGGTGGTGATCTTGAAATTGTGCTGGCGTCCCAGGATGTCGAGCGCGGTGATCCAGTGTTCGGCATGCGACCCGCCTGCCAGTGCGATGGTTCGCGTGGCGTGCGGATTGCCGTAGGTACAGGTGATGACTGCGCGATTCCGGAAATCACTGATGCAGTCCTGCTCAGTGGTGATCGGTAGATCGTCGGAGGCCTCCAGTGTGGTGGGCCGCATCGGCAGATCGGGCACCCGGTCGCCATACAGCAGAGCCCCCGCGCCCGGGTAGTCCCGAGGACGCAGACCGGAGAGCTCCTTGCCGTTGGACCGCTGCACGGTGACGTGTTCGAGCCACGTGAACGAGGTGGCGGTCAGCGCGACCGCCATCAACACGATCGCTGCGCCTAGGGCCAGGGTGGGGCGGCGCAGCCGGGTCCACAGTGAGGAGGATTCTGGGAGTGGCCGGGGGTAACGCAGGGGAGTCTCGACATACTTGTTGGTTAGGTAGGCCAGTGCCAGGGAGATTCCGAGGATGGCTGCACCCTCCCACAACGAGACCTTGGGTTGTCCGCTGTAGACCAACCAATAGACCAGCAGCGGCCAATGCCACAGATACAGCGAGTAGGCCAGCGACCCCAGCTCGACCAGCGGCCTGGTGGCGAGGAGTCGGTTGGCGATCGGTTGTGGCGTTTCTGTGGAAAGGTTTGCCGCCGACAAGATGAGGACGAGGGTGGCGACGACGGGCACCAGCGCCAGCGGGCCCGGGAACTCGCGCACACCGTTGATGAGCGCGCCGCAGGACAGGATCGCCGCCACTGCGATGGTGCCGAGCACCTGGCGAAGCCACATCGGCCAGCGCGTCCCCGCCACCAACGCGCCTACCAGCACACCGAGCAGCAGCTCCCAGGCACGAGCGAACGTGTTGTAGTAGGCGATCGACTGGAAGTCGAGATGGGCGTAGATCGCGTATCCGAAGGACGCGGCGGTCAGGCCCGCGATGACGACGATGAGGACGGGGCGCATGTACCGGCCGAGTGGTTTGCGCAGAAGAACGGCAAGTAGGTACACCAAGGCCAGGAAGCCCACATAGAACTGCCCCTGCACCGACATCGACCAGAGGTGCTGAAGCGGGCTCACCGATTCGCTGGCCGCCAGATAGTCGGCGGCGGTATCGGCGAGCTCCCAGTTCTGGTAGTAGCCCAGGCTGGCCAGACTCTGCTCGGCGAACGTCTCCCACCGAGTTTCGGGTTGCACCAGAACAGTGAGTACGGCGCAGGCCGCCAACACCAGAACCAGTGCGGGGAGCAAGCGTCGGACCAGTCGTTTCAGGACCGGTACCGGGTTGAGGGATGCTCCCTGTGTGGTCGCTGTGCGAAGTAGCTTGCTGCCGTAGAAAAAACCCGAAAGGGTTAAGAAGACGTCAACTCCGCCCGACACCCGGCCGAACCACACGTGAAACACCGCGACCAGAAAAATGGCAATACCGCGTAAACCATCGAGGTCGTAGCGGTAAAATCCCTTGTCGCTCTTCGGTTTTGGGGTGGCGTCAACCGCCGGGGCGGGTGGCACCTCGGGATCGGTCATAGGCTTGGTTGCTGAGACGAAGAACATTTTCGCCCCCAATGTACCCATGGTTGCCGAGAGTCACTGCAGGTGCGCGCCAACGGCGTGTACGCGCGAGGCGAATGGCTCCGCACCGAGGGTTTGTGACAGGCTCGACGACTGTGCCGAGGTTGACACCGGATGAGGTCGAAGCGGTCGATGCTGCGCATGTGTGGCATCCGTACAGCAGTATCGGCGATCCCGACATAACCCAGCGGCCGCTGGTGGTGACCAGTGCCAGTGGTCCGAACATCACCGTGGTGCGCGATGGCCATCCCGTCGAGGTGCTCGACGCGATGAGCTCGTGGTGGTCGTGCATTCACGGCCACGGTCACCCCGAACTGGATCGCGCGGTAATCGAGCAGGTGGCGTCGATGAGCCACGTCATGTTCGGGGGGCTTACCCACGAGCCCGCCGCGCGGCTCGCGCAGCTGCTGGTGGAGCTGACCCCGCCCGGTCTGGAAACGGTCTTCTTCGCTGACTCCGGATCCGTGTCGGTGGAAGTGGCGATCAAGATGGCGCTGCAGTACTGGCGCAGCCTCGGACTGCCCGCCAAGCATCGGCTGATGACCTGGCGCGGGGGCTATCACGGGGACACCTTCACCCCGATGAGCGTGTGTGACCCCGAGGGCGGCATGCACTCGTTATGGACCGATGTGCTGGCCAAACAGATCTTCGCCGAACGGGTCCCCAGTGCGTACGACGAGGAGTACACAGAGCGTTTCGAGGCAGAGCTGTCCGAGCATGCTGCAGAACTTGCCGCCGTCATCGTGGAACCGATGGTGCAGGGTGCCGGGGGGATGCGTTTCCACGATCCGCGCTACCTTGCAGAGCTGCGCGCCATGTGTGACAGGCACGGTGTGCTGCTGATCTTCGATGAGATCGCGACGGGCTTCGGGCGCACCGGTGAGCTATTCGCCGCCGATCATGCCGGGGTGAGCCCCGACATCATGTGCGTCGGCAAGGCCATGACCGGCGGTTATCTCACTTTGGCCGCCACCCTGTGTACCGCTAAGATCGCGCGCACCATCAGTGACGGCACGGCGGGCGCACTCATGCACGGTCCGACCTTCATGGCCAACCCGTTGGCGTGTGCGGTGGCGGTCGCCTCGATCGAATTGCTGCTCTCCGGTGACTGGAAGTCACGGATCGCAGAGATCTCCGGGGGATTACGCGCGGGCCTGGCGCCCGCCGCGGATCTCGACGGGGTCGCCGACGTGCGCGTGTGTGGTGCGATTGGCGTCATCGACATGGAAAACTCGTTGGGCGCGGACGGTATGCGCATCGCTACCAACGCGGCATTGGACGAAGGCGTATGGCTGCGCCCCTTCCGGACCTTGATCTACACCATGCCGCCGTACGTCTGCGATCAGGACGAGATCCACCGAATCACACACGCGATGGTGAGCGCGGCGACGGCGGTAGGAGCCACGTCGGCGGTGCGCTAACCTGAACACCGTTCAGGAGAGGAGGCGCCGGTGTCTGATGATCTTCGCGCAAGCGGCTCATCGATGGCCGAGGCATCATCACCGCTTGCCTGGTTGGGTGAGGTCGAGCGTCAACGGAAAGCTGCCGGACTGCGCCGCCGGCTTCGTACCCGTAGCGCCGCCGAGCCCGAGATCGATCTGGCGTCCAACGACTACCTGGGCCTCGCGTGCCATCCGCAGGTCATCGAAGCCGGCGTCGAGGCGCTGCGGATGTGGGGTGCCGGATCCACCGGTTCACGCCTGGTCACCGGCAACACCGCGCTGCATGAAGAGCTGGAGCACGAGCTTGCGACCTTTATGGGAGCGCCGTCGGCGCTGGTGTTCTCCTCGGGCTACACCGCCAATCTCGGAGCGGTCGTCGCGCTTTCCGGTCCCGGTACGCTCATCGTCTCCGATGCGCGTACCCATGCCTCACTGATCGACGCGTGCCGCCTGTCGCGGGCACGGGTGGTCGTGACTCCGTACCGCGATACCCAGGCAGTGGCGGCGGCCCTGGCGCACCGTCCCGAGGAACGCGCACTGGTTCTCACCGACGCGGTCTTCAGTGCCGATGGTGCGCTCGCGCCCCTGACCGAGCTGCACCGGGTCTGCCGTAGTCACGGAGCGGTGTTACTTGTCGACGAGGCACACGGACTCGGCGTACGCGGGGTCGGTGGCCGCGGTCTGGTCTCCGAAGTCGGTCTTGCCGGTCCCGACGATCTGGTCGTCACCGTCACGCTCTCCAAGGCCCTGGGCAGCCAGGGTGGGGCGGTGCTGGGGTCGGAGTCGGTCCGGGCACACCTCATCGATGCCGCCCGGCCATTCATCTTCGACACCGGGCTCGCGCCGGCCGCGGTCGGGTCGGCGTTGGCGGCGCTGCGGCTCATGGCTGACGAACCGGAACGGGTCCGCGCAGTGCTCGACCACGCGGCGACGCTGGGTCAGTGGTGCGGTTTGGCGGACACTCCCGAATCCGCGGTGGTGCCGGTGGTGCTCGGTGACCCGACGATCGCGTTCAACGCCGCCAAGGCATGCCTGGATCAGGGGGTGCGGGTGGGCTGTTTCCGTCCGCCGTCGGTCCCCGAGGGGCAGTCACTGCTGCGCTTGACGGCCCGGGCCTCGCTCACCGACGCCGATATGGATCGCGTACGCGAGGTGCTCGCCGGAGTATTGGCGCTGGCCCGCCGGTGACGGTCCTCCTGGTCACCGGAACATCGACCGGGGTGGGAAAGACGGTGGCAACGGCGGCGCTGGCTGCGGCCGCGGTGAGCCAGGGTATCGAGGTGACGGTATGCAAACCGGTGCAGACCGGCGAGGACCGCGACGCCGATGAGGTTTCCCGCCTGTCCGGAGTGACACGCGTCGAGACCTTGGCGCGTTATCCCGAACCGCTGGCTCCCGTGGCGGCGGCGTCGCGGGCCGGTCTGGCCCTGCTCGACCACGTACAGATGGCCACGTCGATATTCGCCCTCGATCGCCCCGGGGCATTGACGCTGGTTGAGGGAGCCGGTGGTCTGCTGGTGGAGTTGGCCGCGGGCGGTAAGACGCTGCGCGATCTGGCGATTGTTCTCGACGCGCCGGTGCTGGTGGTGACGACCGCCGACCTGGGCACCCTGAATCACACCGCCCTCACGCTGGAAGCCCTTGCGGCGCAGTCGGTTCCCTGCGCCGGCTTGGTGGTGGGGAGTTTCCCGGCAGAGCCGGACTTGCCGCAGCGACTCAACCGTGAGGAACTGGCAAATCAGTTCAAGACACCGGTGCGTGCGGTGATTCCGGAGGGGGCCGCACGGCTGATGCCCGCGGTGTTCGCCGAGATGAGCATGGCGCTCTTCGACCCGCAGTGGGTGGCCGAGCTGGTGGCCGCTAGCTGATTGGGCTGGACTGGCGGGCCAATTGGTCGATCCCGTCCACAAGCAGGCGCACTCCGAAACCGAACTGGGCGGTGGGATCTGCCAGCGCCGCGCCGTCGGCGAGGAACGACTGGCCATCTTCCAGCGCGCCGGCAGAGTCCCACTGCAGCCGAGACTGTTCGTCGGCGACATAACCCAGCACGTAGTAGACGATGCTGCGGGCGGCCAGTGCGGCGGGTACCGCACCTAGTCCCGAGGTGACAGCGGCCTCGGCCAGGCGATTGAGCACCGCGATCATATGGGAGGTTTGGCCCGAGGCGAAGCTCGCCGACACCAACTCCGCGCCGTCCTTGTGGGATAGCAGTGCGTCGCGCAGCGCGGAGCACAGGAAATCGACGCGCTGCTGCCACGGCACATCACGACAGTCGGTTTCCGCCAACGGCGCCAACACATGATCGGCGACCGCGCCGAGCAGCTGCTGTTTGTTCGCGAAGTGCCAGTAGAGTGCGCTCGGTGCGATATCGAGTTCGCGGGCGAGCCGGCGCATCGTCAGATCCGCGATTCCGTAGTCGTCCAGAATCGCGGTGGCCCGGCGCACCAGGTCGTGTCGGTTAAGCGGGGCGGTACGCCCCTTGTTTGGCTCGGTGATGGCAATACTCTAACCTGAACACCGTTCAGGATTGGGACCGTCAGAGACTAGACACAAAGACAAGACACTGTGAGGAGTGCTGCGTGACTCAGGCAGCCGAAGCAACCACCGCGGGCGACACCGATCGCGACGTACTGGCCATCGCCCGCGAGCAGGTGCTCGAGCAGGGGGTAGGTCTCACCCAGGATCAGGTGCTGCGGGTGCTTCAGCTCCCCGACGACCGCCTGGAAGAGCTGCTGGCGCTCGCGCACGAGGTTCGGATGCAGTGGTGCGGCCCGGAGGTCGAGGTCGAGGGCATCATCAGCCTCAAGACCGGTGGCTGCCCCGAGGACTGCCATTTCTGTTCACAGTCCGGTCTGTTCGCGTCCCCTGTGCGCAGCGCCTGGCTCGATATCCCGAGCCTGGTCGAGGCCGCCAAACAGACCGCGAAGTCCGGTGCCACCGAGTTCTGCATCGTGGCGGCCGTTCGCGGTCCCGACGAGCGCCTGCTTGCTCAGGTCGCGGCCGGTATCGAGGCCATCCGCAATGAGGTCGACATTCAGATCGCCTGCTCGCTGGGCATGCTGACCCAGGAGCAGGTCGACCGTCTCTCGGCGATGGGTGTGCACCGGTACAACCACAACCTCGAAACCGCCAAGTCGCATTTCCCAAATGTGGTGACCACGCACAGCTGGGAGGAGCGTTGGGACACCCTCAGGATGGTTCGCGAGGCGGGCATGGAGGTCTGCTGCGGCGGCATCCTCGGCATGGGCGAGACGCTGGAGCAGCGCGCCGAATTCGCCGCGAACCTGGCCGAGCTGGAACCCGATGAGGTTCCGCTGAACTTCCTGAACCCGCGCCCCGGGACGCCCTTCGGCGACCTCGAGGTGCTCCCCGCCGCGGACGCACTGCGTGCCGTGGCTGCATTCCGTCTCGCGCTGCCGCGCACGATGTTGCGCTTCGCCGGCGGACGGGAGATCACCCTGGGTGATCTGGGTGCCAAGCAGGGCATTCTGGGCGGTATCAATGCCGTCATCGTCGGCAACTACCTGACGACACTGGGCCGTCCGGCCGAGGCGGACCTGGAACTGCTCGTCGATCTGCAGATGCCGATCAAGGCACTCAACAGCAGCCTGTGACCAATAGCCTGTACGTGATGGGTACAGAACCGGTAGCCGCCGGTAAGTACAACGTGTACACCGGCGAATCAATGGACGGGTCGACTGGACTGTTTGTGCCGACGGCGGCACAGCTTGGGTTGGAGCCACCGCGGTTTTGTGCGGCATGCGGGCGGCGGATGATCGTGCAGGTGCGCCCGGACGGCTGGCACGCCAAATGCTCCCGACACGGCGAGGCGGACTCCAAGCAGCTCGAGCAGCGATGAGCGCCAGCGAAGAGCCATCGGTGCCGATGAGCGCGAGCGAAGAGCCGTTGGTTCCGATGAGCACAAGTGACGAGCCGTTGACGCCCGTGACTGCCACCTCGCATATCGTGGATCAGGTGGCACCGCCGCGCTTTTCGCATCTTCGCGCGGCCGCGATCGTGCTCGGCGGGCTCACTGCCGCCGGGGCGTTGGTGGGAGCGTTGTGGAGCGTCATCGCTCCGGGTGTGCACGGAGCCATCGCCGATACGCGCGATAACGGCCGGGTGTTTGTGCACCTGGGCAATGAGGCCGACAACTACTTCATCGCGACCACCATGCTGATGGGGATGGCCACGGTGGTCGCGGTGATCGTGTCTGCCGCGGCCTGGCAATGGCGTTCACACCGTGGCCCGATGATGGTGGGCGCGCTCACCTTAGGTGCCCTTGCGGGCTCGGAGGTGGCGGCGGGTGTCGGAGCCGCGCTGGTCCGGTTGCGTTATGGCGTACTGGATATCGCGGGTGCTCGGCTCGAAGAGGGGCATCGCATCAAGTATGTCGTCGAGGCGCCCGCGGTGTTCTACGGTCACACGACGGCACAGATCGCGGTCACGCTCGCGCTGGCGCCGTGTCTGGCGGCGGTCACGTACATGTTCTGTGTAGTCGCCTGTGCCCGTGATGATCTCGATGCCTGGCCGCCGGTGAAGGTCCCCGTCTACCGGGCACCCGCGACCGTTCCGCCCGTGGAAGGCGCTAGTTCGACGGCGTAGCCTCCTCGAGCCTCAGCGAGCACGCGGTCACCCGCACGGAGCTCGCCACCGCCGCGTGATCCCAGCTGACGTCCCCGGCGCCGGGAATCGCGCCGACCATCGTTGTCTGCCACGAGGTGTGCCATCGCTCGGGAAAGCAGCGTTGGAGGGCGTCGAGCATGATCGGGACTGCGGTGGACGCACCCGGAGAGGCGCCGAGTAGCCCCGCGATGGTGCCGTCCGCACTGACCACGAGTTCGGTGCCGTGCTGAAGCACGCCCACGCGTCGACGGTCGGGCGTAATGAGTTGCGCTCGTTGACCTGCGGGGACAAGTTCCCAATCGCCGGGCCTGGCGGCGGGGTAGTACCGGCGCAGCTGCGAAAAGCGTTGTCGCGGGCCCGCTATCACCTGGGTGATCAGGTATCTGATGAGCGCGAGGTTCTGGATGAGCGCGGCCGCGATCACGTGTACGTTGTGCCACCGCACCGTGGTGAAGAAGTCCACCCACCGGCCATGTTTGAGCAGCTTGGTGCTGAAGGTCGCATACGGTCCGAACATGAGGTATGGCCGACCGCGAACCAGGCGTTTGTCCAGATGCGGTACCGACATCGGTGGCGCACCCACGGGCGCTTGGCCGTATACCTTGGTCGCGTGCTGATCGGCTACTCCCGGATTCCCGCACCGCAGGAAGGCTGCGCCGACGGGCAGGACCGCGTAGCCACGCACCTCGGGAAGGCGCGCGCGTTGCAGCAGCCGCAGTGCGTGGCCGCCGGCGCCGACGAACACGCTGCGCGCTCGTATGGTGAAGTGGCCATGGGGATTTGCCCCGCCCACTATCCATGATCCGTCGCTGGTTTGGTTGAGCGTGCGCACCTCATGGCCGAGGCGGATCTGACCACTGTGTTCGGTGACGATGCGCGTCAGCGCATGGGTGAGGGCGCCGAAATCGATATCTGTTCCGTCGGGGTGCAGGGTGGCGGCGACGGGCTCATCGGGCGTGCGGCCGCGCATTACCAGCGGTGCCCAGCACTCGATGGTGCCGGGGGCATCGCTGAACCGCATTCCGGCGAACATCGGCTCTGTAGACAGCGTTTCGTAGCGACGCCGTAGATAGTCGATATCGCGCTGACCGAACACGACGTCCATGTGCCCGGCGGCGTGAATGAACGCAGCGGGTTGCAGCAGCCCGTTGTCGGCGAGGTAGGACCACCATTGACGGCTCAGGTGGAACTGGCGAGCTATCGCCGCGGGCTTCGTGGCGTCCCCGGGGTCTGGCATGTAGTTGAGTTCGCAGAATCCGCTGTGCCCGGTACCGGCGTTGTTCCAGGCATCGCTGCTCTCGCTGGCGAGCGCAGCGGCCCGCTCCAGCAACACAATTCGCCAGTCAGGTTCCAGGACCGACAACATCGAACCCAAGGTCGCGGACATGATGCCGCCGCCAATCAGCACCACGTCGGCATCGTCATGGGAGGGGACTGGCGTGCTCGAGAATGTGCTCATATGGTCCACCATCCGCCGCAATCATTCATTCCGTCCAATGAATGATTGCGGGAGTACCATCCGATAATGGATCGATGGACGTCCCAGCTGGCTCCCCAACTGCGGGCTCTGGTGGAACTGTCCGCCCACGACGGACACATGACGCAGGCCGCTCTCGCGCTGGACATTCCGCAGTCGTCGATGAGCCGACGGATTCACGCGCTGCAGTCGGCGCTCGGGGTGCCACTGCTCATTCACGACGGTAGGACGGTGCGGCTGACTCCTGAGGCGCGACGACTGGCTGCCCGCGCGCGTGAACCTCTCGCCGAGCTCGATCGCACACTCGCGGAGCTCACCGGCGACGCGGACCCAGAGCACGGCACGGTACGTTTCGGATTCCCGCTCACCATGGGCTCGGGTCATATCCCAGATCTGCTCGCCGCCTTCCGTCATCGGAACCCGGGCATCCGGGTGCTCCTCAAGCAGGCGCACGGATCGCAACTCGGCGCAGAGCTGATGACCGGCCATCTCGACCTTGCCGTAGTGATCCCCGCGCCAGAGCGCCTGCACCACACCACGATCGGTATCCAACAGATTCAGGTCGCGGTCCCCGCGCACCACCGGCTCGCCGCGGCGGCCGAACTACATCTGGACGAGCTGGCCGGCGAGACGTTCATCGCCAACCCGCCCAGCTACAACCTCCGGCAGCTCACCGAGACGTGGTGCCGCGAAGCGGGATACACCCCAAACATCGCCATCGAAGTCACCGAGTTCGGCACGATCCGCGAACTCATCAGCCGCGGGCTTGGCATTGCACTCCTGCCTCATGATGACCGCACGCCGCCCGGTATCCGCGAAATTCCGCTCGCAGGCGGAGGCCAGCACCGTTCCATTGCCCTCGCCTGGGGCACCACCACCCGCGCGGCGCCCACCCGTCGCCTGAACGATTTCTTGCTCCAGCATTTCTCACCGACCGCCGTCAACGGTGGCGAGACGCGCGACGCCTAATCGTGGCTGCCGCCGCCCGATTTCGAACTCCCGCCACCGGATGAGGACGAGCTGTTCCCCGATCCCGAGGACTTGCTCGTCGAGTCGTGTGTCGAAGAGGTGCTCGGCGACTTGGATCCGGAACTCTTGGATTCGGATGGCTTCGTGCCGGAGGTCTTCGCCTCCGAACCCTTGGTCTCTGGCCCCTTGGTCTCCGAAGCCTTTGTCTTGGTATTGGGGGCCTTGGCGTCCGTCGACGTGGTATCGGATGTCTTGTTGTCTGCGACCTTGGCACCCGACGCGGATGCCCTCGCTTGTCCGGTGGTCGACTGCGAAATGGGGCCGCGAACGGTGCCTTGTGCGCTGATGGTGCCGTGTTCGGTGGTGGTGGCCGTGGGAACCTTCTGCTTGACCGGCTTGTCCGACTGGTCCTTGGCCGCCGCCGCGGTGGGCGACTTGTCGTTCTTCGCCGAATCCTTGGGACTCTCAGTGTCTTTCGCCTGCGTGGTCTCCTTGGCTGCTTCGCCAGAAGTTCCCTGAGCGTCGGTCACCGTACGGGTGGGTGCGGCATCTTTGGGAGACTCCTTGGTGCCTTCCGCCGCGGTCTCCTTGTTCTTGGACGTGGATTTCTCGTCCGTCTTCTTCTCCTTGTCGACGACGGCAACGGTCTTGTCCTTGGCGGGCGTCGTGCTCTCGGCAGCTTCCTGAGGGCCCGGTTCCTTAGGACCCTGTACGTCCTTGGCTTCCTTGGTATCGACAGCGGGGCCCTTGATGGTGTCCTTCGCGGCATCATCAGTGGTTTCTTGTGCGGTGCCGGTCTTTTCGAGGCTTGTCAGCTTCTGATCGATTTTCGTCAGACCCAGTGCCTCCGCGAAATGTTCCTCTGCATCCTTGAACGCCTTGGTGAAGGGCGCCAATGCCTCGTGAACGGACGTGGGGGTCGTGCCGACGGCATCCGCTGTCGCTTGCAGGGCCAAACCGGGAAGGGGCGGCAACGGCGGTAGGAAATAGCGTGCCTCTGCCCATGCGAAATTGATGACGGAGTTGACAATGTCACCACCGAATCGCCCGAACGAATTGACGATGTTGGAGAAGCTGGGGTCGTTGATGATGGGGTCGACGAGGTTATAGACAAAGCTGTTGGCGATGGGCCGAATGAGGTTGTCGTAGACGATGCCGATCTGCGCGCTGACAAGTCCGCCGATGACGGGAACAAATCCGGCACCCCACTGCGCGAGGTCCACGCCGTAGTCCACCCAGTACTGGATGAACTGGTAGGCCTGGTCGATGCCGTTGGTGATGGAGTTCGCGACGGCCGGACCCGCGGCCGCCGCCGCGGGCGCACTGGACCGAGACGGTGCGGCGGAGGGCGTGAGAGGCTGGGGGGCCGCCGCACGCGGCTTCACCGAGAGAGAGGGATCGGTGATCGGCGCGCTGGACGCCCCGGCGGCGGTCGACGGCAGCGGGAACTTCAATGCGGCAAATGTGCTCAGCGGGGCCTTGCCGGTCTGCGGCGGGAATGCGAACGAGCTCAGACGAACTGAGGCGGATCGGATATCGGGCAATGAGATGGCCTGCGGCGTGCGCGGAACCACCGTTGGTGCCACGACCAGGGCGGTCGCGGTGATAGCGGCCATACCCGCCTTGAACAAGGGATTGGCGGTCCGGTCCATCTCACTCCTCTGTCGATTCGAAGCGACCCGGACGTCAGCGTACGGGGTACTCACGCGTGAACGGGCCATTCCGACGAGGCGGTGTCGTGCAGCAACGCAGCAACCGTCGTCTCCAAAGATGTTCTCGCGCTTTCCGATCCGGGCCCTGGCTAATATGCTAAGGGCGGACGAGCCCCTGGTAGTCACGGATGGCGAAGGTGTCGTGGATATTGAGCGCGCGTGCCGCGACCAGCCGCGAGGCAATGCGGGCCAGTGGTGATGGCAAATGGCCAAGGATTCGTGCGCCGTGAACAAGAGTCCACAGGCCGACACGGCTCTTGGGCACCAGGGTGCCCGACGGGGTGAGAGCCAGGCGGCGGCTGCGGTGCACGTGCTCGCCATGGCCGCTTCGCAGGCGGGGTAGGCGCGGGTGTGATCACCTGCGGCGGTCGCGATTTCCCCGGCGAGTACCTACGCCCCCACGACTGCGAGGCTGGCACTTCCGCCCACGGCGGGGCCGGGGCAGTATCCGGCGTCGCCGACGAGCGTTATGCGGCCCTTCGACCAGGTGGTCATCCGCAGCTGGGTAATGGAGTCCATGTAGAAGGTGACGGTCGCGTCGACCTCCGCCAGCATGCGGGGCACCTCCCAGCCGAAGTCGGCGTATACGTCCCGCAAGAGTTCCTTCTGCCGCGGTATGTCCCGGTGGTGATAGTCGAGTGGCTCGGGAGTACGGAATGAGGAAGAACGCCCGAGCATCCGGGAGCTGAGCGGTGCTGTATATGCCTGCCATTCGGTCGACCTTCGAGAACATCACCGCGCGGTCGGCCAGATCGAGATAGTTGGGTATCGATGCGACCGCCAGGTATTCACCCAGCCAGTGTGAACAGCCAGACTCGGGACCGAACGCCAGACCACGAACATTCGAGTGCAAGCCATCGGCGCCGACAACGAGGTCGAACCGGCGCTCGGGGCCTTGCTCGAAGGTCACGTGCACCCCGATGTCGTCTTCGGTGAGCGACGTGATGGAGTCTCCGAAGATGTACTCCGTGTTGTGGTCGCATCGTGTTGTCATGGGGCATCATCGTGCGCGATCTGGCCACCATGAGGCAGTTCGGGCCACGGTTGCCCGGATCATCTGCACCCCTGACGGTTTCGCGCCCGCCAGCAACGCGATCAGCTTGCGCACCATCGAGTACGCGGATCGGTCGCATCGACAGGTAAAAAGGCCGCGGTGGACGCCACCATCGCCGCGCCGAACAGCTGAGCGTCCTTAGAGGGGACGTCCGCCCATGACCTTGGCGCTCACCCAGCCGAGCTTGAGCAGGCCGAGGTAGGTCGAGGGTTTGAAGGCCAGCGGCCAGCTCGTACGGCGCGGTGCCGTCGGCAGTGCCTCGCCGCTGAATCGTGCGCCCAGCCATGCCATCGACATCGGTGCGGACATGGGATGCAGCAGCAGGTGCTCGTTGAGCAGATCGCGGTGATAGGTGACGTGGGCGCCACCGCCGCGGTAGTTGTCTGCCAGTTCGTCGATGCATGAGGTCGAAATGATCTGGTCGTGCACGGCCTGAACGATCAGGACGGGTGGGGTGGGGACCGTCTTGCCGAGTTTGATGCTGTCGAAGACGTGCTGCACCTCAAGTGTCTCGAGGAGCTGGTCCAGTGGCTGGTCCACCAGATCATCCATGTCCTTGAAGGCCATGGCGACGATGGCCCGCAAGGTCGGCATGTCTTCGAGCCGTCCGAGAAATGCCTTGCCCTGGGGTGTTGCGTGCTCCTCGATGACGCGCTCAAGGCCTGGGTAGACATGCGACAGAGCGGCGACAACCAGGGCGGGTAGGGCGGCGAACAGTCCGCCGTTGAGTCGCCGGAAGGTGTGTCCCAGGTCCCCCACGGGGGATCCCAGCACAGCGCCGGCGATGGTGAGCTCGGGTGCGTAGTCCGCGCTGACCTCCGCCGTCCACGCGGTGGCGAGACCTCCGCCGGAGTAACCCCATAGCCCGATAGGCGCTTGCCGGGACAGTCCCAGTCTGTCGCAGTTCAGGGCTGCCCGAAGTCCGTCCAGGGTCCGGTATCCCGGTTCTTCCGGGGCTCCCCAGATGCCGTCGACGCCTTCGTGATCCGGTATGGACACGGCCCAGCCCTGGGCAAGGAGCGCCGCGATCAGCAGCAGTTCGAACTGCGCGAAGGAGCCGAGCGCATGTGCGCCCCGCCGCAGGGCGTAGGAGGGAAAGCAGCGATCGGTGACGGCGTCGATGGCGCATTGATACGACACGATCGGAACCGTTGCCGCCGGGCCGGTGCCGGTGGGTGTGAGCACCGTGGTGACCGCGGCGTCGGCGCGCCGATTGAGGTCATTGCTGCGGTAAAGCAGCTGCGTCGCGGTAAATCGCTGGGGGATCACGCCCAGGAACGCCATTTCGACATCCCGGGTGCGCAGCACGGTGCCGGGCGCGGCGTGTTCGAAGCCGAGAGGCGGGAGGTAGAACGGATCCTCGGTGGGCAATAGCGGGCGAACGCCGCGCTCAATGTCCTGATGAGCCGGTTCGCCGATCCACTTGACGTCATCGGATATAGCCAGGTCGTGGGGTGCCATGCCTGCGCTCCCTTCAATGTCCCCGGCATTCATACCTTAAGGAGACTCTAAGGGGCTAGCCCTGTCATCCAGGAGGGCGTAGCGCAGCAAACTCGTCGGTGACCCGGTACCGGTCATCGGTGAATCGGTAGAGCGCCGCGGGACGACCACCGCTGCGGCCTGATCGCACGGTGGTGCCGGTCGGCGTGAGCACGCCGCGCCGCACCAGCACACGTTGAAGGTTGGTGGCGTCGACGGGATATCCCAGCGTCGCGCAGTAGATGTCGCGGAGCGTTGAGAGCGTGAATTGCTGTGGTGCCAAAGCGAATCCGATGTTTGTGTAGGACATCTTCGCGACCAGGCGGGTGTGTGCGTGCGCGACCATCACGCGGTGGTCGAAGGCCATCGCGGGCAGGTCGCTCACACGGTGCCACTGAGCGTCGGCGGGCAGCTCGGGGGTGGCGGGGAAGGGGACGAGCCCGAGAAACGTCGAGGCGATGGTGCGTGGGCCAGGCACTCGGTTCGGCGCGGAAAACACGGCCAACTGTTCAAGGTGTGCCAACTCACGCACGTCCACCTTCTCGGCGAGCTGCCGACGGATGGAGGAGGGGAGGTCCTCGTCGGGGCGGACTTGGCCGCCGGGGAGAGCCCATGCGCCGTGGTGCGGTTCGAGTGCGCGCTGCCACAGCAGCACGGCGAGCTCGGGCGTGCGCGCGGGGCCATTTGTGCTGGTTGAGGTGTCACTGAAGTGACGCACTTGGAACACCACGGCTAACACCTCGTGCTCGGTGCTAGTATGGACCATGTTTTCGATCATAAGTCGAAAACCTCGGTAGGCCAAACGGAGCCCGAAAGCCGACCGAGACCCGAGGGCGCGAGGAGGCGGCCATGACGGCAGCTGACGTGTTACTTGACGGCGTGATCGACGGCCCTGGTGGATACAGCGGTGTGGAGGGCGATGCCCGTTGGGCCGAGCAGGTGCGCCGATTGGCCGACCAGCGCGGCGCCACACTGCTCGCGCATAACTATCAGCTTCCGGCGATCCAGGACGTGGCGGACCACGTCGGCGACTCGCTGGCGCTCTCCCGCATTGCCGCCGAGGCGCCAGAGGACACCATCGTGTTCTGCGGTGTTCATTTCATGGCCGAGACGGCCAAGATCCTCAGTCCGGATAAGACGGTGCTCATCCCGGATCAGCGCGCCGGATGCTCGCTCGCCGATTCCATCACCGCCGAGGATCTGCGGGACTGGAAGGCCGAATTTCCCGACGCCGTGGTGGTCTCGTACGTCAACACCACCGCGGCTGTGAAGGCGCTCACCGATATCTGCTGCACCTCCTCGAACGCCGTCGACGTCGTCGCGTCGATCGACCCGGACCGCGAGGTGCTGTTTTGTCCGGACCAGTTCCTCGGCGCACACGTCAAGCGGGTGACGGGTCGTCAGAATCTGCAGATCTGGGCGGGCGAGTGCCACGTGCACGCCGGAATCAACGGCGAGGAACTTGCCGGGCAGGCACGTTTACACCCGGATGCCGAGCTGTTCGTGCATCCCGAATGCGGGTGCGCGACATCGGCCCTGTACCTCGCCGGCGAGGGGGCCGTGCCCGACGATCGGGTGAAAATCCTCTCGACGGGCGGAATGCTCGACGCGGCCCGTGAAACGCGCGCACGGGAGGTGTTGGTGGCCACGGAGGTCGGCATGCTGCACCAGCTGCGTAAGGCGGCGCCCGACGTGAACTTCCTGGCGGTCAACGACCGAGCCTCATGCACATACATGAAGATGATTACCCCTGCGGCGATGCTGCGCTGCCTCGTGGAGGGTCGTGATGAGGTGCATGTGGACCCGGAAACCGCGCGGTTAGCGCGGCGAAGTGTGCAGCGGATGATCGAGATCGGGCAGCCCGGCGGCGGAGAATGACGCTGCCCGGGGGAGCCACCTGGAGCACTGATGCAGATGTGGTTGTCGTCGGTGCGGGCGTAGCCGGATTGGCGGCGGCGCTCGCCGCGCACCGCCGAGGGCGAAAGGTCTTGGTGCTCAGCAAGATCGGTGCTACTGCGACGCATTTCGCCCAGGGCGGTATCGCCGTCGTACTGCCCGACACGGACGATTCAGTCCAGGCTCATGTCCGTGACACGCTGAGCGCCGGGGCCGGTCTGTGTGATGTCGATGCGGTGGTCTCGATCGTGTCGGACGGTTATCGCGCGGTGCGCGATCTGGTGGCCGATGGTGCCCGATTCGACGAAACACATTCCGGACAATGGGCATTGACACGCGAAGGCGGACACAGCACCCGCCGGATAATCCATGCGGGCGGCGATGCGACCGGTGCGGAAGTGCAGCGGGCGCTCGATCACGCCGCGGCGACACTCGATATCCGTCGGAGCCATGTGGTGCACGACGTCCTCATCGGGCCGGACGGCGTGGGCGGTGTGGTCGTCCGAAACGCTGACGGCTCAGGCGTGATCCGTACCGGGGCCGTGGTTCTGGCTACCGGCGGCCTCGGGCATCTGTATTCGGCCACCACCAATCCAGAGGGGTCAACCGGAGACGGAATCGCACTGGCCTTGCGTGCGGGTGTGCCGGTGGCCGATATCGAGTTCATCCAGTTTCATCCGACCATGCTGCATGCCGCGCATGCCAACGGATGCCGGCCCCTCATCAGTGAGGCGGTCCGCGGCGAGGGAGCCACTCTTGTTGACGCCCGTGGGGATTCGGTGACCTCCGGAGTGCATCCCATGGGCGATCTGGCGCCACGCGACATCGTGGCCGGAGCGATCGCCCGCAGGCTGCGCGAGACCGGAGATCAGTGCGTCTATCTCGACGCGCGCACGATCGACAACTTCGCGGGCCGATTCCCCACCATCACCGCCGCGTGTGCGGCGGCGGGTATCGATCCGACGGCTCAGCTCATCCCGGTGGTACCGGGGGCGCATTACAGCTGTGGCGGGGTCGTCACCGATCCCTACGGCCGGACCGAGATCGCCGGTTTGTTCGCCGCGGGTGAGGTCGCGCGTACCGGGATGCACGGGGCAAACCGGCTGGCCTCCAATAGTTTGTTGGAAGGCCTCGTGGTGGGCAGGCGTGCGGGGGAGGCCGCCGCGCAGGTGACTGAACGGTCGGCCATGAGCGGGGAGCATCACGATGCGCAACCGCGTCTCGACCGTCGGCGGCTGCAGGCGGCGATGAGCCGTTGGGCATCCGTACTGCGTGATGCCGAGGGGCTCACAAACCTTGATGACGAGCTACGTTCGTGCGCCGCGGTGCCGACATCGACCCCGCTCGAGGTGGAAGACGCCGCGCTGACCCTCACCGCTGCCGCCGTGGTCGCCGCGGCCTCGGCGCGCACCGAATCCCGCGGCTGCCATGCCCGCTCGGATTGGCCCGGCACCGATCCCGATTTTGCCATCAGTTTTCCGGTGCGCCGGGACGCCGACGGATGCGAGGTTGCGCTACCGTCTGGGGTGCCATGTTGACCGCGACGCTGACGGAAACCGAACTCGCCGAGGCACGTTCGGTGGTCCAGCGTGCTCTCGAAGAAGACCTGCGCTATGGTCCCGATGTCACGAGCCAAGCCACCGTGCCCGCCGACGCCGAATGCACCGCCGCGATGGTGACGCGATCCGGCGGTGTGATCGCCGGAGTGGAAATCGCCCTCATCGTTCTTGACGCAGTGGTGGGCGCGGGGAACTACCGCGTGGAGAATCGTCTCACTGACGGCACTCGAGTCGGTACCGGGACAGCGCTGCTCACGGTCACCGCCCCCACCCGCGATCTGCTGACCGCCGAGCGCACCATGCTGAACCTGGTGTGTCATCTCTCGGGCATCGCGACCACGACTGCTGCCTGGGTGGACGCGGTCGACGGTACTCACGCGCAGATCCGCGACACCCGCAAAACCCTGCCGGGACTGCGACTCCTGCAGAAGTATGCCGTCCGCGCCGGAGGTGGCGTGAACCACCGCCTCGGCCTCGGCGATGCCGCACTGATCAAAGACAATCACGTCGTGGCCGCCGGTTCGGTGGTGGCCGCGCTGCGTGCGGTCCGAGCGGCGGCGCCGAACATCGAGTGTGAGGTCGAGGTCGACTCGCTCGAACAGCTCGATGAGGTCATGGCCGAGGGTGCCGAGCTCGTACTTTTGGATAACTTCCCGGTCTGGCAGACCCAGGTTGCCGTGCAGCGCCGCGATGCTCAGGCTCCCCAGCTCAAGCTGGAATCCTCGGGAGGGCTTGCGCTCGAGACGGCCGCGGCGTACGCCAAGACGGGTGTCGACTACCTTGCGGTCGGTGCGCTGACGCATTCCGCCCGGGTGCTCGACATCGGTTTGGATATGTAAACCTCAGTCGCGCAGCGCGGCCCGCGCGAACTCCGTCGTGTACGTCGCGTTGATGTCGATCCGCTGCTTCACGGGTGCGACGTTCTTCGAGTACATGCCGAGGATGCGCAATGCGTTCTGTGCGCCATCGGATTTCATGATCCCGTCGCCGCTGAACATTCCGATGGAGTCGACAATGGACTGCAAGTAGGGGTCTTTGTTTGCGCCCGCGTATTGAGGTGGCATGTTGTCGGCGATCTGTGCGGGCGAGTGCAGCTTGATCCAGCGCAGCGTTTGAACGAACGACGTGACTAGCTTTTGCACGATGAATGCGTTGAAGAACACCGCGAAGAACACCAGAACCACGACGGTGGCGACCTTGGAGCTCAGCCCGAGACCGAACCAGATGATGAACAATGAGGCCAGCACGATGCGTGGAACGGCGTTGAGCGCCTTGATGAACGGTGCGAGCACCTCCGACCAGTAGCGGCTGCGACCGGGAATATCCATGCGGGCCAGACCGTGCTCGCGCGCGTATGCCGTCAACGTGGTCGCCAGCGTGTCCCGTGTCCGGCCCGCGACAATGGCGACCCGCCAGGGCTGGATGTTCGAGTTGGACGGCGCGTGTTGCGGAGTCTCTAACGCGGCGTTCAGGATCTCCCGTGGAACTGGGGTCGCGAGAAAGGCGCAGATCGCCGACCGCCCCCGGGACCAGACGATCGAAGCCGGGGGCATCCAACACGGCAGCTACTTCGCGATATCGGCGACGAAGACCCCTGCGAGCTTGTTGACTTGCCGGGTCGAGCGGGTCAGCGCTGGATCTCCCTGGCCTTGCTCCACGATGCGCGGGTTGATCACATGGATCTGTTTGCCGCGAAAGAGCTTGATGTCGGCACCGCCGGCGGCGATCACGTTCTTGGTCCAGTTGGTTTTACCGTGAATCAGCCCGATGGAGATGACATCGCCTTTGCGGAATGCGTTCACGGTGGTTTCGTACTTGGTGCCTGACGTGCGGCCGAAGTGCGTAACGGTAGCGAACGACGGTAAAAAGCGCGCGATACGGGCCATGAATGGATTCATGAACTTGATCTGAGCTCGCTCAAGCCAATCGGGCATGAGCATGGGCACGCCGGGCTGATTGTTTGCTGACATCGATGATCCGATCGTTGTGGGCCGGTAGGGTCTTCCTGCCGACGAGTCTAGTTAGACGTGCGTCACACACAACCGGTGACTGCGCGGTAAATGGGGTTGAGCAGCTCTGGGAGAATGGCGGGGTGAGCGACGGACCCACCCCATCAGATGCTCTTCGCGCAGGCGGCACATCGCTGCTTCGCCGTATCGACATGCGCGGTGCGAACCTGTCCCCGTCCCATCTGCGCTCTGCCCTTCCGCGGGGCGGGACCGACGTCGATGCCGTGCTGCCGACGGTACGGCCCGTGGTGGAGGCGGTCAGGGACCGCGGCGCCGAGGCCGCACTGGAATTCAGCGCCCAGTTCGATGGCGTGCGCCCCGCGACCGTCCGTGTTCCCACTGCCGAGCTGGAGCGCGCACTCGCGGAGCTGGACCCGGCGGTGCGCGACGCGCTCGAAGTGTCCATTCTGCGAGCGCGTGCGGTGCACGCCGATCAGCGCCGCCAGGACACGGTGACCACCGTCGCGGATGGCGCCACCGTCACCGAGCGTTGGGTAGCCGTCGAGCGCGTGGGCTTGTACGTTCCGGGCGGTAACGCCGTGTATCCGTCGAGCGTCGTCATGAACGTCGTCCCGGCACAAACAGCCGGGGTGGGATCGCTCGTCATCGCGTCACCACCGCAGGCCCAATTCGGCGGACTGCCTCACCCGACGATTCTCGCGGCCGCACAGCTGCTCGGCGTCGAAGAGATCTGGGCCGTGGGTGGCGCCCAGGGTGTCGCGCTATTGGCGCACGGTGGTACCGATACCGACGGTGCCGAGCTCGCATCGGTCGACATGATCACCGGGCCCGGCAATATCTACGTGACCGCGGCCAAGCGGTTGTGCCGATCGCTGGTAGGTATCGATGCCGAGGCCGGCCCCACTGAAATCGCAGTCCTTGCCGATGAGACCGCTGATCCGGTACATGTGGCCGCCGATCTGATCAGCCAGGCCGAACACGATGTGCTGGCGGCGAGTGTGCTCGTCACCACGAGCGAGAAGCTGGCCGACGCCGTGGTGAAAGAGACTGCCGCACAGCTGGAGACGACGGTGCACGCAGAACGCGTCACCGCCGCGCTGACCGGTGCTCAATCCGGAATCGTTCTCGTCGACGACCTCAGTGCGGGGATCAAGGTCGTGAATGCCTACGCGGCCGAGCATTTGGAAATTCAGACGGCCAATCCGGTGCCGGTGGCCGCGCGCATTCGCAATGCCGGTGCGATCTTCCTGGGGCCATGGTCACCGGTGAGCCTCGGCGACTACTGCGCGGGATCCAATCACGTGCTGCCCACCGCCGGATGTGCACGGCATTCCAGTGGGCTGTCCGTGCAGACGTTCCTGCGCGGTATCCACATCGTGGATTACACCGAGGCCGCTCTCAAAGAGGTCTCCGGGCACGTGATCACGCTCGCGAATGCAGAGAATCTGCCCGCGCACGGTGAGGCGGTTCGACGCAGGTTCGAGCGATCATGAGCGGTCTGATCGGCGGCGCGGCCCGACTCGAGGACCTGCCGCTGCGCGACAGCCTGCGCGGCAAGAGTCCTTATGGCGCACCGCAGTTGACAGTGCCGGTGCGGCTGAACACCAACGAGAACCCGCACGAACCGTCGGCCGGCCTCATCAACGATGTGGCGGATTCGGTCCGATGGGTGGCGGCGGAGCTGCATCGCTACCCGGACCGCGATGCGGTGGCCTTGCGTACCGATCTGGCGGCCTACCTGGCAGAGCAGACGGGCGTACCCGTGGGCGCCGAGAATGTCTGGGCGGCAAACGGTTCCAACGAGATACTGCAGCAACTATTACAGGCCTTCGGTGGGCCTGGCCGCACCGCGCTAGGTTTCACGCCGTCCTACTCGATGCACCCGATCATTTCCGATGGAACCCAGACCGAATGGCTGCAGGCTCAGCGTTCGGAGGATTTCTCGCTGGATATACGCACGGCGGTCGCAGCGATTCGGGAGCATCAGCCCGACGTCGTCTTCGTGACGAGCCCCAACAACCCGACGGGACAGTCTGTTCCGTTGGAGGACCTGCGCCAGATCCTCGACGCGGCTCGGGGAGTTGTGATCCTGGATGAGGCATACGGCGAATTCTCGGCGGCGCCCAGTGGAATCACGCTCGTGGACGAGTATCCGGCGAAGCTGATCGTGAGCCGCACCATGAGCAAGGCCTTCGCCTTCGCGGGCGGACGGCTGGGATACCTGGTGGCGGCACCGGCCGTTATCGACGCACTGCAGTTGGTGCGGCTGCCGTACCACCTGTCGGTGCTCACGCAGACCGCCGCTCGCGCGGCGGTGAAACACCGTGCGGAGACCCTTGGTAGCGTCGCGACGTTGGTTGCCGAACGCATCAGGGTATCGGAGGCGTTGTCGGCCAGCGGATTCCGGGTTATTCCCAGTGACGCGAACTTCGTGCTGTTTGGCAGGTTTGTCGATTCGGCGGCGAGCTGGCAGCGGTATCTCGATGCGGGCGTTCTTATCCGGGATGTCGGCATTCCGGGGTATTTGCGCGTCACCATCGGGCTGGCGAGCGAGAATAACGTGTTCTTGAAGGTCAGCGACACACTGGCCGCGACGGACCTAGAGAAAGGTGCGCCCTCATGACAGCATCCGCGTGGAATCGGGTGGCGCGAGTGGCCCGGGCCACCCGCGAGTCGGACATCGTGGTGGAACTGAACCTGGATGGCAACGGTCAGGTGCACATCGATACCGGGGTGCCGTTCTTCGACCACATGCTCACCGCCCTGGGGACGCACGCCAGTTTCGATCTCACGATCACCGCCACGGGTGATACCGAGATCGAGGCGCATCACACGGTGGAGGACACCGCCATCACGCTCGGGCAGGCGCTCGCCGAGGCGCTGGGGGACAAGAAGGGAATCCGCAGGTTCGGGGACGCCTTCATCCCGATGGACGAAACTCTGGCCCACGCCGCGGTGGACGTATCGGGCCGCCCGTACTGTGTGCACACCGGCGAGCCGGACCACCTGCTGCACACCACGATCGCGGGCTCTTCGGTTCCGTACCACACTGTCATCAACGCGCACGTGTTCGAGTCGTTGGCGCTCAACGCGCGGATCGCGCTGCATGTGCGCACCCTGTACGGGCGCGACCCGCACCACATCACCGAGGCCCAGTACAAGGCCGTGGCCAGAGCGCTGCGCCAGGCCGTCGAGCCCGACCCGCGGGTTACCGGTGTGCCGTCGACCAAGGGCAGCCTGTGACCGGTGCCGGACCCAAAGTCGTTGTCCTCGACTACGGTTCGGGTAATCTCAGATCCGCGCAGCGCGCGCTGGAAAGGGTCGGCGCCGACGTCACGGTGACCGCCGATGCCGATGCGGCGCTCAATGCCGACGGTCTGGTGGTCCCTGGGGTAGGCGCCTTTGCGGCGTGCATGGACGGGCTGCGCGGCATTGACGGCGAGCGCATCATCGACGTTCGGCTCTCCGGCGGCCGCCCAGTACTGGGTATTTGCGTCGGCATGCAGATCCTGTTCAGTCGCGGCATTGAATTCGGTGTCGATACCGCAGGATGCGGCCAGTGGCCAGGCGTGGTCAGCCGTCTGGACGCACCGGTGATCCCGCACATGGGCTGGAACACCGTCGATGCGCCGACCGGATCGGACCTGTTCGCCGGGCTGGATGCCGACACACGCTTTTACTTCGTGCATTCCTACGCGGTACAGAAATGGGAGCTGGAAACGCCCGCCGAGTCACCCATCGCGAAGCCGCTGGTGACATGGGCGACCCATCACGTGCCGTTTATCGCGGCGGTGGAGAATGGGGCACTGGCGGCCACACAGTTCCATCCGGAGAAGAGCGGTGACGCGGGGGCCGTGTTGTTGAGCAATTGGGTGAAGGGAATCTCGTGAGTCTCGTTCTATTACCAGCGGTCGATGTCGCCGACGGCCAGGCCGTGCGCCTGGTGCAGGGCAAGGCGGGCAGCGAAACCACCTACGGCTCACCGCGTGATGCGGCGCTGGCGTGGCAGAACGACGGTGCCGAGTGGGTGCACCTGGTGGACCTGGATGCCGCCTTCGGACGCGGTTCCAACCGCGAGTTACTGGCACAGGTGGTGGGCGAGCTCGATGTGAAGGTCGAGCTCTCCGGCGGCATCCGGGACGACGAATCGTTGATGGCAGCGCTTGCAACCGGTTGCGCCCGAGTCAATCTCGGCACTGCCGCGCTAGAGGACCCGGAATGGTGCGCCTCGGCGATCGCCCGGCACGGTGAACGTGTCGCGGTGGGGCTAGATGTCGAAATTGTGGACGGCGAGCACCGGCTGCGCGGCCGTGGCTGGGTCAGCGACGGCGGTGACCTCTGGGAGGTGCTGGAACGTCTTCGTGCGCAGGGATGCTCGCGTTACGTGGTTACCGACGTCACCAAGGATGGCACCCTCACCGGGCCGAACCTCGAACTGCTGGCACAGGTCGCGGGTGTCGCGAACGCACCTGTCATTGCCTCGGGCGGGGTTTCGAGCCTCGATGACCTGCGTGCCATCGCAGAACTAACCGGCGCCGGTATCGAGGGCGCGATCGTCGGAAAGGCCCTCTACGCCGGCCGTTTCACCCTGCCCGACGCGTTGACTGCCGTTTCCTGACATGCCTACTACTGCGGAGCTGACTGCGCTGATTGCTGAGGCGTCCGCGATTTTGGACGTGGCGGCGCAGCGTTTCGTGGCCGGACACGGGGCCGATGGTGTCGTCTTCAAGGGCGGTAAGGACTTCGCCACCGAGGAGGATCTGGCCATCGAACGGATGGTGGTGAAGGCGCTCACGGAGCGCACCGGAATCGCTGTGCACGGTGAGGAATTCGGTGGTCCGGCCGTGGATTCCGGGCTGGTCTGGGTGGTCGACCCGATCGACGGAACCGTGAACTACGCGGCGGGTTCGCCGATGGCGGCAATTCTGCTGGGGCTGCTCTCCGACGGAGAACCGGTCGCGGGCCTGACCTGGTTGCCGTTCATGGGGGACAAGTACACCGGCTTGGCGGGTGGCCCCTTGGTGCGCAACGGCGTGCCGATGCCGCCGTTGCCCCGCGTCGATCTCGCGGATGTGGCGGTGGGGCTGGGCACCTTCAATGTGGACTGGAAAGGCCGGGTGCCGGGACGCTATCGGCTGACGGTGCTGGAGAAGCTGAGCCGCATCACGTCGCGACTGCGTATGCACGGCAGCACCGGGATCGATTTGGCGTTCACCGCGGGCGGGATCCTGGGCGGTGCGGTGAGTTTCGGCGCACACGTGTGGGACCACGCCGCCGGTATCGCACTGGTTCAGGCGGCGGGCGGCCACGCGACGGACCTCGGTGGCAATCCCTGGACCCCCGAATCGCCGTCAGTGCTGGTGGCCGCGCCCGGCGTGCACGAACAGATTCTGGAAGTGCTGGCCGGGGTCGGGGATCCGGAGGACTACCGATGAGTGTTGCTACCCGTGTCATCGCCTGCCTCGACGTCGACGATGGTCGAGTGGTCAAGGGTGTGAACTTCGAAAACCTGCGTGATGCAGGAGATCCAGTGGAGCTAGCTGCCGCGTATGACGCCGAGGGCGTGGACGAACTGACCTTCCTCGACGTCACGGCCTCGTCCTCGGGTCGGGCGACAATGCTGGATGTGGTGCGGCGCACCGCCGAGCAGGTGTTCATTCCGCTGACGGTGGGCGGTGGTGTGCGATCGGTGGAGGACGTCAACGTGCTGCTGCGTGCCGGTGCGGACAAGGTGGGCGTCAACACCGCGGCGATCGCGCGCCCGGAACTGCTGGCCGAGCTGGCGCAGCGGTTCGGATCTCAGTGCATTGTGCTGAGTGTGGACGCCCGCCGGGTCCGCGAGGGTGACCCGCCGACTCCGTCAGGATGGGAAGTCACGACCCATGGCGGCCGCACGGGCACCGGGATCGACGCCATCGAATGGACAACGCGCGGAGCCGAATTGGGAGTGGGGGAAATCCTGCTCAACTCCATGGATGCCGATGGCACCAAGGCGGGGTTCGATCTTGCGATGATCACGGCCGCGCGTGCGGCGGTCGACGTTCCGGTGATCGCCAGTGGCGGGGCTGGCGCGGTTCAGCACTTCGCGCCGGCGGTCAAAGCGGGGGCCGACGCGGTGCTGGCGGCCAGTGTCTTCCATTTCCGCGAGCTGACCATCGGCCAGGTGAAAGCGGCTATGGCCGCAGAAGGGATCACCGTGCGATGAGCGACCTCGATCCGGCCATTGCCGACCGCTTGAAGCGGGACTCTGCCGGTCTGCTGACCGCGGTGGTGCAGGAGCACGGCACGGGCACGGTGTTGATGGTCGCCTGGATGAATGACGAGGCCCTGGCACAGACCCTTGCGACGCGACGCGGCACCTACTTCTCACGTTCGCGTCAGCGCCTGTGGGTCAAGGGCGAGACGTCGGGTCATACCCAGTACGTGCATGCGGTGCGGCTGGACTGTGACGGCGACACACTGGTGCTCGAAGTCGATCAGACCGGGCCGGCATGCCACACCGGCGCGCACAGTTGCTTTGACGCCGATGAGCTCTTGGGTGAAGAGCGTTAAGTTGCGCGTACTACGTGCGGGCGCGGAGGAACTCTAGGGCCTTGTCCGCGTGGGCGTTCATGTTGAGCTCGCTGGAGAACACCTCGAGCACCGTCTTGTCGGTGTCGATGATGAACGTGGTCCGCTTGACGGGTGCCAGCTTGGCCAGCAGTCCGCGCTTGACGCCGAATGCCGTGGAGATCGCCCCGCCCTTGTCCGAGAGCAGTGGGTAGTCGAACTTGCGCTTGTCGGCGAAGTCTGCCTGCTTTTCGACCGAGTCGACGCTGATGCCGACGCGAGAGGCGCCCACTTCTTTGAATTCGCTTGCTAAGTCCCGGAAATGGCAGGCCTCGGCGGTGCAGCCCGGCGTATTCGCGGCGGGATAGAAGAACAGCACGACGGGTCCGTCGGCCAGGAGCGCGGAGAGGCTGCGGGTTGTGCCGGTCTGGTCCGGAAGTTCGAAGTCGGCGACACGATCACCAGGTTTCATGAGTCGAACGCTACGCCAGCGCGTCGGACAGCCGGTTTCCCAGGGCGGTGATTGTGCGCATGTCACCACGGACACCGGGCGCCCAGGGCAGTCCCAGCCGGTCTTTGAACTTGTCGATGTACCGGGGGATCACGTGGAGGTGAAAATGAAACTCCGTCTGCCATGCGTGCGCGCCGCAGCAATTCAGGAGGTTCACCCCGTCGGCCCCGAGTTCGGTGACGACCGCTTTGGCGATCCGCTGGGCGGCCACCGTCACAGCGCTCAGATCACCGGCGGGTATCTCAAGCAGATCCTTACTGTGCTGCTTCGGAACCACCAGGAGATGTCCGTCTGAGCCGGGGTTGATGTCCATGAAGGCATAGGTTTTGGCATCCTCCGCGACGCGTACGCCGGGCACAACACCGGAGACAATTCCGCAAAACAAGCACTCGTCAGCCACCGCTTCACGCTAGAGACATTGACCTATCGAACAGGTGTTCGATAGCATGAAGGCATCGGGAGATGCGGCCGAACAGGCCCGTATATCGGGCTCGACGTGATGAGGTGCGACATGCCATCGAAGAACGTGACGGTGTTCCTGCCCGGCGGCGCGGTGTGGGAGTTTCACTGGGAATTTCACTGGCGCAACAGGGCTCACCGGCACTCTCGCAATGGCGCGCGAGCGTCGACATGCGAACAACAGAGTGCCCCGCACGGCACGCCCGGGCCGCACATGCGGTCCCAGGCGTGCCGTCACATTAGCGGGCGGGTAGCGGGCGTGACCGGATCACCCGGGGCCACCAGAACAACGGCCCGAGCAGCCGGGCAATGGCGGGTGTGATGAATGATCGCACGATGAGCGTGTCCAGCAGCAGGCCAAGGCCGATGATGGAGCCAAGCTGGCCCACCGACAGCAGATCGCTGGACAGCATGGCCATCATCGTGGTCGCGAACACGATGCCCGCGGTGGTGACGACCTTGCCGGAGTTGGCCACCGCACGGATCAGACCAGTATTGAGCCCTGCCTTGCTTTCCTCCAGATAGCGGGAAATGAGCAACAGGTTGTAGTCCGACCCCACGGCCACCAGGATGATGAAGGTGATCGGCAGGTTCAGCCAGCTCAGTGGTATCCCAAGGAAGTGCTGCCAGACCAACACGGACAGGCCGAAGGCGCCCGAGTAGGAAAACGCCACCGTGCCGACGATGACCAGTGCCGCCACCACGCTGCGGGTGATCAACAGCATGACCAGGAAAATCAGTGCGAACGCCGCGATCGCCGCAATCAGGAGATCGGTCTTGGTGGCGTCCTGGATATCCCAGTACGTCGCCGCCGCACCGCCCAGATAGACCCGCGATCCGGCCAGGGTCGTTCCTTTGAGCGCCTCCTTGGCGGCGGGCAGATAAGCCTGCGCGTGCTGGATGCCTTCCTCGCTCAGTGCCTCACCGTCGTGGTAGATCATGTAGCGGGCGGATTTCCCGTCCGGTGAGACGAAGTACTTCAGGTCGATCTGGAAGTACGGATTGTCGAAGGCCTCCGGTGGCAGGTAGAAGAACTCGTCGTTCTTGGAACTATCGAATGCGTGTCCGAGGTCCATCATCTGGCGGCCCAACTCGTTCAGCTGGGTGAGCATCGGCCGCATGGTGCTCTGCTCGGTGAGCACCACCTTTCTCATGTTGTCCAGCTCGGCGGCACTCTTGCCGATGACCTCGACCAATTGCGGAGTGACCGCGTCCTGTATCAGCGCAGCCTTAAGGGTGTCGTCCACCGCATCGGTCATCGAATCGACCTGGTCGGTCATATCGAACAGCGACCTCATCGCCCAGCACATCGGGATATCCGCGCAGTGCGGTTCCCAGTAGAAGTAGTTGCGCAGCGGCCGGAACTGATCGTCGAAATTGGCAAGGGTGTCCCGCATGCTCACCGTGACGTCCTTCAACTCCTGCGCACCCTTGACGGTGATATGCGCCGCGCCCGCTTGCTGTCCGGTCAGCGCCTGTTGTTGGCGCATCAGGGTAGCCATCCGGTCAGTGATATCCGCCATGTCGGTGAACCGATCAGTGAGGTCCGTAAGAAACGGGACCAGTTCATTGATCTTGGTTCCCATGGTCCCCATCGTGTACGTGAAGGACGAATGCTCCAGCGGCGTGCCCAGTGGCCTGGTGACGCTCTGGATCATGGCGACTCCGGGCGTGTGGAACACCTCGCGCGCCACCTTGTCCAACGCGATCATGTCCGTCGAGTTACGCATGTCGTGATCGGATTCGATCATGAGCATGTCGCTGTTGAGCTTGCTCACGGGAAAGTGCCTGTCTGCCGCGGCATATCCCTGATTCGCCGGGACGTCGTCGGCGATGTATATCCGGTCGTTGTAGTTGGGACGGTACGACGGCAGCGTGATCGATCCGATCAGCACCACAACACTGCTCACCACGAGAATCCGGCCCGGCCAACGCACGGTGACGGTGCCCACCTTGCGCCAAATACCGGCACTTGCCTTGACTTTCGGTTCGAAGACCCCGAAGCGGCTACCCAGCGCCAGCACCGCGGGCCCAAAGGTGAGGGATGCCGCGACCGCGACGAGCGTCGCCGCCGCGCACGGGATGCCCATGGTGTTGAAGTAGTTGAGGCGCGTGAACTGAAGACAGAACGTCGCACCCGCGATGGCCAGGCCGGAGCCGAGGATGACGTGCGAGACGCCTTTCACCGCAGAGTAATACGCCGTCTCCCGATCCTCGCCCGCGTGTCGCGCCTCTTGGTATCTGCCGATCAAGAAGATCGCATAGTCGGTCCCAGCGCCGAGGATCAACGACACCAGGATGTTCGACGCGAAGACCGAGATCCCGATTAGCTTGTGATAGGCGAGGAACGCGACAACGCCACGCCCACAGGACAACTCGACCATCACCACCAACAGAGTCAGCAGGGCGGTGGCGACGGATCGGTAGACGATAAGCAGCATCACCGTGATGATGGCGATTGTCACGTACATCAGGCGGATCATGCTTTGGTTGCCCACCTGAAGCATGTCTGTGGATAGCGGGGCCGAGCCGGAAACGTACACCTTGACCCCGTTGGGGGGCTGGACCTCGGCGACCAGTGCGCGGACGGCACGGATGGATTCATCGGAGACCGTCGAACCCTGGTCGCCGGCGACCCGCACGAGGGTGTAGGCGGCCTGCCCATCGGAGCTCTGCACGCCCGCCGCGGTCGTGCCCTGGCCCCACAGATTCATCACGTATTGGACGTGCTTCTTGTCGTTCTCCAGCTTGCTGGCCAGGGTGTTGTAGAACGCGTGGTCGGCATCGTTGAGCTTGTGATCACCCTCCAGGATGACCATCGCCAGACTGTTGCTGTCCGATTCCTGGAACGATTCACCAATGTGAATCAGGGCCTTGGATGACGGTGCGTCGAGCGGAACCAGCGGACCCTGGTTGGCGTCGGTGACGGGTTCGAGCTGCGGGACCACGGTGTTGATCACGACGGTGAAGGCGGCCCAGGCGAGCACCACAAGTATGGAGAACCTGCGAATCGTCCTGGCGAACCACGGCTTCTGTGTGGAATGTGCGCTCATGCGGACAGCACCTGGCACCAGACACCGGCGTGCTCGCCGGTTGCGGTGTGCTCCGAGCGCACCAATCCATCAACGGTAATGCGGCAGCCGACATTTCGCCCCGCCACCTGTGCGGTGATATCGCCGGTCGCGGTCGTCAAGACGGTTGTCTCCGTATGTGTCCACGGCAACGCGGTGGGCTGAACATCGACCGGTCTGTTGTTGGTGTCCCAGTAGCTCACCCGAGCCCAACCGCCGTAGTCGCCAAACACCTCGTAGACGATGTTCTTGGGATTGAATTGGACGACGGCGAAATTGCCTCCGGGGCTGTGTGTGCGGTCCTGCGAGCCGAAAACCCCGTGTGCGAACTTGATGGCCAGCCCTGCGGTGAGGAGTATCGCCACGGACAGGAGCGGCAACCAGGCCTCATTGAGTACGCGACGGCTCCTGGAGATGCTCACGGCTAACCCTTTCAGTCCTTAGATACAGCCTTCGGGCATGCGGACATGGCGGTACGTCTTCGCGGCGTTACTGATGTCTTACTGCAAGAATGTGTCGGTCATCATTGACCCGTCGACGTTCCACGTCGCTCGTTCACGGATCTTTCGTCACAGCGCGGGCAAAGTCCTGAACGGATGCGTGATGAATACTATATAAGTTAAGTAATTGGTGTCTAGTCAGTGTGACGCAGACCGCGCCAGTCCGGTTGTCATGGATGTTGCCGAGCTTCAGGGTGGGGCGGTCAGAGTTCGATAGCCTTGGGTCGGCAAGTGTTTTTCCAGGTAGGCATCCCTCGGTCGAGAGGGTCCAAGAAGGGACGCGATGGTGGTCAAGGAGAGTTCGGTCACTGTGCGCGATTGGTCGCAGAACAGGCCCGATCTCGACACGGCCTCCATGGAAGTCGTCGGCTTGTTGAAGCGTGCCTCGGGTCTCCTTGCCCGCGCGATCGAACCCTTGTGCACATCCGCTTCCATCCCGGAGCCTGAGCACGACATTCTCATTGTGCTGCGATATCGAAAAGGCCCCGTCATCGCTCGTCACATCGCCGAAGAACTTGGTGTGTCACAAGCGTGGGTGAGCCGAACGCTACGCAAACTTGAGGAGCGTGGATATGTGACTCGGGAGGCCAGCGTCAATGATCGGCGAGCGGTCATCATCAGCATGACGGATAGCGGGCGCGCGGTGGTTGACGAGCACTTTCCTGAGCGGTTGCTTATCCAGTCCGCGGCGCTGGCCGGACTCGGCGACGATCGCGACGCCGTCGTGGGGGGACTGGAGCGCCTGGTGGAGTCCCTGCGGGCCTACGAGGGCTAGGTGAATCAGGGCCGGCCCGCCCGCGTCGGCAACGCGACCCAATCGGCTGGCGGGGGTCTGGGAGAATATCTTCCATGCATAGCACCGTCAGTGGCGCCGCGACCACGACCAGGGAAGAGTTCAACGCCCTGGCGGCGGCGCATCGGGTGGTGCCGGTGATCCGAAAAGTATTGGCCGACAGCGAGACTCCACTCTCTGCCTACCGCAAGCTGGGCGCCAACCGCCCCGGCACCTTCCTACTCGAATCGGCCGAGAACGGGCGGTCATGGTCGCGCTGGTCGTTCATCGGTGCGGGATCACCCTCGGCGCTGACCGTCCGGGACGGTCACGCCGCCTGGCTGGGGGCCACTCCCGAGGGGGCTCCCGTCGGTGGTGATCCTCTCGATGCGCTACGGGCCACGATGGACCTGCTAGCAGGCGAGGCGCTGTCAGACCTCCCGCCGCTGTCCGGAGGCATGGTCGGCTTCTTGGCCTACGACATCGTGCGCCGGCTGGAGCGACTTCCGCAGCAGACCACCGACGATCTGGGATTGCCGGATCTGTTGCTCCTGCTCGCCACCGACATGGCGGCCGTCGACCACCACGAGGGCACCATCACGCTCATCGCGAACGCGGTCAACTGGGATGACACCCCAGAACGTGTGGCCGAGGCGTATGACGGCGCGGTCGCGCGGCTGGACGTCATGACGGCGGCCCTAAGTCAGCCGCTGCCTTCCACGGTCGCCCACTTCGACCGTCCGGCACCCGCGTATCGCAGCCAGCGCACGGTGGAGGAGTACAGCGCCATCGTCGACAAGCTGGTTGGCGAGATCGAGGCAGGTGAGGCATTTCAGGTGGTGCCGAGCATGCGCTTCGAAATGGAGACCGATGTCGACCCGCTGGAGGTGTACCGGATTCTGCGGGTCACTAATCCCAGCCCCTATATGTATCTGCTCCACGCGCCGGATTCCGAGGGTGGGACCGCGTTTTCGGTCGTTGGATCGAGCCCGGAGGCGCTCGTCACGGTCAAAGACGGAGTGGCCACCACCCATCCGATCGCCGGAACGCGCTGGCGTGGCGCCACCGACGAGGAAGACACCCTGCTGGCCAAGGATCTGCTCGCGGACGAGAAGGAACTCTCTGAGCACCTCATGCTGGTCGATCTGGGCCGTAACGATCTTGGACGCGTCTGTACCCCGGGCACCGTGAAGGTCAGCGATTACAGCCACATCGAGCGCTACAGCCACGTCATGCATTTGGTGTCGACGGTTTCTGGACTGCTCGCCGACGGCAAGACCGCACTGGACGCCATCACCGCATGCTTCCCCGCGGGAACGCTGTCAGGCGCGCCAAAGGTGCGCGCCATGGAGCTCATTGAGGAAGTCGAGCTCACTCGCCGCGGCCTCTACGGGGGAGTGCTGGGGTACCTGGACTTCGCCGGAAATGCCGATTTCGCCATCGCGATCCGAACGGCGCTGTTCAAGGACGGTCGTGCCTACGTGCAGGCCGGCGGCGGCGTGGTGGCCGACTCCACGGGCGAGTACGAATACAACGAGGCCCGGAACAAGGCCACCGCGGTGCTCAATGCGATCGCGGCCGCCGAAACCCTCACGGGCGCTGCGGATGTCTGACCCGACTCCGCGGAATTCGGGCCGGAAGCGTCTCCTCACGGGGGCCGGACTGCTGCTGATCGCAGTAGGCGGGTTGTGGGGGGCTTCGAAGCTCACCTGGGTCCGCCTGAGGTCGTTCGACGGTTTGGGGGAGCCCCGAACGATTCTGGTGTCGGGCGCCGATTGGTCGGCCGCCCTGTTTCCGCTGGCTGTCGCCTTGGTCGCGGCGGCCATCGCCACCCTCGCGATCCGCGGATGGGCGCTGCGGATCTTGGCTGTCCTCGTGGCGATCATCGGGGCCGGCGCCGCCTACCTGGGCGTCAGCCTCTGGGCCATTCGCGACGTCGGACCCCGTGCGGCGGAGGTCAAGAACGTTCCGATATCCACCTTGATCGGTGCCGATCGGCTCTCCGCTGGAGCCACGACCACGGTCATTGCCGCCGTCGTGGCGGTACTGGCCGCCATTACGCTCCTGCGGGCGGCACGGGGAGCCGTGGACACGAAGTACCAGACCCCGGCCGCGCGGCGCACTGACGGCACCGATCCGGGAGATAAGACGCAGAGCGAGCGGGTGATGTGGGACAGCCTGGACGACGGGAACGACCCCACCCTCGGCCCGGCAGAGGGTGCATCCGGCGCGACCTGACCCGGTTTTCGTGTGTGACGCCACAGCGGCTACCCTCTGTGAAGTTCGAGTGCGCAGGCGCGGGGGCGCCGCAAGAAGGGAATCGTCGAGGTCATGAGTTCGGGAACCGTACTCGATTCGATCCTCGATGGCGTGCGCGCTGACGTCGCGGCTCGCGAAGCCGTTGTCGATCTCGCCACGGTCAAGGCGGCGGCCAAGGCCGCGCCCAAGCCACTCGATGTCATGGCCGCCCTGCGGGTGCCGGGTATCGCCGTGATCGCCGAGGTCAAGCGGGCCAGCCCGTCGCGTGGTGCGCTCGCAGATATCAGCGATCCCGCCGAGCTCGCGAAAGCCTATGAGGACGGCGGAGCTCGGATCATCAGCGTGCTCACCGAGGGCCGGCGGTTCCATGGAAGCCTCGATGATCTCGACTCGGTACGTGCTGCCGTATCAGTTCCGGTGCTGCGCAAGGACTTCGTGGTTGGTCCGTATCAGATTCACGAGGCGCGCGCCCATGGCGCCGACCTGATCCTGCTGATCGTCGCGGCCCTCGAACAGAACACACTTGTTTCTCTCCTCGACCGCACCGAGTCGCTCGGGATGACCGCGCTGGTTGAAGTACACACCGAGGAAGAGGCCGATCGTGCGCTGTCTGCCGGCGCCTCCGTCATCGGTGTCAACGCGCGCGATCTGAAAACTCTTGAGATTGACCGGGATTGCTTCTCGCGTATCGCACCCGGACTGCCCAGCGGCGTGATCCGTATCGCCGAGTCCGGCATTCGCGGGACCGCCGATCTGCTGGCCTACGCCGGTGCCGGTGCCGACGCCGTCCTGGTCGGTGAGGGATTGGTGACCAGTGGCGATCCGCGGGGAGCCGTCGCTGATTTGGTGACTGCGGGTACGCACCCGTCCTGCCCCAAACCGGCTCGCTAGTCGATGTCTGACGGTCTTCGCGCAAGCGGCTCATCCAAGTCTGACGGTCTTCGCGCAAGCGGCTCATCCAACATGAAGAACACCGGCCTACCGCAGATGAGCGCTGCGATCGCCGAGACCACCGCACATGATCCCGATGGTCGAGGACATTTCGGTCCGTATGGCGGCCGTTACGTGGCCGAGGCGCTCATGGCCGTCATCGAGGAAGTCACCGCCGCGTACGAGAAGGTCAGATCCGACCGCTCCTTCCTTGACGAGCTCGACCGGTTGCAGACGCATTACGTGGGCCGCCCGTCGCCGTTGTACGAGGCCGAACGTCTCAGTACCCATGCGGGCGGTGCGCGAATCCTGCTCAAGCGAGAAGACCTGAACCACACTGGTTCTCACAAGATCAACAACGTTCTCGGTCAGGTTCTCCTGGCCAAGAGGATGGGCAAGACCCGTGTCATCGCGGAAACTGGGGCGGGGCAGCACGGCGTCGCCACCGCCACCGCATGTGCGCTTCTGGGTATCGAATGTGTGATCTACATGGGGGCCGTCGATACGGCGCGCCAGGCGCTTAACGTCGCGCGGATGCGGCTGTTGGGATCGACGGTGGTGTCCGTGGAGTCGGGGTCGAAAACCCTCAAGGACGCCATCAACGACGCCATGCGCGATTGGGTGACCAATGCGCACAACACGTACTACTGCTTCGGTACCGCCGCCGGCCCCCATCCCTTCCCGGTGATGGTCCGTGATTTCCAGCGCATCATCGGTATGGAGGCGCGGGCGCAGGTACTGGATCAGGTGGGCAGATTGCCGGACGCTGTGGTGGCCTGCGTCGGCGGCGGCTCGAACGCGATCGGTCTCTTTCATGCCTTCATCGACGACCCGGCAGTCCGCTTGATCGGATACGAGGCCGCCGGCGACGGTGTCGAAACCGGAAGGCACGCCGCCACATTCACCGGCGGGACGCCGGGCGCCTTCCAAGGTTCCTACTCCTATCTGCTGCAGGACGAAGACGGTCAAACCATAGAATCGCATTCGATTTCAGCGGGTCTGGACTACCCAGGGGTGGGTCCCGAACACGCCTGGCTGCGCGAAACCGGCCGTGCGGACTACCGTCCGGTCACCGACAGCGAGGCCATGGACGCCTTCCTGCTGCTCTCTCGCGCTGAGGGGATCATTCCGGCGATCGAATCGGCGCATGCGGTCGCCGGCGCACTGAAACTCGGAGCCGAGTTGGGAGAAGGTGCGCTCATCATGGTGAACCTGTCGGGTCGCGGCGACAAGGACGTGGAGACCGCGGCCAAGTGGTTCGACCTCTTGGACAAGAACGGCACCGACCAGGATGGAACGAGGCCATGACGCAGCCCGGCCGCCTGACCGAAGTCTTCGACACGTGCCGCGCCGAGGGGCGCGCCGCGTTGATCGGGTACCTGCCCAATGGGTATCCCGATCTGGACACCTCGATCGAACTCATGACCACGCTGGTGCGGGGTGGGTGCGACATCATCGAGGTCGGGATTGCCTACTCGGACCCGATGATGGACGGCCCGATGATCGCGGCCGCCGCGGAAACCGCGCTCACCCACGGAGTTCGGGTGGCCGACGTCTTCACCACGGTCCGTGCCATTACCGAGGCAGGCGGGCACGCCGTTGTGATGTCGTACTGGAATCCGGTGCTGCGGTACGGAGTTGACGCGTTCTCGCGTGACCTCGCGGCGGCGGGGGGCCTCGGGATCATTACTCCCGATCTGATCCCCGACGAGGCGCAGGATTGGATCGCTGCCTCGGATGCGCATGACCTCGATCGCATCTTCCTGGTCGCGCCCTCATCCACGCCGGAGAGGCTGGCGATGACGATCGGCGCATGCCGGGGATTCGTCTACGCAGCCTCCACGATGGGCGTCACCGGCGCCCGCGATGCGGTCTCGAACGCCGCTCCCGCCCTGGTCAGCAGGGTTCGCGAAGTCTCCGATATCCCCGTGGGTGTCGGCCTTGGCGTGCGGTCCGGCGCGCAAGCAGCCGAGATAGCCGCGTACGCCGACGGTGTGATCGTCGGCTCGGCCCTGGTGGCGGCCGCTCCGCATGGTGCAACCGCCGTGCGTACCCTGACTGAAGAATTGGCTACCGGAGTGCGCCAGGGCATCGGCTCGGGGACAACAAGGACAACACTGTGACAGTCGTGAATCTGGCATACATCCCCAGCCCGCCCCAAGGGGTCTGGCATCTGGGACCGATCCCGATCCGCGCCTACGCACTGTGCATCATCGCGGGCATCATCGTCGCGTTGGTCATCGGTGATCGTCGATGGGAGCAACGCGGCGGCGAACGTGGCGTCATTTACGACATCGCGTTGTGGGCAGTGCCTTTTGGGCTGGTCGGTGGACGGCTTTACCACGTGATGACCGACTGGCAGACCTACTTCGGCCCGCACGGTAAGGGACTGGCCAAGGCGATAGCGGTCTGGGAAGGCGGTCTCGGCATCTGGGGCGCCGTTGCCCTCGGAGGTGTCGGTGCCTGGATTGCCTGCCGCCGCCGGGGAATTTCGCTGCCCGCGTTCGGCGACGCGATTGCGCCCGGAATCGTGCTGGCCCAGGCAATCGGTCGATTGGGTAACTACTTCAACCAGGAGCTCACCGGTGGCCCCACCACGATGCCGTGGGGGCTGGAGCTGTTCTACCGCCGTTCGTCCGACGGCACCGTTGACGTCCTCAACCTCAACGGTGTGTCTACCGGCGAGGTCGCCCAGGTCGTGCACCCCACCTTTCTCTACGAATTGTTGTGGAACGTCCTCGTTTTCGCGCTGCTGATCTTCATCGACCGGCGCTTCAAGATTGGTCATGGACGTCTGTTCGCGATGTACGTCGCGGCGTACTGCGTGGGACGCTTCTGGGTCGAGTTGATGCGCGTGGATCCGGCGACGCAATTTGGCGGGATTCGGGTCAACTCCTTCACCTCGACGGTGGTGTTCCTCGGCGCGATCGCCTACATCCTGCTGGCTCCCAAGGGCCGCGAGGACCCGGCGCCCCTGGGCGGCATCCCGGCGCAGCCCGCAGACGACGAATCTCCCGAGGCGTCTGTCGCGGAAGACGCGCAAGAGTCCGAAGCGGCGGAAGAAGACCTCACGAAAGACCCGGTGGCAGACACCGCGGAGGAATCGGCCGACGAATCCGGTGAGAACTCTGGCATTGTGGAGAAATGACCGAGAGCACTCCGCCTCCTTTCGGAACACCTCCGCCGGTGCCGCCACCGACTGGCATTCCGTATCCGCCGCCGTACGTGGATCCCGCCGCTCCCTATGGGCGGGACCCGGCCACGGGAGCGCCGTACTCCGATAAGTCGAAGCTGGTCGCCGGCCTGTTGCAACTGTTGGGACTGGTCGGATTCCTGGGCTTCGGCCGGATCTATCTGGGTCAGACGCTGTTGGGCGTTATGCAGCTGCTGATCGGCTTGGTGACGTTCGGAATCGTGGCAGTCATCTGGGCGATCGTCGATGCGGTCCTAATTTTCGGCGGCAAGGTCAGCGATAAGAGCGGTCGCCAGCTTCGGGACTAGCCCGGCGGGTGTGAGACAATGGTGATGACCGGGACGGCCCGGTCATTCTTCGCCAGGGGACGGCCTCACCGACATGCGGAGGTATCCCTCATGGTTTGGCTGGTCCTTCTTCTCGCGGGTCTGCTCGAGGTGGGCTGGGCCATCGGTCTGAAATACACGGAGGGTTTCACCCGGTTGTGGCCAACCGTCGGCACCGTCGGATCGATGATCGTCAGCATCGCGCTGCTCGGCCTCGCGATGAAGAGCCTGCCGGTCGGCACGGCATACGCGATCTGGGTGGGTGTTGGCGCTGTCGGCACCGCGATCCTGGGCATCGTGTTGTTCGGTGATTCGGCCAACGTCTGGCGGCTGCTCAGTCTCGGATTGATCGTCGCCGGCATTATCGGTCTGAAATTGGCCTCCTGACAACGTAAACCGGTCAAGGTAACCGCTGAGTGAATCGTGCCCGCACTGACTCGTGAGTAGGTACCACCACGACTATGCTCAAAAGTCGTGACGAGACGCGGAAAGATTGTTTGCACCCTTGGTCCTGCGACCGGTTCCGCTGAGCTTGTGCGCGAGCTCGTGGAATCCGGGATGGACGTCGCGCGACTCAACTTCAGTCACGGCGAGCACGCGGACCATGAGCAGAACTATCGCTGGGTGCGTAAGGCATCCGACGAGTCCGGGCGAGCGGTCGGTGTCCTCGCCGACCTGCAGGGTCCCAAGATCCGGCTAGGCCGGTTCGCCACCGGGTCCGCTCACTGGGCGACAGGCGAACAGATCAGGATCACCGTCGAGGACGTTGTGGGAACCCCGGACCGGGTCTCAACCACGTACAAGCAGTTGGCTGCCGATGCTGCCGTCGGCGACAGGCTTCTGGTCGATGACGGCAAGGTCGGGTTGACCGTCGAGGCCATCGAGGGCAACGACGTGGTGTGCCTGGTCACCGAGGGCGGTCCGGTCAGCAATAACAAGGGTTTGTCGTTGCCGGGGATGAACGTCTCGGCGCCCGCTCTGTCCGAGAAGGACATCGCGGACCTCGAATTCGCGCTGCGCCTCGGGGTGGACCTCATCGCGCTGTCGTTTGTGCGGTCACCCGGCGATGTGGAACTCGTGCACGCCATCATGGACCGCGTCGGACGTCGCGTGCCGGTGATCGCCAAGTTGGAGAAGCCTGAGGGTGTCGCCAACCTTGAGGCCATCGTGCTGGCATTCGACGCGATCATGGTCGCCCGGGGCGATCTCGGTGTCGAGCTGCCACTCGAAGATGTGCCAATTGTGCAGAAGCGTGCGATCCAGATCGCACGCGAGAACGCCCGTCCGGTCATCGTGGCGACCCAGATGCTCGAGTCGATGATCGAGAACTCGCGGCCGACACGTGCCGAGGCCTCGGATGTCGCTAACGCGGTTCTCGATGGCGCGGATGCCGTGATGTTGTCGGGGGAGACCTCTGTCGGCAAGTACCCCATGGAGGCGGTGCGGACGATGGCCCGCATCGTGTCCGCGATCGAGAGCCATTCGGTCAGCGCACCTCCGTTGACCCATGTGCCCCGTACGAAACGTGGCGTCATCTCGTACGCCGCGCGTGATATTGGCGAACGTCTGAACGCAAAGGCACTCGTAGCGTTCACGCAGTCCGGTGACACGGTGCGGCGGCTGGCGCGGCTGCACACCCCGCTGCCGGTGCTGGCGTTCACTCCGCTGCCCGAGGTGCGAAGCCAGCTGGCGCTCACCTGGGGAACGGAAACCTTCATCGTCCCGGTCATGGATACCACTGACGGCATGATCCAACAGGTGGATACGGCATTGCTGGCGATGGAGCGCTATCAGCGGGGGGATCTGGTGGTGATCGTCGCGGGTGCTCCGCCGGGGACAGTAGGCTCGACCAATCTGATCCACGTGCACCGGATCGGCGAGGACGACCACTAGGGAAGAGGATCAGCATCAGCAACGCACCTGATTTCGCACAGCTACTCGCGCTGCTGGAGCTGAAGAACCCCGAGACCGACCTGTTCATCGGCGGTCACCCCACCGTCAATCCGCCCCGCACCTTCGGCGGTCAGCTGATGGCGCAGTCCGTGGTGGCCTCTGGTCGCACCGTGTCGGAGGAGCTTTCGCTGGCGGCCATCTCGACCCATTTCATCAACGGTGGCGACCCGGCGCAGGACATCGAATTCCGGGTGCTGCGGTTGCGCGACGAGCGGAGTTTCGCCAATCGCCGCATCGACGCGGTCCAGGGGGACCTCTTGCTGTCCTCTGCATTGGTGTCCTATCTGAAGGACTCTCCGGGACTGGAACATGCCGTGAAGCCGCCCGCGGTGGCCGCCCCGGAAACACTGCCGAGCATCGGCGAGCACCTGGTCGGCTACGAGGAGACCGTGCCGATGTTCGTGGCCGCCCTCAAACCCATCGAATGGCGCTACGACAACGACCCCGCATGGGTGCTCAAGGCGAAATCTGAACGGCTGGAACATAATCGGGTGTGGATGAAGACGCACTCGCCGCTGCCCGATGATCCGGTGCTCCACAGTGCGGCACTGGTCTACTCCTCGGACACCACGGTGCTGGATTCGATCATCACCACCCATGGGCTGTCCTGGGGCTACGACCGGATCTTCGCGGCCACCATTAACCACAGTGTGTGGTTTCATCGTCCACTGCGATTCGATGACTGGGTGCTCTACGCCACCGAGTCGCCGGTTGCCTCGGCAGGCCGCGGAATGGGGGCGGGACGCTATTTCGATCGCGAAGGAGCGTTGCTGGCCAGTACTATCCAGGAAGGCGTTATCAAATACTTTCCGGGGCGGTCATGATTCGAATTCTTTCTCTGCTGGTGCTGGTTCTCACTGTCGTCACCATCATTTCCATTATCAAGGACCCGGTGAAGCCCAACGGCGAAAAGCTGCCGTGGGCCATCATCGTGCTCGTGTTCCCGATCTTCGGCCCCATTCTCTGGTTTGCCATCGGAAAGAGCGATCCCTCCGACCACTGGTAGCCACGGGAGTATCCTTAAGGTCCATGCAGGGCGACTGTGGGAGGTGACGGAATGCTCGAACCGTCAGCCGTTACCACTCATGTGCGTATTGCCGAACGCGTTGCAGTTCACAGTGATTCGCGGTGCGCGCGCTTCGTAAGTGCCGCCGCGGTTCTGTTTGTCGCGGGATGGCTGGTGCTATTGGTTGCCCATTCCGGATACCCGGTGCAACCCGATTTCGACGAAATCCTTTGGCCCCTCACCGTTCTGTTCTGCTTCGGGTTCATCGCCCGCGGTATCTTCTTGGGCCGGCCGGTCACCTACGGCCACGCGGCGTGGTCGGCGGCAGCCGTGCTGATCGCGCTGGGGGCCAGCATCCTGCAGTTCGAGCGCATCGGCGATGCGCTGGTCATCGCTGCCGGACTCATCCTGATGTGGCCGACGTCGGCGCCGGCACAGCCCGAAGCGTTGGCCCAGGTAGGCGCGCTGGTGGCCAGGACCAGTGACGACCCGCTAGCCGCCTTTGCCATGCACTCGCTCAAGTCCTATTACTTCAACGCCGATCGCACCGCGGCGATCGGCTATCGGACGCGCGCCGGTTTCGCCGTGGTGGGGGGAGATCCGATCGGAAATGAATCCGGGTTCTCCTCCCTGGTACGGGAATTTGCGGCCATGTGTCGCTCTCACGGCTGGCGCATCGCAGTGCTGGGGTGCAGTGAACGCCGCCTGCCGCTCTGGGGTGACGCGCGCGCCGTGGGCCATCCGCTACACGCCGTCGCGGTGGGTCGCGATGTCGTCGTTGACGTGCAGACCTTCGACATGGTGGGGCGCAAGTATCGGAACCTGCGCCAGGGCATGCAGCGCACGCACAACGCGGGGGTCACCACCGAGATCGTCGATGAGTGCAGTCTCGACGGTGCACTGCGCGCCGAACTTCAACAGGTGATGGAACTTTCGCATGGAGGTCGATTCGAGCGTGGGTTCTCGATGATCCTCGACGGCGCGTTACTCGGCCGTTATCCCGGCATCCGGTTGATCATTGCTCGCGACAATCTCGGTGTGGTGCAAGGATTTCACCGATACGCCACCACCGGGAGCGGCACCGATGTCTCGCTCGATGTGCCGTGGCGGCGCCCAGGTGCACCCAACGGCATCGATGAGCGACTGACCATCGACATGATCGCGGCCTCGAAGACCGAAGGAGCCCGCCGCCTGTCGCTGGCGTTCGCGGCATTCCCGGAGATCTTCGCTGAGAAGAACCGCACCCGGGCGCAGGAGCTCTGCTACTCGGCGATTCATGTGCTCGACCCGCTGATCGCGCTGGAGTCTCTATACCGTTACCTGCGCAAATTCCACGCGCTGGGTGACCGGCGCTACGTGCTCGTGCAGATGTCTACGGTGCCGCTGGTCGCATTCGCGTTGCTGAGCCTGGAATTCAACCCACGGTTGCGCCCCAAAACACCAGCTGAGGCGCCTGCGTAACAGGACATTAACGTTGGGAAAACGCGTACGACTTGGGCGATCGACAGGCTGTCCGCGTGACCGACACTCTCGATACGACTGCATCCGCACCCGTTTCGTCTGCTCCGTCCACCCACGATGCCGCGGAGAGCGCGGCCCTGCGGGAGACGTTGGAGGACTACACCCTTCGATTCGCTCCGCGGCGTTTCCGCCGGTGGAGCCCAGCGGTGGTGGGCGTGACCGCCCTTGGCGGCATCGCCTACCTGGCGGACTTCGCGATCGGCGCCAATATCGGAATCTCCTACGGCACCGGAAATGCGCTGTGGGGCATAGGGGTTTTCGCGGTCATCATCATCCTGACCGGAATCCCGGTGTCCTACTACGCGGCCCGCTACAACATCGATCTCGATTTGATCACGCGCGGAAGCGGATTCGGCTACTACGGCAGCATCGTCACGAACATCATCTATGCGACGTTCACATTCATATTCTTCGCGCTCGAGGGCTCGATCATGGCCCAGGGCCTCAAACTCGGGCTCGGGATACCGGTACCCATCGGATATGCGGTGTCCACCATCATCATCATTCCGCTGGTTATCTACGGGATGAAGGCGCTGTCGGTGCTCCAGGTGTGGACTACCCCGTTGTGGCTCGTCATGATGGTCATCCCGTTCGTGTATCTCGTGGTGCGCCACCCGGATTCGATCGGGACCTTCTTCGCCTACGGAGGCAAGGAGGCACAGGGGGTCAACCTGGGGTCGATCATGCTCGCCGCCGGTGTGTGCCTGTCCCTGATAGCGCAGATCGCCGAGCAGATCGACTATCTGCGGTTCATGCCGCCCAAGACGCCCGAGAACAGCCGCCGCTGGTGGACGGCGATGCTGTTGGCAGGGCCTGGCTGGGTGCTGTTCGGTGCCATCAAGCAGGTGATCGGGCTCTTCCTGGCGGTGTATCTGATCGCCAATGTGGCGGGCGGTGCCGCGGTGGCCAACCAGCCCGTGCACCAGTTCCTGGAGATCTACCAGAACATGATGCCGCATTGGCTGGCCATCACGCTGGCCGTGATTCTGGTCGTGATCAGCCAGATCAAGATCAACGTCACCAACGCATACTCGGGCTCGCTGGCCTGGACCAACTCGTTCACCCGCATCACCAAGCACTACCCGGGCCGGTTGATTTTCGTGCTGTTCAACCTGCTAATCGCGCTGGTGCTGATGGAAGCCAACATGTTTGACTTCCTGAACACCATCCTCGGGTTCTACGCCAACTGCGGCATGGCCTGGGTGGTGACGGTGGCGACCGATATCGCGATCAACAAGTACGTCCTCAAGATCTCGCCCATGGAGCCGGAATTCCGGCGCGGCATGCTCTACAACGTCAATCCGGTCGGATTCGTCTCGATGCTGCTCTCGGCAGGCATCTCGATCCTGGTCTTCTTCGGAGTATTCGGAGAGGCGATCCGTCCCTACTCGCCGATCGTGGCAGTCGTGATCGCCTTTGTGCTGCCGCCGATACTCGCGGTGGCCACGCGCGGTAAGTACTACCTGCGTCGCACCGATGACGGTATCGACCTGCCGATGTACGACGAATACGGGAACCCGTCGGATGAGTTGCTTCGCTGCGCGGTCAGCGGGATCGAGTTTGAGCGTCCCGACATGCTCGCCTCGGCCAAGCCAGGTCCCAACGGTGAAAAGCAGTACATCTCATCGCTGAGCCTGGCCACGGACCGCGGCGGCGAGCATGTGTTGCCTGCCGATCCGCCCACGCGGTAGGGATCACGGCTCGGGGGTACCGGCCTTCTGGTTCATTCGATTCTCGAAAGCGTTCTGGCATTGGGTGGCCTTGGCCTGATCGCCCTTCGCCTCAGAGATGCACGTGATGAAGTCGCTCAAACCGGCTGACTTCATGAAAACCAGGGTGAACACCAGAACCAGCGTCGACAGCAGTATGGCCAGGCTCCCGAGCGCGATGCCGGAGATCGCCACGCCCCGGTTGTTGGCCTCCGCGCGCTTGACTCTGCGCACGCCCACGATACCCAGGACCACTGCGACGAGCCCGCCGAGAAATCCGCCGAAGACGGTGCACGACAAGAGAATGGCGATGATTCCGACGACCAATGCACCCACGCCTAAGCCATTCTTGGGAGCCGGTGGGGGAGTCGGCACTCCCGGCGCGCTGTACGGGTACGGGTAGGGCGGGTATCCGGTGGGAGGCTGATACGGATGGTACGGCGGGGGCGGAGGCGGCGTTTCCGTCATACCTGCACTGTATCGCCGAGTTGGACGCGCTGGCAGGTCACTGAATCGGGTAGATGGTGGGTCGCCACCAGGACCGTCCGCCCCGCCAGCAGTGAGCTCTTGGCGTCCAACAACTCCCGCAGGAACGTCTCGGCGGCGGGTCCATCGAGATGTTCGGTGGGTTCGTCCAACAGCAGCACGGGTACCTTGGACAACAGCGCCCGGGCGAGCAGCAGCCGCCGGCGTTGACCGCCCGATACCGAGGCCGCACCTGCGGTCAACACCGTGTCCAGTCCATGCGGCAACGACTCGATCCAGGGACCGAGGCCAACCTCGGATAGCGCGTCGACCAGGTCGCCATCGGTCGCATCACCCCGAGCGATAAGAAGGTTATCGCGCACCGTGGTGGCGAACAGGTGCGCGTCCTCGGCGAAAAACCTGATGAGCGAGGGCAGCTCGGTGGGCGCAATGCTCTCGAGTGCGTCACCGTCAATCCGGATGGCGCCAGAGGTAGGCGATGCGAACCCGGCGAGCGTCGTCAGCAGGGATGTCTTGCCGATGCCGCTGGCACCGGTGATCGCCATCCGCGCACCCGCCGCCAACCGGAACGTCAGCGGGCCCGATATCGAATGACCTGTCCGCCAGCATAATTCGGCGCATTCGAGGGACATGCCCGACGTGTCGGAGTTCGGCATCACATCGACAGGCGCAGGAGCGTCGATCTCTCCGGCCGCCAGCACGTGGAGGTGTCGTGCCGATGCGCGCGAACGGGAGATCCCGATGGCCGCTGCAGGCAGCGCGGTGGAGGCCTCGAAGGCGGCCAGTGGCAACAGCACCAGAATGGCAAGGGTTGTCGGTGCGATGTACCCGGCGAGCTCGGCCGCCGCCGCCAAGGCCCCGACCACCGCGGCTCCCATGGCCAGGGTGGGTGCCGCCGCCGACCACGCGGCAGGACCAGCGGCAGCGTCCTGTGCCGCGGCCCAGTCCTTGCGGCGCTGGCGCGCTACGTCAAGCTGACGGGGGAGAAGGCCTCCTACCCGCAGTTCCGGCGCATGTTCGAGGATCTCGACCGTCGTCTCGGCCTGCAAGGCGCGAGCCCGGGCCCCGCGTGTCTCCCGTGCACTGGATGCGCGCGCCGCCAACGCCGGAGCCAGCACGTCGGCGACCAGTAGCGCACAGGCCAAGATGGCCGCGGCAGGTATCGATATCAGCGCGACCGCCACGGTGGCCGCGACCCCGAGCACCCCGGCCACCGCGACCGGGATGACGCTGCGGACGACTGTCTCGGCCAGTTCGTCGATGTCTGCGCCGATACGATCGAGCACCGCACCCTTGCGCAGGGCTCCGGCTGAGCCGCCGACCAGGCGCGCGTACACATGCGCGCGCACAGTGCCGGCGCCTCGCAGCGCGATGTCGTGACCGGCGAGCCGTTCGCAGTACCGCCAGATGCCACGCGAAATACCTAGTGCGCGCACCGCAACGACGGCTACGGACAGATCGAGAACCGGTGGCATCTGCCAGGCCCGGGTGATCAGCCATGCCGATAAACCGGCCAGTGCCAGCGCACTCCCCAGGGCCAAGACGCCATATGTCACGGCGATGGCCAGCCGTATCGGCCGTACCCGCAGCGCGATCAGCCAGTGCCGCAACGGATCAGAGGTGCGCGGCATGTCTTGCCTGCACGGTGAATACTGCGTCGGCGGCGGCCAGGACGGGCGCTCGATGGCCCACCAGTACCACCGTGGCACCGCGGCGCGCGCGGGCCACCAGTGCGGCCAGCACGGCGGCCTCGGTATCGGCGTCGAGGTGCGCCGTGGGTTCGTCGAGTAGCAGGATCGGCCGATTGGTACCGAGCGCACGGGCCAGGCACAGCCGCTGGCGCTCACCCAGTGACAGCCCGGCGCCGCCGGCACCCAGGCGGGTATCCAATCCGTCTCGCAGTGTCGCCAGTGTGCTGTCGAATTGGCTGTCGGCCAGGGCAGATTTCAGATCCTCCAGCGCCCCGAATATTTCGAGGTTCTCGCGCACTGTGCCGGGTATTAGCACCGGGCGTTGCGGCAGCCATCCGATCATCGACCACCACATATCGCGTTGGATCTGGTCAAGCGATACCCCGTCCACGAGTACCTGGCCCTGCGCGGGTGTGGTGAGGCCGGTAATCGCGTGCAGCACCGTCGACTTTCCGGCGCCATTGTGACCGGCGAGTACCGTGACAGCGCGGGCGCGGATTGTCGCGGTCAATTCCCATGGTGCATAACCACTTCGGTCAGCCACGCTGACCTCGTCCAGCTGGATCAGCGGATGCCTGCGGGGAACGACCGATCCACTATCGGCGGCCGGTCCACCGATGGTGTCCAGGAGTTCGAAGGCCTTGTCCGCGGCGGCCTTACCATCGGCGGCGCTGTGGAACTGGATTCCTACGCGCCGCAACGGCCAGTACACCTCGGGCGCCAAAATCAGCACCGTCAGCGCGGTGGTGAGATCGAGGTGTCCGAAGACCAGACGCATGCCAATGCTCACCGCGATCAGCGCCACGCTGAGCGTCGCGATCATTTCGAGCACCATCGCCGACAGGAACGCCACCCGCAGTGTGGCCATGACGGAACGGCGCTGCGAGGCACCGAGTTCAGTGATTCGGCGCAACGGCGTCGCGGTGCGCCCGAGTGCCCGGAGGGTCGGGATGCCCGTGATCACATCGAGAATCTGACCGGTGACGGCCGTTGAGGCGTTCAGCGCCGCCTCTGCACGATCCCGGGTGAGCAGGCCGATGAGAATCATGAAGATCGGTATGAGCGGCAGGGTGATGGCGACGATGATCGCCGATCGGATATCGGATAGAGCGATCACTACGGCTGCGGCGGGTGTCACGATGGCGGCGCTGAGGACCGCGGGCAGGTATCCGGCGAAGTAGGGGCGCAGGTCGTCCAGTCCCCGGGTCAATACCGTCGTGGTCGCGTCCCGACACCGCTCCAGCTCACGCGGTTGTGCCTGGGCCATCGTCGACAACAGCTGGTCGTCGAGGTCAGCGATGACGCCGGTCGCGCCCCGCTCGCTGAACCGGGTCTGCACACCCTGGGCCGCGGCCCGAAGAATCCAGAGCACGACGAGGATGCTGAGCGCCTGCCCCATATGGGCCATGTCGCGAGACGCCGGATCGGTGATCAGCCGGGCAAGAGCATGCGCCAGAACCACGGCGATCGCGAGCGTGCAGGCCGTCATCACCAGCTCGCAGAGCACCGTCAGGATCAGGTAGCGGCGGGCTGGGGCGCTGCGGCGCCACAGCCGCGGATCGACCGGGGCACCGCGCGATGTCGTCATCGCACGGGTAGCCCGACGGGGTCGGGAATCTGGTCGGCCGAGATGCGCTGCCGGAACACCCAATATGTCCAGCCTTGGTAGATCAGCACAACGGGAGCTGTGACCGCCGCCGCCCAGCTCATGACCCGGAGCGTGTAGGGGCTTGACGACGCGGATGTCACCGTCAGGTTGTAGGCCGGATCAAGGCTGGAGACAATGAGATTCGGGTAGAGGGAGCCGAACAACAGGATGACGACCGCGACCACCGTCAGGCACGTGCAGGCAAAGGCCCAGCCGTCACGAGAGATTCGCGACGCGGCTGCCGCACCCACCAGCGACAACGCGGCGATCACGAGCGCGATCCACGTCCAACTCTTGCCGTAGGCGAGCTGTGTCCATAATCCGTATCCACCGGACGCGACAATCACGGGAATCGCTAATGTGCGCGCTATCGAGACGGCGTCCTCGCGGACCGCGCCCGCAGTCTTGAGCGAGATAAACAGTGCACCGTGAAAGGCGAAGAGCGCCACGAAAACCACGCCGCCCAGCAGGACATACGGTCGGAGCACATCGCCGAGGGTGAGGGTGAGCTGCTTGGCGCTGTCCACCGGGAGCCCGGCGAGCAGTGAGGAGAACGCCACACCCCACAGCAGTGCGGGTATCCAGGATCCGATGGCTATCCCGAGGTCGCAGCGGGCACGCCAGCGGGGGTCGTTGATCTTTCCCCGCCATTCGATGGCGACGATCCGGACGATCATGGCCACAAGAATGAGCAGCAGCGGAAGGTATAGGCCGGAAAACACCGTCGCATACCAGTCAGGAAAGGCCGCGAACATCGCTCCGCCCGCGGTGATGAGCCAGACCTCGTTGCCATCCCATACCGGCCCGATGGTGTTCAGGACGGCTCGCCGCCGGCGATCGTCACCGCGGCCGAGTGGGTGCATGAGCATTCCGACACCGAAGTCAAAACCTTCGAGTACGAGGAAGCCGAGAAATAGCGCCGCTACGACGATGAACCAGAACTGTTGCAATGTGGTCGGATTCATGTTCGGAACCTCCTTACTCGACAGGTTGGACTAGTAAGCGAAGGACAGCGGCTTGAGGCTGTCGTCATCGGTGACCGGTGGTGCGGGTTCGGTGTCATGTTCCAGCGGTCCTTCGATGGTGTATCGGCGGATGAGCCAGAACCACACCACACCCAGTGCGCCGTAGAGGAGGGTGAACGTGATGAGGGAAAGCCACACCGTCGCCGCGGAATGGTGGGACACCGCCATGTCGACGGTAAGCCGGATTTGTTCCACTCCCGTGGGATTGGGGGCAACCACCCAGGGTTGCCGCCCCATCTCGGTGAACACCCACCCGGCGCTGTTGGCCAGGAAGGGGGTCGGAATGGCCAAGATTGAGAGCCAGGCGAACCAACGCTGGTTGGGGATACGCCCGCGCCGGGTGACCCACAGTCCGGCCAGTGCGAGCAGTGCCGATCCCGCGGCCAGACCAATCATCGCGCGAAAGGCCCAGTAGGTGACAAAGAGATTCGGGCGATAGTTACGCGGGCCGAATTTCTGCTCGTATTCCTTCTGCAGGTCTTCTACGCCCTTGAGGGTGACGTCGCTGAACTTCCCCTCGGCCAGGAACGGCAGGACATAGGGCACCGAAATGGCGTGTATGACGCTGGCGCAGTTGTTGTGGGTACCCACGGTCAACACCGAGAACTTGGGATCCTTCTCGGTGTAACACAGGGATTCGGCCGAGGCCATCTTCATGGGCTGCTGCTGGAACATCAGCTTGCCCTGGACGTCCCCGGTTGCCGCCAGGCCGACCCCGGACAGGATCATGACCGCACACGCGCCGATGGCGGCGGGCCGATACATCGTGCGCGCATCCTCCAGAGTGCCGAGCTTGTGTGAGCGGACCATCCACCAGCCACAGATGCCGGCGACGAATGTTCCTGCCGTGAGCAAGGATCCGGCGACAGTGTGCGGGAAGGCGGCCAAGGCCGTGTTGTTGGTGAGGAGCTCGGTGATGCTGGTCAGCTCCGCTCGCCGGGTTTCGGGGTTGTAGACGGCACCCACCGGGTGCTGCATGAACGAGTTGGCCGCAATGATGAAAAAGGCCGAGGCATTGACTCCGATCGCCACCATCCAGAGACACCCCAGGTGCACCAACTTGGGTAGGCGCGTCCATCCAAATATCCACAAACCCAGGAAGGTTGACTCCAGGAAGAAGGCCACGAGCCCTTCGAGAGCAAGGGGAGCGCCAAATACGTCACCCACGAAGCGGGAGTACTCGCTCCAGTTCATCCCGAATTGGAATTCCTGCACGATGCCGGTGGCGACACCCAACGCGAAGTTGATGAGAAACAGCTTGCCGAAGAACCGGGTCAGGCGGTACCAAGCGTTATTGCCGGTGACGACCCACGCCGTCTGCATGATCGCTAGCAGCGGTGCCAGCCCAATGGTCAACGGCACCAAGATGAAGTGGTACACGGTGGTGATGCCGAATTGCCATCGGGATACATCCAGGGCGTTCATCGCCACCTCCTACGACGCAGCGTAGTAGTAGTTGCTATCTGAGATCAACGCGATACGGGCCACATTTACTAATACGCCAACGAGACGAACGCGGGGCGGTAAACGCGTGAACCCACAAGAAGGGCGACGTTAGGGGATCCGCCGGGGCGCGGCGTGTGAGCGCAATGCCGGCGCGACGGCCGGTCCCACCAGAAATCCGTCGGTACTGCCCGCATCGAGGGCTCGCCGATACATCTCGGCGGCGCTCCGCACCGCGTCCAAGGTCAACTCGATATCGGACGGTGTGTGTGCGGCGGAGATCACAAAGGACTGCCCCAATACGCCATGACACAGGAGTTCTTGCAACAGCAGCGCGCGATAGGCCTGCGACGGCCGTCCGTCCAGATCGAGGCTCGTGAAGGTGAGACAGGAAGACCTGCCGACGGTCCGGATATGCTCATCCACACCAAGTTCCATGGTGATACTGGCGACACCCTCGGCAAGATTGCGGCCCGCCGCCTCCATCGCGCGGACCGGGGCATCGTCAGCATAGGATCGCACCACCGCGCGAAACGCGGCCAATCCCACCGCTTCCGGTCCGTTGGTGGTGGACAGCAGAAACGTCCGGGGATCGTCGGTGCGCAGCCCACCGCGTTCCATGTAGTCCCGTTTTCCGGCGAGTGCGGCGATCGCGAAACCATTACCCATCGCCTTGCCCCAGCACGACAGATCCGGGGTCACCCCGTAGACAGCCTGCGCACCCGCTCGGGACCACCGGAATCCGGTGATGATTTCGTCGAACACCAGGAGCGCACCGTGGTCGGTGCAGAGTGCCCGCACGGATTCCAGGAATCCGGGCTCGGGCTCGGCTGCCGCGCTGGCGGCCTCCATGATGACGCAGGCGATCTCGCCCTGATACCGGTCGAAAAGTGTTGTCAGAGTGGACAGATCGTTGTAGTTGAATCTGACTATGTCATCCGTCGCAGCTTTCGGGATGCCCGCGTTCATCTCGGTGGTGCCGATGAACCAGTCGTCGGTCGAGAAGAACGGCTGCTGGCAGGCTGCGACCATCGTACGTCCGGTCACAGCGCGGGCGAGGCGGATCGCCGCGGTGGTCACATCCGACCCGTTCTTGGCGAACTTGACCATCTCGGCGGTCGGCACGGTACGCAGAAAATCCTCCGCGGCCTCGGCCTCCAACACCGTCGGGCGGCTGAAACTCACTCCCCGGTCGAGAGTTTCGCGAACGGATTCGACGACGGGGGCATAGGCATGGCCGAGGGTTATGGCACGCAGCCCCATGCCGTACTCGACATAGGAATTGCCGTCAACATCCCACACGCGTGCGCCCGACCCATGGGTCAGCACCGGCGCCATGCCCACGGGGTACTGGTCGGAGCCGCGCGCGTAGGTGTGCGCGCCTCCCGGCACAGCATCGTGGAGCCGGGCCTGCCATGCGTTCGACTGATCGAATCCCCGGTGCGTCACGTCGTTACTTCCTGGTCGCGTCTGACCAGTGCCCACGCCGCACCCGCGAGCACGATCAGCAGCCACCGAATCATCGAAATTTGTTGGAAAGCAGATACATCCAGCACCGATCCAACGACGGTGAGCGCGACGAGCCCGCCCAGTACACCGTTGATCAACTCCGTAGTGGGCGCATGGTGGCAGCGATTGCGGGCGCCGACAGCGTAGATGATCGCCGCGATCATCAGAACGATCAAGGTCAGCAAGCCCACGATGCCGCCTTCGATGAGGCGGCTGAGGTATTCGTTGTCGAGAACCGGCTGATCGGGCCCGAGCGGATACGTGAACGACCCTTGTCCCAGCCAGAAGTGTTCTGTCCAATGCGACATGACGTAGTCAATTCCCCGCGCGCGCGATTGCAGCGACGGGTCGTTGGCGCTGCCCATGAAGGTACTGATGATCGCGTCGAAGACGCCGAGCCCGCTCACCGCGGCGACCGCCGCCACACCCACAGCGGCGCACAGCAACCCGGCGAGGCGGCGTACCGGCCAACGCCACGACATCACAAGAATGGCCGCCGCCAACCCGATGAAGGCCGATCGAGAAACCGTCACCACGGAGCCCGCGATCACCACGATGGTCAGCAGGGCACATGGCCAGGTCCTTCTGCCGGCGGCCTTGGCGCTGTACACGAGCGCGACCCCAATGGGCGCGATGGTGGTCAGCACCGCACTGAGCTCCAGGGCGTGGGCGGCAGCGCCCTGCGCGCGGACGACACCTTCACGGACAATCCCGTGTGCGACACCGGTATCGCCGAACTTCATGATGCCGGGAATCCGGATCATGGCCGCGAGATCGATGCCGGTCGTGAACTGCACCAGGGCCAGGCCCGCGGTGATGGCACCGCCAATGACGAGTGCCTTCAACAAGATCTCGATGGTGTGCGCGGAGCTCTGGGGATGGGCGGCGAAGAGAAAGATGAAGCCGATGAGCGCGGTCACCGTTACCGCGAAAGCGGCGATACCTTGCCCGGCCTGTATCAGGGCCAGGTGCGGCAGAACGCGTGTGGTCACGACGTTGAACGACAGCACCGTCGTCAGGAGGGAAGCCAGGATCGCGATCGAAAGCCCGCGCGCGCCGAGCGTAAGGCGATGCCCCGACAACACCCAATAGGCGCCCAGCGCGCCGGTGAGAATCAGCGCGACCTGGGCAGGGCTCAGTCCCTTCAGGGCGTAGACCGCGTAGACCTGCCGGGTGCTCAGCAGCACGATCAATGCCGCGGCCGTGAAGGTGACGGTGTCCAGCCCGCGGCCGGACACCGCGGCGCCTGGGCTATTGGTCCGCGGAAGGCTTGTCGTCACGCCAGCTACGGAAATCGGTGAGTCGGGGCGGTGTCCAGTTCAGCACCGCTTGGGCGAGTGCCTCGTCGTCGATCTCGACATTGTCCAGATCGTCGTCGATTATCCTGGGTGTTGGCTTGTTTGCCACGGCGTGACCGTTGCCGCCTGCGCCCGCTGACGCCGGTTCCTCGGTCGGTGCGGCGGCGGGGGGTGGCCCGTCCGCTGCGCCTGCCGTCGGAGTCTTCGCCCGGGCCTTGGTCTCGGCCGGAGCATCGGCAGATTTTTCTTTGCGAAGACGGGCCGCAAGCGCGTCGTGCACCAGGAGCGCGATGAGTCCCGCCAGCAGTGCCGCGACCGCCATGGAGCCCGCCGATTTCATCGCGCTGTTGGACATGACGACGGGCGCGGTGGGTTCTTGCAGAACCGTGAGGCTGGCCCAGTTCTCGGGTGAGACGGACGCGCCCACCTGGAGCTTCACCAGATTGTCGCGCGCAACGTCCAGGAGCGCCGCCGCACCTGCCTGACAGTCGGACGCGGCGCTGCAGAGCACCAGAATCGACACCTGAGGCGACGGCTGTTGATTACTCGGTCCCAGGTCAATGGTGTTGGAGACCTTGTAGTCCACGCCCGGGGCGGCCGCGGCAACGGCGGCCTGCGCGGCCTGGCTGGACGTCGAGGTGGCGAGGATGCCGGCGAGCTGCGCCTTCTCCGGCGAGAGATTCAGCATGGGGTTTGCGCCCAGGGTGTCACCGGTTGAGGAGTATGTGGGAGGCGGTATGACGACGGCCGAGGCCGTGGACGCGCGAACGGTGACCCCCGTGGTGTACCCGTAGGCCCCCGCACCGCACACCAACATGGCCACCAGGAGCAGTGCGATTCGCCGGTTCAAGATCCGCCTGACCAGGTCGTTGACGTTCACGGGTGCTCCGACTCTCGCTATCGTCCGGACTATTCGCAGCAGGCGCGCCGTCCCATAACCAGCGTTATTGGTCACGAGGATAACCCACACTTGCCCGCCGTATGGAATCAACGACGCTAGGCTGTCCGCCGTGTCGACAAAAGCGCTGGGCTCGCCAGTGAGGGTGACGATCTCCCAAGTGACGGTGGATCTTTGCTCCGTGCGGGATGTCCTTGCCGCCGTCGCGCAACGTGCCTCAGCGCGTGCTGATCGTCCGCTGGTGGTTGGCTCGGTGAACTTGGACCATCTGCATCACTTCGGCGCTGGTCGTGCGAACCCGGACTGTGCGGAGCTCGGGCCGCAGCTGGATTGGTTGATGCTTGCCGACGGGGCACCGATCGTGGCACGTGCCCGCCTCAGGACGCGGCGGAGCTGGCCGCGGATTACCGGGGCCGACTTGTTGCCGCTGGTTCTCGACCAGGCGACACGCACCGGTCAGCGCGTCGGATTCCTGGGTGGACTGCCGCAGATGCATGACCGGCTGCGCGCGGTGCTCGACGAACGCTATCCGGGCCTTGAAATCGCTGGTTGGTGGGCACCCGATCGCCTTGACCTCACGGACCCGGGTCGCAGCGAGGACCTGGCGCGTGACATCGCTGCCGGGGGTACCGATGTGCTGGTGGTGGGGCTCGGAAAACCTCTGCAGGAGCTGTGGATTGCACGTCACGGTGTGACCGCCGGTGCCGCAATCCTGCTGGCCTTCGGCGCATCCGCGGACTTTCTTGCCGGCGCCGTCACGCGGGCACCGGAATGGATGCAGCGTTGCGGACTCGAGTGGTCCTATCGGTTGGGCCGCGAACCACGGCGCATGGCGCGGCGATACCTGGTGCAGGGGCCGGCGGCCGTCATGCGGTTACGGAGGGCCTCGGTCGAGCCCACACGATCCTGGCACGCGTCGTAGCTAAACCCCATGCATAATGCTCGCAAAATGCTCAGCCATTCGTTCGGAGCTGAACTCCGCCCGCGCCCGCTGCGCCCCCGCCTGTCCGAGGGCGCGAGCGCGGTCGGGATCGCACGCCAGCTCCGCGATCGCCCGGGCGAAGGTGTTGGGGTCACCGGGTGGCACCAGGATGCCGTCGACGTTGTGCCGGACGTAATGCGATATCCCCGGATTGTCCGTCATAACCACCGGGCGCCCGCTGGCCATGGCCTCAAGGGCGACCGTAAGGCCCGAACCGGTGATCACATTGGGGCGTACTGCGATCGCCACCACGGTGGATCGGCGGTACAGATCGCGCATACGTCCGTAGAGACGCTCGGCATGCAGTGTGACCACCCCCGGTGGCGCGCTGACCGGCAGCGCGGTAGCCAACTCGAGCGAGAGGCTCGGGCAACGCTCACGGGCGGTCAGAACCGCCTGGATAAGGAGGGCGTGATCCCGGTGGACGTCCTCGCCCGCGCTGACGACCAGGGGAGTGGCCGTGCCCTCCCACGGTTGCACGCGATAGAAATCGGTATCGATCCCCACAGGTGCGAAGTGCAGCCGCGAATCGTCGACGCCCCAGGCGCGGGAAAGCAGTTCGACCTGAGGGGGGGACTGCGAAAACACCGCTGCGCTACGGGCCAGCGTGTGGCGCGCCAGCCCGCGATAAACCGGCGGAGAGTCTGCGGGCTCGGTGAGCCACCCGACTCCGGTCACCACCGGCGGGCTCATCCGGATAGCCGCAGCGGCCGCGGCGGGTACACCGGTGCGTTCGTCGTAACAGAAGACGACATCGCACGCACGTCGCGCCGCCCTGTTAGCCACGACCTCCAGGATTTCCAGATCACCGGTGCGATAACGAATGTGACCGGCCACGCGTTCAAGGCGGCGCCCAAACGAGAATTCACTGAACGTCGGGGCTACGCCGTAGTTGGCCAACCGATGCAGTCCGTAAGGCGCCCGGTCCGGCACCTCATCGGCACGGTTCCGGACCTCCCATTGCGAAGCCGAAACGCCGTGCGGCAAAGCCACATACGCGTGGAGTCGTCGTTGCATTGTTCCCATCCCGTGTCGGCGCAAGGTAGCACATGACGCCGGAGCATGCCGATGGATCCCCTGTCACCGAGCCGGCATCTGGACGGCGCATTGCCAGTGCTGTCGCATGGCAACTGGGCGGTCGGGTGCTGGGGACGATCGTTTCCATCGCCGCGATCGCACTGACCACCCGTGCGCTGGGGCCAGAGTCCTACGGGCATCTTAATTCCGCGATCTTCTTCATCGGACTGTGGACCAGCTTGACTGAGCTGGGTATCGGCGTGGTGATCGTCCGACGGGTCTCTGCGGGTGCCGGAAGCTTGCAGCGGCTGGTCGGTATCAATCTTGCCTTCTCCCTCAGCTATTGCCTTCCGCTTGCCGCCGTGGCCGCCGTATCGGGTTGGCTGATCTACGCGGATCAGCCAGAGGTGCAGTCGATGCTGCTGATTGTCAGTGCGAGCCTCACACTGACAACACTGTCGAGCTGTCTCAACCCGATATTCATGTCCTCGGTCCGGTTCTCGGCGGTGGCACTGGCGGACACGCTATCCCGGGTCGGGATGCTCGTCGTCACGATCATCCTGGTAACCGTTGGTGCGGATCATGTTTGGTACGCGCTGCCCCAGGTGGCGGCACCGGCCATGCTGCTGTTGATACAAGGCATCGCGGCACATCGCATCACCCCGCTGCGAATCGTCGTGTCGGCGAAAGAGACCTGGGCCCTCGTACGCGAAAGCCTGCCGCAGACAATGGTGCTCATTATCGGCGTCCTCTACTGGCGTATTGATGGCGTGATACTCAGTCTCATGAGCACGCCCTCCGAAGTCGGCCGGTATGGCCTGGCCTACCAGACCGCGTTCACCTTGTCGCTGGCGGGGAACTTCTTCCTGGGCGCCACCCTGTCCACGATGACGGGACTGTTTGCCTCATCGCGTGAGCGCTTCGCGGCGTTCACCGAGCGTTCCATGGGGTTGATGGTGGCCATCGCGGTGCCGATCGCAGTCGTCGGCTTCTTCGTGGGCCGCGATCTGGTCGCACTCCTGGGTACCGAACAGTTCGTGGACAAATCGAATCTGGTGATGCCGTTACTCCTGGTCGCGGTCGGCCTGACCTTTCTGACCGGCACCGTCAGTCAGGCGCTGTTCGCGGCGCATCATCAATCGTTTCTGCTGCGCCTCAATGTCTTCAATCTCGCCGGCAACATCGTTCTCAATATCCTGCTCATCCCACACCTGGGTTCCCTGGGCGCGGCGATCGCGCTGGTGACCAGCGAGGTGGTGGGCTTGGTCGCTGCCACCATCAGACTGACGACCTGTACGGGTTATCGCACGCCGTGGATGTTCCTGTTGCGGTTGGCCATACCGACGCTAGCGGCAGTTGGCACACTCCTGCTTTGCGCGCAGTGGATGCACGAATTGATCGCCGCCGCCATCGCCGCCGGTGTGTATGCGGTGGTGAACCTGTGGGCAGGACCCGTGCGCCTGAGAGATGTCCGGGAAGTACTCCGCAAGGAGGGCTCTGATGGGTGATCGACATGGCTAGGAAAAGACATAAGGAGCTCAACCGGGCCTACTTGCCGGCCCCTCGGGTCAGTGAGGTGCACGGGGGTATCGCGGTGTGCATCGTGGCGTACCGCCGTCCGGATCTGCTCGAGGACTGCCTGCGGTCCTGTCACGAACATCTCGGCGATCTGCCGGTGTACGTGTGGGACAACTCCGGACCGGACTACCCGGGGATGGACACGGTGCGGGCGATGTACCCAGATGTGCATTGGCACGGTACGGGTCACAATCTGGGATTCGCCTCCGCCGTCAACAGATTGGCCGACTTCGCACCGGGAGCACATCTGCTGTTGCTCAACCCCGATGCCATCGTGACGGGGCCGCTCACGCAGACCCGCGCCCGCGTCACGCTCGATGCGGGGGTGGCCGCTGCCGCACCGCCGATAGCGCCCGCCACCCCGCTTCCCGGCGAGTCCCCGTGGGATAACGGGCATCGCGCTCCCAGCTTGCTGCGGGCACTGGTGTCACGTACGGGCTACGCGCCGGCCTTGCGCGGTCGCGCGATCTCGGAGCTGTACCGAACGCGTCCCACTGACGTCGACGGCTACCTCACGGGCGCCTGCCTTTTGATCAACCGGCGGACCTGGAATGAGATCGGCGGCTTCGACGAGGAGTTCTTCCTTTACGGCGAGGAAGCCGATTGGCAGCTCCGTGCTCGGTCAGCGGGATGGCGGCTGATTCTTGTCGATGAACCCGGTGTCACGCACAGCGCCAAGGGGACCGTCGCCGGAGATCGGCAGCGCGGCATCCGCTCCGACGATCTGCTGCGGGCCAATATCGCGCTGACACTCGAACACTCGAGAGGAGTGCGCTCGGCCGATCTCTACCTGGCCGGTACATCCGTGTTGGACCGGATACAGCCCGCGGCCCGGCGCGCGCGCAGCATCCGGATCAAACCCGGTGGGGGACGCCCGCAGATAATCCTGACCACGAATCGGTTGGTGTATGGGGGAGCCGAACGCCAGCATGTGTTACTGGCCACTGAACTGGACAGGCGCGGCTACTCCGTAACCATCGCGTGCATGCAGCGGCTCGGTCCGTTGGTGGCCGAGATCCCGCCGACTGTGCGGGTGGTCCGCCAGCCTTGGTGGTGTCCCACCTTTGAGACCGCCCCCGGACCTGCCATCCTGGTATCGGGGGACACCAACACCGAGACCGGATCCGCGACTCTCTGGCGCGCAGCCGGAAGGCAACGCAGATGGCTTGTGGCCGCCCATATCCCGCCTGAGCTGAAAACCGGAACATATTCGGCGCCACTTGCGGCGGCGATGAGCCGGGCCGATGGCTTTATCGCGCTATCGCGGAGGCACTGGGAGGAAGTGTCGGCACATCAACGGGTGGGCGCGCGTTTCTTCACCGCGCCCAACGGGGTGGTGAGCCGCCGAGACCTTCCCGAGAGCGCGCCCGGGCGCCGGGCGCCGAGCGGCCCGTTGCGCTTCGTGATGCTGTCCCGCATCGTCGAACACAAGAATCCGCATCTGCTGGTGGAGGCACTGAGCGGATTGGCCGAATATGATTGGCAGCTTTCCATTTTCGGAGATGGACCCGACCGTAAACGTCTGGAAGCGCTCACTCCCGAGGCGGTCCGTGACCGTGTGCGGTGGAGGGGTTGGTCTCCGGGACCCGAGCATGCGCTGGCCGATTGCGATGTACTCTGCGTGCCCAGCCGAAGCGAGGCCTTTCCCCTGGTGATCCTCGAAGCGATGGCACGCGCCGTACCGGTCATCGGCTCCGCGGTGTGCTCGGTCCCCGACATGCTCGACAACGGCAGTGGCCTGGTGGTCGAGCCCATCGATGTACCGTCGTGGCGCGCCGCGCTCAGAGACGTCCTTGCCGCCCCCGAGCGTTTGACAGTAATGGGACGCAATGGTTTTGAGCGCATGCGCGAGCTGTACACGATCGAGACGATGGCGGACTCGTACGAGCAGGCCTTCACCGCGGTGCTCAAGGACTGAGACCAGATGAGAATCCTGTGGCTATCGCCGTGGATGAGGCCGTTGGCACGCGTGCATGCCGAGGCACTGCGCGGTCGGGGCGCTTCGGTGCTGTTGGTGACCTCCGACCAACATCCCGAGTCCGGGCCGGAACGGGACTATGAGCTGGTGCTCGAGCCCTCGCTCAAGGATCCCGGCGGGTGGGTGACCTGGGTACGTGCGGTGCCAAAAGTCCGGGCGTTCCAGCCTGATGTGGTGATCACCGAGCTGGTCCGCGATCCGCGTTGGCAGCTACTTGGCGCAGGCCGGCCGCGCGTGCTGCTGATTCACGACGATCGGCCACACGACGCGTCTGAGGAGGTGTCGCGATGGCGGCATGCTGCGTTTCGCCGATGGGAGGCGAACGCGGCGCATCGCGTGGCGTTCAGCGACTATGTAGCGCAGCACATCACCTCGCACGCTTCGTCGCCGGTCGGGGTGGTTCCGCTCACCAGTGATCTTGATCCGCACCGTGTACCACCCCTCACTCCCGCCAGCGGACGTCGGGACTTCGTCCTGATCGGGCGGCTCAACGGGTACAAGAACGTCGACCTCATCCTGCGCGCGTGGAAGGCCCACGTCGCGGGTCCGGCCTGGCGCGGCGATCATCTGGTGCTGATCGGTGACGGAGACATCAGGGGCACCCTGCCTGAGTCGGTGCGCTGGATTCGTGGTCCGTACAGCTATAGCGATGTGCTGCAACCACTTTCAAAAGCCAAGGCCTCCGTTGTGCACTATCGGCAGGCCTCACAGAGCGGGGTGCAGACGCTCTCGATGCAGCTGGGTGTGAACGTCATCGTCTCTACCGAGGGTGCCTTGGCTGAGTTTCAGCCGCCCGGTGAGGTCGCCTTGGGCCGTGATGACGCCTCCGGTCTCACCGCGGCGTTCGACCGCCACGCCGATCCCGTGGTCGCCGCAGCCCTCGGCGGGGCGGCACGTGAGCATTACGCGCGGAACTTCACCGCAGATCACGCCGCAGCCAAGCTCTTAGCGATCTGCGAGCAGCTTCCACATCCGCACTAGCTGTGCCTCCCAGTCTGAGATGTCGAGACCGCGCACCGTCTCACGCCCGGCGGCCGCCAGTCTGCGACGCTCTTGGTGATCCGTGGTCAGCCGGGTGAGGGCCCCGACCAGGGCATCGATATCGCCGGGAGTCACCAGCAGGCCGTTCTCTCCGTCGCGCACGACCTCGGCAATCGATCCGACCGGTGATGTGATTACCGCGACCGCCGAGGCCATCGCCTCCAATAGCGCCATGGGCAGCCCCTCGGCATAGCTGGGCAGTACGAAGATATCCGCACCACTGAGCAATTCGGCACCCGACGCCGCATCCAGCCAGCCGTGCACGGTGATCACATCCGCGACACCGGCCGAAGCGACCGCGGTGCGCGCCTGTTCCACTTCGCCGTCGCCGGCAAGGTGGATATGCAGTGCTGCGCGAATCTCGGGTGCGAGCGCCGATGTCGCCCGGATGATGTCGTATGTGCCCTTGCGCCGACCGAGCCTGCCCAGGCTTACCGCTGTCAGGATGTCGCCGCGGGAGATCGCGGTCTGTTCGGGGATGCGCACCGGGTTCCGCAGTACGGACACCCGAGAGGGATCGAGCTCCAGGCAGGCCGTGTACTCATCGGCCAGGTCACGTCCAAGGATGATCCACTGATCGGCGCGTAGTCCCCATCGCACGCCACGCTGCACCGCAGCCCGCTGCTCGCGGTACCACCCAACGAAGTCGAAGCTGTGCGCATGAATGAGTGCCGGTACCCCCCGAAGGCGTGCGGCCCATAGCGGCACTGCTTTGCGGACGACGCTGCCGCCATGACCGAGATGGACGTGGAGGACGTCGACGTGCCCGGCGAGGACGAACCATGACGACACGATCATTCCTCGCACGCCCACCCACAACCAACGCCACCGCGCGGCGTCCACATAGGTGGGCACCACCCGCACCATCACCGCGGGGTCAGTCAACGCCACCATATGCGCCATGACGGTTGCCATACCTCCGCGGCTTTCGGGACTTGCCGGGGCCGGTCCGATGGCCAGGACGCGCACGGGTGCAGGCGCTGGATCGGTGTTGGGCACGGGCCAAGTGTAGAGCTCAATGGGTCTGTATCGTTCCCCGCTGTGACCGGAGCGGCAGCACTGCGAGATGGCCGTCCGCGGTGGCTGTGCGCGGCGGCGCTCGCGGTGGTGGGCCTGATAGCTGCGATGGTGCTGACGCGCGACTCCAGCAAGTTTGAACATCGCAGCGCCGCGGACACCGCGACGCACCGACTCGATACCGGCCCGCTGGTGCCGGGTGCCCTCGACGTGCAGTGGTGGGTACGCGCCCACCCCGATGACGCGCGCGCCGGGGCAATCCGGGATCGGATCGCCCGGTACCCGATCGCGATGTGGGTCACCGGCAATGACGAGGACGACCGCCGAAACATCGGAGACATCGTCACGCGGGCCCGCGATGCCGGTGGTACCGCGCAATTGGTGCTGTACAACATTCCCGATCGCGATGACGGCTTCTCGGGACCGCACCACGCTGTCACGCCCCAGGTGTACCGAGCATGGGTCGACCGGGTGTCCGCGCTCGTGGGCGACGCTCGGCTGGTGCTGATCGTCGAGCCCGACGCCCTGTGGTTCGCCGATCGACAATCCCTGAAGGGCACTGATTTTGGCGATCGGATCGGCTCCCTCCGGTATGTGGTTGCTACCTTCTCGGCGCGGAACGCCAACACGCGCGTCTACATCGACGCCGGAACCTCATCGGGTTCGGTGACGCCGGAGCGCATGGCGGCCCTGCTCGCCAAGGTCGGCGTCTCCGATCACGTGGGGTACTCCGTCAACGTCTCATCGTTCGCCCCGACCTCCGAGATCACCGCGTACGCGCAACGCATCCGGGCGGCGTTGCAACAGTGGTTCGGCATCCCTGATCCACGCTATGTGGTCGACACCTCGCAGAACGGCAACCCGGACTGGAACTTCGACTGGTGCAACCCCGCTGGCCGTGTGCTCGGGACACCGCCTGCGGTGCTGGGGCGCCCCGACGGTCTGGACATGAACCTCTGGATTCTCGCGCCGGGCAGCTCGAACGGCCCCTGTGGCGCCGCGCCCGACGCGCCCGGGGGACAGTTCAGCCCGGCCCTGGCGACCGCGCTACTGCGTTAACACAGCCCCGTCATCCAACGGCCCTCCAGCTCCGGAAAGCGCAGGCGCACTTCCGCATACAGATCCGGGAGGGTAAGCAGCACGTGGGCGGGATCGGCAGCCACCAGATCGGCGGGGGAAACGATCGGGATATCGGTTCCGGGCATACGTCGCCCCTGTTTGGCTACAGATGCGTCGGCGACCGCCACCACCGAGTCCGTCGTCAATCCCGCCCGGTGAAACAGCGCGACCGCGCGCGACGGCGCCCCATACGCATACACAGTCTGTCCCGACTCGCGTCGTTCATCAAGCCAGCGGTTGAGCCGCTGCACCTGCTCGTCCACCGCGTGCTGCAGCTGGGCGAAGCCGCCTGAATTCTCAGCGCCGTGTGCCTTCTCCCGTGTCAGGACCCGCTCCACGGAAGGCGGAGCCGGGTGCCCACCATGCCGCGCGGCCACCATCAGGGTGCCGCCGTACAAGTCGAACTCCCATACGGCTACGACGGACATACCCACATCGGCGAGCATTCGACGCAGCACGGTCAGGGAGTAGTACGCAAAATGTCCGTGCCGCAGCGAGTTCCACTGACCCAGACTCAAGATCGTCTCTATCGAATGGAATTGAAGAAGCAGCACACCGTCCGCGCTGGTGCGGCGGGCGCGCAGGCCGATCGCTTTGGCCTGATCCTTATCGTGCATCATGCCGAAGCTGTCCAACACCAGATCTGCAGGCTCAGCAGCTGCCATCTCAAACCCTTTGGGAACCAGGAGGTTCAGCCAGCTGCCGCCATGAGGGCTGGCGAACTCGTACACGGTGCGTCCAGCGAGGAGGCCGGCGGCCTCCGCTCGGGCAACCGCGTCGGCGGCCTGGTCCCGCAGGGCTTGCGGCTCGACGGCCCGCGGCTCCTCGGTGTCGGTATCGTCGATCTCGAGCTGTGCGAGCGCACAGTCCGTGCACATCATCATCCCCAGGGGATGCAGCGTGTCCTTCGCCGGTGTGCTGGAGGCGAAGGGGAAGTGATCGGCGGCCGGTACGGCGCCCAGGTCCAAGACCCGGCGCAGCTCCTGGCCCTGGCAATAACGACACCTGATCACCGTTGGCACCACAATCTTTGCGCCGTACGGCAGTATGGCGGAGTGCGCATCCACACCACCGAAATCGACGGCGTACTGCTGATGGAGCCCACGCCACACCAGGACGACCGCGGGTTCTTCACCCGGACATTCGACGCCACGGTTTTCGATGAGTACCAGCTTGCCGCCGGAGCGGCGGTTCGGGCCGCCGACTTTCTGCAGGATTCCCAGTCACGTTCGCGCCAGGGCGTATTGCGCGGTCTACACGGACGTTCCGGCAAGGGGGAAAGCAAACTCATCCGCTGTGCGCGCGGCGCCGTCTTCGATGTGCTGGTCGACGCGCGACACCCGTCACCGACCTTCGGACGTTGGCAGAGCTTCACTCTCGACGATTCCACCTTCAAACACCTATTCGTCCCGGCCGGCGTACTGCATGGCCATCAAGCGCTGACAGAGTGGGCCGACCTCTGTTATCGCATCGACCGGCCGCACGACCCCGCCGAGGATGTCTCGGTCGCCCATGACGATCCCCAGCTCGGCATCGACTGGCCGCTTCCGGTCACCGTCATCAGCGCCAAGGACGCCGCCGCCGGCAGTTGGGCCGCGTTGACCGGAAGCTGACCGGCTCACCGGGTGACCGGTCGCAGAGTGTCGTCAACTGCTCCCGATTCACGCAGACTCTTCAGATGGGCGAGCCGCGTGAAGGACTGGCGGAACATCGATTCGGTGAGGTCGCCGGCCACGCACTGCTCGTAGAGCTCCTTGGCGCCTGCCTCGATCGACCATTGCGCGTGGTAACCGGGCAGTGCGGCTCGGATCGCGGAGAAGTCGACGCGATAGGAGCGAGGATCTGCGCCCGTCTCGCCCGTGATGGTCAGGGTCGAGTTGGGTACGGCGGAGACGGCCGCCTCCGCGATCTGTGCGACCGTCTGGTTGTTCTCTTCGGTGCCGACGTTGAACGCCGCGCAGTGAATCATGTCCTGAGGTGCCGTGAGGCACTCGAGGAACGCGGAGCCGATGTCGCGGGCGTGTACCAAAGGGCGCCAGGGTGTTCCGTCGGAGAGTACCCGGACCTCACCGGTGATAACGGCGTTGCCGACGAGGTTGTTCAGCACGATATCGGCGCGAAGCCTGGGTGAGTATCCGAATGCTGTGGCGTTGCGCAGGAACACCGGGGAGAAACCAGAGTCGGCAATCGCCGCGACATCGTCCTCGACGCGAACCTTGCTCTCCGCGTACGGAGTCAAGGGCTTAAGGGGAGCGTTCTCGGTGACCAATTCATCGCCCGCCGACCCGTACACCGAACACGTCGAGGCGTAGAGGTAGCGACCCACTCCGGCGTCCTTGGCCAGCCGCGCCAGCCGCACGGAGGCGTGGTGGTTGATGTCGTAGGTGAGGTCCGGCGCCAGCGCGCCGAGGGGATCGTTCGAGAGCGCTGCCAGGTGAATCACCGCATCGAAACCAGCCAGCTGATCGACCGTGACGTCGCGAAGGTCGACGGTAATCGACGGCGGATCCACGAGTGCCGGGCCCAAGACGCACTCTGCGAAGAGCCCCGAGTCCAGGCCGACAACGTCGTGACCGGCCTCGGCGGCCATCTGCGACATGACGGTGCCGAGATAGCCCTGATGACCGGTGACGAGAACCTTCACTGCGTTGCTCCTAGAGAGATCGTTGCTTTTTCCAGTACGAACGCTTCGGCGTACCGGTGGCGGCATTGCACACCGCGTACTCGTGCCAAGGCGAGAAATGTCTCGTGATCAAACCAGTCATGCGGTCGCTGAGACGGATAGTGCGTGTAGATGAGATCGGCCTTGCTGCAGGCGATCTCATCGCTGAGTGGCTGAAAGACGGTGGGTGTCGGGGTGTCGGTCTCCCATTTGATGATCTCGTAGCCGAGGACCAGGTGGTCGCGAAACTCGGTGGGTGCCAGGGTCGCCAGCAGCCGGTGGTCCTGATGGGCGTCGTGACGCTGCGGAGCGAAGACCACCGAGGCCGCGGACTCACGGCGAAATGCGGCCAGGGCGTCCTTAATCTGATTCCAGTGCGCAGGAGCCCGTCCGTCGGGAAAGTCGAGTACGTTGACGGTGACCTCGGCGCCGGGACACAGCGCCGCTAGCGCGGCCCGCTCCTCAGACTCCCGTTCGGTTCCGCCGCCGGTCAGCACGAGGGCCCGCACGCGCAAGCCGGGCCGACTCGTGGCCATAGTCAGCAGCGTGCCGCCCATGCCAATCGCAATATCGTCGCAATGGGCCGCCAGTAGTGTGATTTCATCAACGGATCCGGTGCCGAGTTCAATCACGTGGTGGCGGGCTCCTGCTCCCAGACCATCCACGGGCGCACACCCCTGCGATAACCCTCGTCGAGTTCGGCACGTTCCTTGAACGTGTCGGCCGGCTTCCAGAACCCGTTGAACTTGTAGCCGAACATCCTGCCCTCTTTGGCCAGCGACCCACAGGCGTCCTCGACCAGGTCGCCACCCGCGGGCAGATAATCGAAGACATCTTGGGAGAGCACGAAGTAGCCGCCGTTCTCCCACATGTCGAGCTTGGAGACCGCGGTGATATCGGTGATGGATCCGCCCTCATTCACATCCACGGTATGGAAGGACGATTGCGGCGGAACCAGAAGCATCGACGCGGCCGCTCCGGAATCCTGGAACTTGGCCACTAGATCATCAAGGGGAGCGTTGGTCAGAACGTCGGCGTAGTTGGCCAGGAAGTAGCGATCGTCGCCCAGGTGGTGGCGGACGCGCCGGAGCCGTTCACCGATGGGCGACTCGGCGCCGGTGTCCGCGAACGTAATCGTCCAATCGGCGATATCCGATTTCAACAGCTGCACCTGACCTTCCGCCAGGACGAAATCGTTGGACTGTGCCTCGTTGTAGCCGAGAAAGAAGTCCTTGATCGCTTCGGCACCGTAGCCCAGACACAGGATGAATTCTTTATGCCCGTGGTACGCATAGTATTTCATCACATGCCAGATGAGCGGCCGCGGCCCGACCATCTGGAGAGGCTTGGGAATCACGTCGCCGGCGTCGTTGCGCATGCGCATTCCAAAGCCGCCGCAGAAAAGCACGACCTTCATACCGATGCTCCTTCGGGCTCAACGTGCGGTTCTACCACATGCAGCCGGGGCAGCGGATAGACCAGCTTTCCGCCCCATTCGCCGACATGGCGCAATTGACTGGTGATCTCAGCTTCCAGATTCCACGGGAGCACAAGCACCACATCGGGCTTGTCTTCGTCGATGCGCTCGGGGGAGTACACCGGGATGCGGGTGCCGGGACTGAACATGCCTTGCTTGTAAGGATTCCGGTCGACGGTATAGGCGAGAATGTCGGTGCGGATGCCGCAGTAGTTCAGCAGGGTATTGCCCTTGCCGGGCGCACCGTAGCCGACGACAGTCTTGTCTTCGGCCTTGCAGGTTAGAAGAAACTGTAAGAGTTCCAAACGGATTCGTTCGGTTGTCGCGCGGAATCGCTCATATCCAGAAAGCTCGTGTAGACCGGCCCGCCGTTCCAGTTCCAAGACCTCGGCGACCGATGGCGCGATCGCGGGCCGGCACTCGCGAGGGCGCGCCCAGACCCTTATCGAACCACCGTGCGTATCAAGGAGTTCGACATCGACCACTTCCAGATCCGCTACAGCAAGCGCTCTTTGGGCCGCCAATACGGTGTAGTACTGGAAGTGCTCGTGGTAGATGGTGTCGAACTGGCCGAGCTCGATGAGGTTCAGCGCGTGGTGCACTTCGATGCTCATCCACCCGTCATCGGCGACCAGCCCGCGCAGCGCACGGGTGAACCCACGCAAATCGGGGATGTGCGCGTACACATTGTTCGCGGCTACCAGGCGGGCGGGACCATGTTCGGCGCGAACGCGGGCGGCGGTGTCCTCATCGAGGAAGGCCGTCAGTGTCGGAACGCCCTTGTCGCGCGCGGCGTGCCCAACATTCACTGAGGGCTCGATGCCGAGGCAGCGGATACCCGCGGCGACCGCATGCTGAAGCAGGTAGCCATCGTTGCTGGCTACCTCGATAATGAAGTCGTCAGCACGCTCAGGGGAAAGTCCCAGTCGCGCAATAGAGTCGGTGACATAGGAGTGCGCGTGGTCGACCCAGCTGTCGGAGTACGACGAAAAATATGCGTACTCGGTGAAGTTGTCCTCGGGGCTAATCAGAGCGGGAATTTGCAGCAACATGCAGCCCCGGCACAGCCTCAGGTGCAGGGGATAGGTGGGCTCCGGCAGATCCAGCTCTTCGGCGTGCAGAAACTTCTGGCAGGGCGGGGTGGCACCCAGATCGACGACGCTGAGCAGCTCCGTCGAGTCGCACAGGCGGCAGCGCACCGGTCCCTCCTTAGCCAGCTATGTGGAGTACGGATGTCTCCAGACCCGGCGATAGGGTACCCGGTTCTCGGCGCTACTGCGACCAGCGGTTCGCAATCAGGTTGAAGCCGATGTCCTTGGTGTTCTGCATGGCTTCATAGAGGCGGTAATAGGAGATGTAGCTGATCCGCCATTTACCGTCCACATCACGGCGGTAGCGGTCGGTGTAATACGAGGTACCGGTGATCAGGACGCTGTGGGCCGGGACGATGACGACATCGCTCATGGCCCAGCTTCCGGTCGCAGTGTCGCCGTCGACCTGGATCTCGGGATGACTCATGGTGTGCACGCTGGTGATGTCGGTGGTCAGCGATGACCGCATGTAGTCGACAACGCCAGTGCGCGACGTGAACTCGAGGGGCGCGCCGTGCACCGCGGTGCCATACGTCGCCTGGACGTCTTCGGTGAGGGTGTCGGCGAACTCGTCCCACAATTTGTTGTCGAGGGTTCGGGCATAGCGGTACTTGAGCTCGGTGATTTCGTGGATGTCGACGAGTGTGGCGAGGGTCATGATTGCCAGTAGTAGCACGCGAAGGGGCGTCGCGTGCGGCATCGGCGGGGGTTAGACATGGTGTGCGGTTCCTACCAAGATCATCTGCAAAAGCTGTGTGTGGGAGTACATTTGTCCTGTATTTGTCCGCCCTTTGAAGAGGTGCCCATGAACTCATGCACTCGTCTTGTTGTGGCGCCTGCGGCTGGCGTCCTGGCTGCTGCCTTCGTCGGATTCGGGGCTGTGGTGGCGTCGGCTGATCCGTCTCCGGCACCTCCGGTTCCGGGCTCGCCGAACTCGCCATCGCACGGATCTTTGGTCGATCAGCCGGGCAACGACGGAAACAGCGGCTGGGGCTACCTGCCCGGCGGCGCGGGAGCACAGTGCGAGAACGCTTGGGTGGTCTGTGGTTCCGACAACAACCCACCCGAATCCAATATCGCTCCAGGACATGACGACGATGGCGGCTGGGTCAGCGCACCCGGACAGACCGGCGCCGATTGTGAGAACCCCGGAGTCACCTGCACCGACGTCGGCTAGGCGTTGCGCTGCAGGGGTCAGTACATCTGGCCGTAGGCCATCGACACCCAGCTGCGCTGTCCGGCGGCTCCCTGCACCTTGATGGTGTGGGGGGCCGACGGGTCGGCTCTGACAGCGAGAAGCATCACAATGATTCCGGGCTTGCCGGGATCGTCACCACAGACACCGCCGCCCGGCACCGGAGCGCCGTCGAGAGCGATGTTGACTGCCGGGCCGCCGGTGCACAGCGCCGCGATGTAGGCCGCAGGTCCTGACGCTGACGGTTGGGGTGGCACCGGGATCTCATAGCTGCCGGCGCCGTCCTTCGTCGCGGCGACGACGGGGTTTTGCAGGCTTCGGAACGTATCGCGGATGCGCTTGGCCGGGTCATCCGCGTCGGCACTGGTAGTGGGCGAGATGGATGTGGACCTGGGGATAGTCGACGCGGCGAAGGCCTTCGTGGTGGCCGTTGACGACGATGTCTCCGATATCCGGGTGATGCCAGAGGATGTCTGGCATGCCGCGACCGCGGAAGCGCACACCATAAGCGTCAGCACACCGACAGTTGCTCGGTTCATGCGGGGAATCAAAGCATGATGCCGGTAGTTCGTGGTGCCCTCGGTGAGATTCGAACTCACACTGCACGGGTTTTGAATCCGTTTCCTCTGCCAGTTGGGATACGAGGGCCTGGCGTTACTGCCGTTTTTGTGGCCAGCGGCCAGTCGCGCGATCTCCAACCTTAAGGGATGGGGTACATCACTTTCACCAGGGTATGGCCGTACGTGCGACCACATGCGTCACAATGGTCGCCATGACCGGCCCTCAGAACACCGAACCGGCGGCACCCGCGCGCCGCGTGCTCGTCGCCGAAGACGAAGCCCTCATCCGCCTCGACCTGGTCGAGATGCTCCACGAGGAGGGCTATGACGTGGTGGGTCAAGCCGGGGACGGGCAGGAAGCCGTCGACCTGGCCGAGGAGCTCAAACCGGATCTGGTGATCATGGACGTGAAGATGCCGCGCCGGGATGGCATCGACGCCGCGTCGGAGATCGCCGCCAAGCGCATCGCCCCGATCGTGATCCTCACCGCATTCAGCCAGCGCGACCTCGTCGAGAAGGCCCGCGACGCCGGTGCCATGGCATACCTGGTGAAGCCGTTCTCCAAGACTGACCTGGTGCCCGCCATCGAGGTCGCCGTGAGCCGTTTTGGCGAGCTCACCGCGCTGGAGAAGGAAGTTCAGACCCTGGCTGACCGGCTGGAGACCCGCAAGCTTGTCGAGCGCGCCAAGGGCGTCCTGCAGTCAACCCAGGGCCTCACCGAACCCGAAGCGTTCAAATGGATCCAACGCGCCGCGATGGACCGACGCACCACCATGAAGCGGGTTGCCGAGGTGGTACTGGAAACACTCGACACCGACGCGCCGAGCTGAAACTCGGGTAAGCACTGCGCGTTGCCCCGCGGTTGACTATGTTTTCTGATCAGCGTTTTTGTTTCGCCCTGTCAGCCCCAGCCATCCGGAGGTAATCGTGCGTGCACGCGCGAGTGTGATCATGCTGGGCGCGGTGACCGTCGCCCTGGCCGGTTGTCATGCCGGCACTCAGTCGGACGATTCCAACCAGACCAGCCTGAAGATCTCGCCCTTGGTGCAGATCGCTCAGGACGGGTCCGAGGTGCCCGCGTCCAACGTGAAGTCGGCAGCCGATCCTGCCGGTGATGGAACGGCGCAGTGCGCCAACATTTCCCTGGCGATGGCCGGTGCGCTCAACGGCCCGGATGCGGCGCTGGGAATCAACATCCTGGACGGGGCAAAACTGGCCATCGATAAGCACAACGCCGCTAATCCCGGCTGCCAGATCAGACTCCGTGAGTTCGACACCGAGGGGCTGCCGCAGAATGCCAGCAACATTGCTCCGCAAATCATCGGCGACCCGACCATCATTGGACTGATCGGGCCGGGATTCTCCGGGGAAACCAAGTCGACGGGCCAGATCTTCAGTGAAGCCGGTCTGGTCTCGACGACCGCCTCGGCCACCAACGTGACTCTCACCCAGCAGGGCTGGAAGACATTCTTCCGAGGCCTGGCCAACGATGGGGTGCAGGGCCCGGCCGTTGCCAACTACCTCAAGAAGACGCTTGGGTACAAGAAGATCTGCGTGGTCGACGACAGCACCGACTACGGTTCCGGGCTTGCCAACGCGGTGCGCGGGACACTCGGAACCGAGTGCAACGCCTCGGTGAAGAAGGGGGACAAGGACTTCTCCGCGGCGGTCTCTCAGCTCAAGAGCGCCACACCGGATGCGGTGTTCTTTGGCGGTTACTACGCCGAAGCGGCCCCCTTGGTGCAGCAGCTGCGCAACGCCGGGGTGACCGCGACGTTCGTGTCCGCAGACGGCACCAAGGACATGGAGTTCGTCAAGCAGGCTGGCGATTCGGCCAAGGACGCGCTGCTGTCCTGCCCGTGCGGGCCTGCTTCGGACACCTTCGCCAAGGAGTACACCGCCAAGTTCTCGCAGGAGCCCGGGACGTACAGCACCGAGGGGTACGACCTTGCGACGATCTTGGTCAAGGGTATTGACGCCGGAAAGACCACGCGGGCGGGTTTGGTTGATTGGGTACGGAACTACCAGGGGCAGGGTGTGGCGCGTGAGTACAAGTGGAACGAGAACGGAGAGCTAACCTCGACGCTTATCTGGGTGTATAAGGTCACATAGGACATACGAGGGGACTAGGCTCAGCCGCAAATGATTTCGGGGTGGATGGCACAGACAGGTGTGCAGGCCAGCACAATTTCATTCGATCTGCACGGACTGTGGAACAGCATCGGTCAGCTGACGATCGACGGTTTGGCGTGGGGCGCCATCTACGCCTTGGTCGCGGTGGGCTACACGCTCGTCTTCGGGGTGTTACGCCTCATCAACTTCGCGCACTCCGAGGTCTTCATGCTGGGCATGTTCGGGGCGTATTTCGCCCTGGATGTCGTACTCGGCTTCACGCCCGGCGGCAATGCCTATAACAAGGGCGTATCGCTCACTGTGCTGTACCTCGGTATCGCGATGCTCATCGCGATGCTGGTATCGGCCACCACGGCGCTAGGACTGGAAGCGGTCGCCTACCGCCCGCTGCGGCGCCGCGGCGCGCGGCCACTGACGTTCCTCATCACCGCCATCGGGATGTCCTTCGTCATCCAGGAATTCGTGCATTTCGTGCTGCCGAAGATCGTGAAGGGATACGGCGGCAGCAATGCACAGCAGCCGATCCGCCTGGTGACGCCCAGGCCGGTCTGGACCTTTGGCCCCTTTGACGTAGGTGGCCGTCACATTCCTTTCCAGGCCACGCTCACCAATGTCACCATCGTGGTGGTAGCGGCCGCCCTGGTGCTGGCCCTCTTGACCGATATCGCGATCAACCACACCAAGTTCGGGCGCGGTATTCGCGCGGTCGCGCAGGATCCGACAACGGCGACGCTGATGGGCGTATCGCGTGAACGCATCATCATGACGACGTTCATCATCGGTGGCCTGTTGGCCGGGGCGGCCGCGCTCCTCTACACGCTGAAGGTGCCGCAGGGCATCATCTACTCCGGCGGATTCCTGTTGGGTATCAAGGCATTCTCTGCCGCGGTGCTCGGTGGTATCGGCAACCTGCGCGGTGCGCTGCTAGGCGGCCTGCTGCTGGGCGTGATGGAGAACTACGGGCAAGCGGTGTTCGGCACACAATGGCGCGACGTGGTGGCATTCGTCCTGCTGGTGCTGGTACTCATGTTCCGCCCCACCGGGATTCTCGGTGAGAGCCTCGGGCGGGCGAAGGCATGACGGCCGCACGCGCACTGGCGCCCGGTGACTCGATACGCCGGTGGTGGTCCGAGCTGGCACGCCCTGTCCAATGGGCATACGGTGCCATCGGTTTCGCGCTCATGGCGCTGCTGCCGGTGTGGAAGATCCCATTACTGGACACCCCCAACACGGCCTTCGGCCCGGTGATGGCCCAGTTCGCGATGGTAGCGCTGATTGCGATAGGCCTGAATGTCGTTGTGGGGCAAGCGGGGCTGCTTGACCTCGGGTATGTCGGCTTCTATGCCATCGGCGCGTACACGGTCGCGTTGCTCACGAGTCCGGACAGTCCATGGAATCGGATGGGGACATCGGCCTTCTTCAGTTCCAGCTGGGCATGGTTGTCCTGTCTACCGATCGCCGTCGCGATCACCGCCTTCTTCGGCCTCGTGCTGGGCACACCCACGCTGCGGCTTCGGGGTGACTACCTGGCCATCGTCACGCTGGGATTCGGCGAGATCATCCGGCTTCTCGCCGACAATCTGGAGGTCACCAACGGACCACGTGGCCTGCACAAGATCGCGTATCCGCATGTGGGGGAGCAGTACGTCCGTGGCGGTGTCTTCTCCAGCGGCAATTCGGGTGGCCACCTCAACTATGGCGTGTGGTGGTACTGGCTTGGACTCTGCCTGATCGCGGTGGTGCTGATACTGATGGGCAATCTGGAGCGCAGCCGAGTTGGCCGCTCGTGGGTGGCCATTCGGGAGGACGAGGATGCCGCCGAGATGATGGGGGTTCCGACGTTTCGGTTCAAGTTGTGGGCCTTCGTGATTGGTGCCAGCATCGGCGGATTGTCCGGTGCTCTGTATGCGGGCCAGGTCCAGTACGTGGCATCGCCCACCTTCAACATCATCAACTCGATGCTGTTCCTGTGCGCCGTCGTGCTGGGTGGGCAGGGCAACAAGCTGGGCGTGATCTTCGGCGCATTCATCATCGTGTACCTGCCGAACCGCCTTCTCGGCGTGCAAGTGCAGGGTGTGGACCTTGGGAATCTGAAGTATCTGTTCTTCGGATTGGCGCTGGTTGTGCTGATGATTTTCCGGCCGCAGGGCTTGTTCCCAGCACAGCAGAAGCTGATAGCTTACTGGCGCAAGGCATCTGAGCGAATTGGCGCAAAGAAGTCCGAGGAAGCCGAGGCCCCGGCATGACCAAGCACGAGAAGGCCAGTCCCGAGGACGAGCAGGAAGTTGTCGAGCTCACCGGATCCGAAACCGCGGTGGACCTTGCCGAGGATCCTGACGATGAGACTGATTCCACCGAGGCCGAGGTGCTGCTCGAGGTCAAGGAACTGACACTCAAATTCGGTGGCCTGCAAGCCCTCGACGGGGTGAGCTTCGACATCCGGCGTGGTGAGATCCTCGGCTTGGTCGGCCCGAACGGTGCCGGCAAGACGACCTGCTTCAACGCCATCACGGGCGTGTACAAGCCCACATCGGGCAGCATCGTGTTCGACGGGAAACCGCTGCGCAGACTGCGGCGACACCAGATCACCCGGCGCGGCATCGCCCGGACCTTCCAGAACATCCGGCTGTTCGGCGAGATGACGGCCCTGGAGAATGTCGCGGTAGGTACGGATGCCCGGCACAGGACCTCGGTGCTGGGCGCGGTACTGCGCACACCGCGACACCGGCGCGAGGAACACTATGCCGTCGACGTGGGGCTGGGGCTGCTCGACTTCGTCGGCATAGCCGATGTCGCCGACATCAAAGCCAAGGACCTCCCGTACGGCAGTCAGCGCAGACTCGAGATCGCGAGGGCGCTGGCCACCGAGCCCAAGCTGCTCTGTCTGGACGAGCCCGCCGCCGGGTTCACTCCCAGTGAGAAGGAATCGCTGATCAAGCTGATTCAGCGCATCCGCGATTACGGGTACACGGTCTTGCTCATCGAGCACGATATGAAGCTGGTCATGGGCGTCACCGATCGCATCGTTGTGCTCGAATTCGGCAGGAAGATCGCCGACGGCCTGCCCGCCGAGGTCAGAAACGACCCGGCGGTGATCGAGGCGTACCTAGGAGTGGCCGATGAGGAATTCCACGGACCCGGTTGGCTCGACGCGGCCGCGCCCGATACCGAAAGCGAGAGGTAAGTGCCTCCCGTACAGCTGAAGCTCACCAACGTTGGGGTCCACTATGGCCCGATCCAGGCGGTTCGCACGTTGTCCCTGGATGTTCGGGAGGGTGAGCTGGTCACCCTGCTCGGTTCCAACGGCGCCGGTAAGTCGACCACCATGCGCGCCATCTCCGGTCTGGTCCCGCTGAGCGCCGGAACCATCTACTTCGAGGGCCAGGACATCTCGAAGATGAAGGCACACAAGCGCGTCAAGGCGGGAATCATCCAAGCGCCCGAGGGGCGGGGGATATTCCCCGGCATGACCGTCGCCGAGAACCTCGAAATGGGTTGTTACGGGCGTAAATTCAAGTCGCGGGCGGAACGCCGGGAACGCCTTGACTGGATCAACGCATTGTTCCCGCGGCTCGCCGAACGTCGGCACCAAGAGGGCGGCACTCTGTCGGGCGGCGAGCAACAGATGCTGTCCATTGGCCGCGCCCTGATGGCCAGGCCCAAGATCCTCCTGCTCGATGAGCCGTCCATGGGTCTGGCGCCGTTGTTGATCACGAAGATCTTCAACATCATCGAGGAGATCAATGCTTCTGGGACGACAGTGGTTCTGGTCGAACAGAACGCGCAGCAGGCGCTGAGCCGTTCGGATCACGCCTACATTCTGGAGACCGGGTCGGTCGTTCGATCGGGCGCCGGCCGAGAATTGTTGCAGGACGACAGCGTTCGATCCGCTTATCTCGGCGTTGTCTGACCCAGACCGTCAGCACCAATGCGGTCGCGAAAACCACATACCAGGGCCACGGGCCCATCAGGTCCAAAAGGCTTGCTGTTGAGGGTTTCTCGTTGAGAAAGCCATAATTCGACCCGGCGACGGCGTTGAACGCCATGGTGAGAGTGGCCCAGGACAATGTGACGGTGGCAGTCAGGCGATAGCTACGCCACGTCGGACGCATGCCTCGTCCCCAGGTGAGATAGATGGCCGCCCACACCACGAGCAGATGTATCGACCAGAACGCGAGAAACTCGTAGCCCGGAAAGTCGGGGCCGGTCAGCACGGGGGAGATCAGCGCCTGGCTGCTGAGTATCAGTCCCCAGTAGTACGTCAATGCACATGCCCAATACCGCTGGGACCACAGCGCGTACGCCGCGACGACGGTCGCCAGGTCGGTCAGCCGCAGGGGCATCGAGACCCCAGTGCGACGGGCCGTACGCGTGGAGGCTAACGCCCGACGATCACCCCGGAGAACGACTAGCGCGCGACGATGACCGACGAACCGTTACCGAACAGGCCCTGGTTGGCGGTAATCCCGACCCGCGCACCCTCGACCTGCCGATCACCGGCCTGTCCGCGCAGCTGCCAGGTCAGCTCGCACACCTGCGCGATGGCTTGGGCCGGGATGGCCTCACCGAAGCAGGCCAGGCCGCCGGAGGCATTCACCGGAATCCGGCCGCCGACCGCGGTGGCACCGCTGCGCAATAGCTGCTCGCCCTCGCCCCTGGCACACAGGCCCAGGTGCTCGTACCAGTCCAGCTCCAGGGCCGTCGAGAGGTCGTACACCTCGGCGAGGCTCACGTCCTCGGGGCCGATACCGGCCTCCGCGTAGGCGGCGTCGACGATCTGATCCTTGAACACGCGGTCGGGTGCCGGCACCACGGCGGTGGAATCGGTTGCAATATCCGGGAGTTCAGGAAGATGCTGCGGGTACTTGGGGGTGATGGTGGCGACCGCGCGCACCGACGGGACACCCTCGACCGAACCGAGATGCTTCTTCGCGAAATCGGCGCTGGCCACGATCAGAGCCGCGGCGCCGTCGCTGGTGGCGCAGATGTCCAGCAGTCGCAGCGGGTCCGACACGACGGGGCTGGCCAGCACGTCCTCCACGGAGGACTCCTTGCGGAACCGGGCGTTCGGGTTGTTCAGACCGTGCCGAGAGTTCTTGACCTTCACCTGGGCGAAATCCTCGGCAGTCGCGCCGTAGAGGTCCATCCGGCGCCGCGCGAGCATCGCGAAGTACACCGGGTTGGTGGCGCCGATGAGGTGGAAACGCTGCCAATCCGGGTCGGCCTTGCGCTCGCCGCCCACCGGCGCGAAGAAGCCCTTCGGCGTGGTGTCGGCCCCGATGACCAACGCCACGTCGCAGAAGCCGGCGAGAATTTGCGCGCGGGCACTCTGCAGGGCCTGCGAGCCGCTGGCGCAGGCGGCATACGTCGAACTGATGGGCACGCCGTTCCATCCCAGCTTCTGGGCGAAGGTCGAGCCGGCGATGAAGCCCGGGTAGCCATTGCGGATGGTGTCCGCTCCGGCGACGAATTGAATTTGACGCCAATCCAATTCGGCGTCCTGCAGTGCGGTGCGGGCCGCGGCGACGCCGTACTCGGTGAAGTCACGTCCCCACTTACCCCACGGGTGCATGCCCGCGCCGAGGATGTAGACCGGATCCGGGGTGCGGCTCATGCCGAGACCTTCTTCCATGCATAGACCAGACGCTGCACGCCCTCGTCGTCGGTGTAGAGCGGTTCGAGTGCGAGTTCCATGGCCTGGCCCACCTTCAGGTCGGCGGCGCCGGTGCCCGTGACCACCTTGCCGAGCACGATGATGCCCTCGGCCGCCAGTTCGACCGCGGCGATCGCGTACGGCTCGTACGGGTCGGATACCGGATACGGGGGCGGCGGTGCGTACTGGTTCTCGGTGTAGCTCCACACCGTGCCACGAGACGACAGCGGCACCTGATCCAGAACATCGCTGTCACAGGCCGGGTTGGGGCAGTTGTTGGCACGCGGCGGGAACACGATGGTGGCGCACTGTGTGCACTTGCCGCCTATCAGGTGCGGCTGGCCGGATTCGTCGGTATCGAACCAGCCGTCGACGGCAGGGGCTTGATCTGTAGGCACCCGGTCAGATTACCCATGCTTATGAGTGAATTGAAACGTGTGTCAGTTTTGTCTCTCGCCTGGCGGGATCATGGCCCAAATATCGAGTCCGTCGGCACGAAATTCTCGAACGCGTTCCGGACGACTGACATGTCCCACAACTGCTCGGCCAACGCCGCCGACTCGACCGTCGGCAACTCGTAGGCGTCGCGAGGCGTCACGGCCGCCATCTCACTACCGAGGATGAGCGCTGGCCCTCTGGGCACGCGGCCATCACGAGGTGATTCGCAGCCACCGGGCACTGTTCGACGCCGACCTTGACAATGCCGCGATGGCGAAATAGCGAGGTTCCATGGGTATCGCGTTCAACCACACCATCATTCATTCACGTGACCGCGACGCGTCCGCGCGCTTCTTCACCGAGATCTTTGGGCTGCCTTCCGCACAGGAGGTCGGCCCGTTCCTTAATGTCGCCCTCGAACACGGCGGCAATCTCGATTTCGCGACCATCGCGACCATCGCGAGCGGTGATACCACCCCACAGCACTATGCCTTCTTGGTCGACGAGGACGATTTTGACGCAATCTACGGCCACATCACTGATCGCGGTCTCGAGCACTGGGCAGACCCGCGGGCACAACATCCAGGCGAGATCAACCACAACGATAGCGGCCGCGGGGTCTACTTCCGGGACCCGTCGGGCCACTAGCTGGAAATCCTCACCCGGCCCTACGGATCAGGGGAGGCGTCGGGGTCGTAGGTGCTGTCGCCCCCGTTGCCTAGGGTAGGACTGTGACTGCGCCTGTAACCAAGACCGGGACCAAACAGCCGACCCTCCTGCTGCTCGACGGCAACTCCCTGGCGTTCCGGGCGTTTTATGCGCTCCCGGCCGAGAATTTCAAGACGCAGTCCGGCCTGACCACCAACGCGGTGTATGGGTTCACCTCGATGTTGATCAACCTGCTGCGCGATGAGGCGCCGACGCATGTGGCGGCCGCCTTCGATGTTTCCCGCAAGACATTCCGTTCCGAGCGGTACCCCGAATACAAGGCCACTCGTTCGGCCACACCCGACGAGTTCCGCGGGCAGATCGACATCACCAAGGAAGTGCTGCAGGCCCTGGGCATCACGGTGCTCGCCGAGGAAGGATTCGAGGCCGACGACATCATCGCCACCCTGGCCACCCAGGGGCAGGCCGAGGGCTTCAAGGTCTATGTGGTCACTGGCGATCGGGACGCACTGCAGCTTGTCAATGAGGACGTGACGGTGCTGTATCCGCGCAAGGGTGTCAGTGACCTCACCCGGTTCACGCCGGAGGCAGTGGTGGAGAAGTACGGGCTCACACCCACCCAGTACCCCGATTTCGCGGCGCTGCGGGGCGACCCGAGTGACAATCTGCCCGGGATCCCCGGTGTCGGCGAGAAGACCGCCAGCAAGTGGATCCTCGAATACGGATCCTTACAAGAACTGATCGACAAGGCCGATACCGTGCGCGGAAAGGTCGGCGAGTCGCTGCGCGCGAACCTGGCATCGGTGGTTCTGAACCGCGAGCTCACCGACCTGGTGCGCACGGTGCCGCTTCCGTATGTGCCCGCCCAGCTCGCCGTGGCACCCTGGGACCGCGACCAGATACACCGCCTCTTCGACGATCTCGAGTTCCGGGTGCTGCGCGACAGGCTGTTCGAGACCCTGGAAGCCGTGGAGCCCGAAGTGGACGAGGGCTTCCAGCTGGCGGGACAGGCATTGGAGCCCGGAACTGTCGCCGAGTGGCTCACGGCACACACCGCCGATGGCCGCCGTAGCGGGCTCGCGGTAGTCGGGACCTACACGCCCTATGACGGCGATGCGACGGCGGTGGCCATCGCCTCCGCCGACGGAGATGGTGCGTACATCGACACCACGACGGTCACCCCAGAAGATGAGGCGGCTCTCGCCGAATGGCTCGCCGATGAGGCTCGCCCCAAGGCGCTACACGAGGCCAAGCAGGCCATGCACGCGCTGGCCGGACGCGGATGGCCACTTGCTGGCGTCACCTCCGATACCGCTCTCGCCGCCTACCTGGTGCGCCCCGGGCAGCGCAGCTTCGCGCTCGACGACCTGTCATTGCGGTACCTGCGCCGTGAGCTGCGCGCCGAAGACACTGGAGAGCAACAGCTTTCGCTACTCGACGAAGACGGCGCGGACGGGGCCAAGCTATCCCAGGCCCAGATGCTGCGCGCCCGCGCCGTCATCGACCTCGCCGATGCGCTCGACGTCGAACTCGAACGCATCGAGTCCGCGGCACTGCTCACCGACATGGAACTACCGGTCCTACGGGTACTGGCGGGGCTGGAGTCGGTCGGTATCGCGGTCGACATCGATCACCTGACCTCCCTGCAGAATCAATTCGCCACCGGTATCCGCGAGGCCGCAGACGCCGCCTATGCGGTGATCGGCAAGCAGATCAACCTGGGCTCTCCCAAACAGCTCCAGGTGGTGTTGTTTGACGAGCTCGGTATGCCCAAGACCAAGAAGACCAAGACCGGCTACACGACCGATGCGGACGCGCTGCAAACGCTCTTCGACAAGACCGGGCACCCATTCCTGGAGCACCTCCTCACTCACCGCGATGTCACCAGGCTGAAGGTCACCGTCGACGGGCTCCTGAAATCCGTTGCCGCGGATGGGCGTATTCACACCACCTTCAATCAGACGATCGCGGCGACGGGCCGATTGTCATCGACAGAGCCAAACCTGCAGAACATCCCGGTGCGCACCGAGGCGGGGCGCGAGATCCGCGATGGCTTCGTGGTCGGTGCGGGCTACTCCGAGCTGATGACTGTCGACTACAGCCAGATCGAGATGCGCATCATGGCGCACCTGTCGGCCGACGAGGGTCTTATCGAAGCGTTCAACACCGGCGAGGACCTGCACTCATTCGTCGCGGCCCGGGCATTCGGGGTGCCGATCGACGAGGTCACCGGCGAGTTGCGTCGTCGCGTGAAGGCCATGTCCTATGGCTTGGCCTACGGTCTGTCGGCCTACGGCCTGGCCACCCAGCTCAAGATCTCCAACGACGAGGCCAAAGAGCAGATGGATCAGTACTTCTCGCGGTTCGGCGGCGTTCGCGAGTACCTGCACGCGGTGGTGGATCAGGCGCGCAAGGACGGATACACCTCGACGGTGCTCGGACGGCGCCGCTACCTGCCCGATTTGGACAGTGGCGACCGCCTGCGGCGCGAGGCGGCCGAACGAGCGGCACTCAACGCTCCGATCCAGGGGAGCGCCGCCGACATCATCAAGGTCGCGATGATCGCTACCGATAAGGCATTGCGAAACACGGGATTACGGTCGCGCATGCTCCTTCAGGTGCATGATGAGCTGCTCTTCGAAGTGGCCGACGGCGAGCGGGACACGCTGGAAGCGTTGGTACGCGAAACCATGGGTTCGGCGTATCCACTCGATGTGCCACTTGAGGTTTCGGTGGGGTATGGCCGCAGCTGGGACGCCGCGGCCCACTGATCCGAGCCGCTAGTGCACGTCCGGGGTGTGCACCCGCTCCGGACGTAAACCTCTGCCGACCGCGATGGGCGGCACGAACTTGAGCGGGCCCCGTCCGACAAAGAATGGCAGTTTGATGGGGGACAGGTCGCCGATGAGAACCGGCTTGATGACGTTGTTTTGGACGACCACCTGAAACGCTTGCACCACCTTGGTCGGCAGTTCGCGTCGGCCTTGCACCCTGGCGAGATCCTCGTCGGTGACACACCGATTACGCAGCGGATGCACGAGGATATTCGCTGCCGCCACCGCATCGGCGACGGCCAGGTTGATGCCGACTCCGCCAGCCGGCGACATGGCATGCGCGGCATCGCCGATGCACAGCAGACCGGGCCGCCACCAGGTCTTGAGTCGATCGACCCGGACATCGAGATGGCTGGTGTCATCCCAGGACCGCAAATCGTTCACGTGCTCGCGCAGCTGCGGGCGCGCGGTGACCAACCGTTCCTTGAATGCGTCCAGCGAGCCATTATGTGGCCCGGCGCCCTTGGGCATGAGATGGGCGACCTGCCAGTAGTCCCCGCGGTGAATCATGGCCAACAACAAGCCTCTACGCAGGACCACGAATGTCTCGTCGGGATCACCCGGTCGCCGGTTCAACCGGAACCACAGCACATCCATCGGTGAGCTCTCGTCGGCGGTTTCAAGTCCCGAAGTGGCGCGTACCGCAGACGTGCGGCCGTCCGCCGCGATGACCAGATCGGCATGCACCTCCAGGTCGGGTGTCCGCACGCCCGCAACTCGGTCGCCGTCGACGATCAGATCGGTGACCTCCGCATTCCGGATGAGCGTGAATTCCGGGTATTGCTCGGCTTTCTCAGCCAAGAAGTCGAGGAAATCCCACTGCGGCATGAAGGCGATGTATGGCTGCTTGTACCCCAACCACGCCAGCGCGCGAAAATCACCGAAGGTGCGCAACCGCCCGTCGCCATCGAAGGCGATGTGATCGACCTTCTGATGTGGCAGCCGCAGAAACTCGTCGATAAACCCGAGGTCATCCATGATGCGCATGGTGGTCGGGTGAACGGTGTCCCCGCGAAAATCGCGCAGAAAGTCGGCGTGCTTTTCCAGGACGACAACGTTGATCCCTGCCCTCGCCAACAGCAGGGCATGCACCAAGCCGGCAGGGCCTCCACCAGCGACACACACCTGAGTCCGCATCACTTGCGCCATACCCGGACGCTACGCCCGAACCAGCTGGGGGGCGTCCATTCGATGATGCCATCAGCCTGTTTTCGGGTGGTCCAGCCGTGATCGCGCACGCGGTGATGCCGCCGACGAAGCCAAAGCTCCTCGGTGCAGCTGTGATTGCAGGGCAAGTGACTCCGGCTTGTTGAACATGTAGCGGGCGATCTTCCACGTGCCGTTCTCTTTGATGGCGACGACGAGCTCGTCGATCGTCAACGTCACCTTGAGGCGTCACTCCCGTTCAGTGACCGCTCGTAGGTGCGCAGCAGCTTGGCGACGTGATCTTGGCTAGTCACGAAGTCTCGCATTCTCCGCGGATTCATACTCGGCGCCGCGTTCGTCGCGGTGCCACAGCTCGTCGTCTCCGACATCAACGCCATCCAAAATCAGCGCGCGCTTGAGCACCTTGTTGGTTGCGGTGCTGGGCAGGCTATGTGTCAAGCGCACATATCGCGGCCAACCAATCCGTGGCAGATCCTCCTGCGCGGCGAGAAACGTAGTGAGACCCGATTGCGTCAACGAATCCCGCAGTACCAGCGCGGCCATCACCTCGTCGCCGTCCCGCCCACTGCGAATCGCGTACACGGCTACCTGGCTCACCGCGGGGTGCCGCTGCAGAATCCGCTCGATGGGTGCCGCCGCCAGGTTCTCGCCATTGATCCGCATCCAGTCGGCGGTCCGGCCTGCCAGGTAGATCCACCCCTCGGCATCCCGGTAGGCGAGGTCGCCCGACCAGTACATACCGTGGCGCATCCGTTCGCCGGTGGCGTCTTCATCGTTGTAATACCCGGAGAAGAAGCCCGACCCTTGGCTATTCACCAGTTCACCGACCGCCTCATCCGGGTTGGCCAGGATGCCGTGTGCGTCAAACCGGGCCGTGGCGCATTCGGTCAACGTGACGGGGTCGTAGATCCCGACACCGGGAAACCCCTTGCCGACGGATCCCGCGGGCGTTCCTTCCTCCCGGGTGATGATGACGGCATTCTCCGTCGAACCGAATCCGTCGTACACCCTGACATCGAATCGCCGCGCGAATTCGGCAATGTCGTGGTCGGAGGCTTCGTTTCCGAAGGCCAGGCGCAGCGGGTTGGATGCGTCGCGGGGTCGTTCCTCCGTGGCCAGCACGTAGGCCAACGGCTTGCCCACGTAGTTCATGTACGTGGCGCCGACTTCCCGAATATCGCCGAGGAAGCCCGACGCGGAGAACTTCGCCGGGGCAAGCGTGGCACCCGCCGCGACCGCAACGGCCCATCCGGCCAGCACGGAATTCGAGTGGAACAGTGGCATCGAGACATAGCAGACGTCGGCGGGGGACAGCGCGAATCGAGCCACCAGTGACTGGGCCGCGACAAGAACCATCATGTGCGTCACCAGAACTGCCTTCGGGTCCCCACTAGTCCCGGAGGTGAAGATCATCATGAAGGGATCGAGAGCCTCGGCGGTTCGGTAGGGCTCTAGCTCGCCGGCCGCCGCGACCTCGCGCTGCCAGTCCGCGGCGTCGACATCGATCACCACGACACCGGGCAGATCCAACGATTCGAGCAGCGGCGCATGGTCAGCGTCCACCAGCAGGATCTGTACATCCGCCTTGTGGATATCGCGTGCAAGCCCCTCGCCGCGGCGAGTGTTGTTGATGGCACACAGGATGTACCCACCCTGGGCGGCGGCGGCCATCGCTGTGGCCATCGCGGGCGTATTGCCCAGCAGGGTGCCGACATGCAGCGGCCGCTCCGCATCGGCCATCTGGATCAGTACCACGGCGTGACGAGCCGCCGCGGCCATGTGCTCACGCCACGTCCACGTCACACCCCGATAGACAAGCCCCGCGTTGTCATCGGTGGCCCGGGCGCGGACCAATTGTTGGATCGTCTCAACCATGGACTGCTTCGGTAAGCGACGCCGCCCTGACACCCAGATGTCTTGTCAAAAAGCTGATTTGGTGGGACACCACGGAGTCGAAGCACTCCTGGCCCTGGTAGACACCGAAGTGATCGCACGGGTAGTGCCGCACCTCGGCGCGGGCCTTGAAGGCGGCCTTGGCCGCGGCATGCGGCGGTGCGGCCCGATCGAAGTCGGCGATCTGCACCAGAGTGGGACAGTCAATGCGCGCGGCATAACGAGTGGGGCGATAGGAGGCGAGTTGAGTGCCTACCGTCGCATCGATCTCATTGCGCCAGGAGGGGCCCACGATCCCCAGATGCGCCTCGTAGTATCCGTGAGACGTCAGCGCCGCCAGTTCTCCTGGGTGCCCGACGATAGGGATCGTGCGCTGCCCGCGTCCCAGCCGACTACGGACGCCAGTCAGGGCAGAGCGCACGAGGGCACCGGCACTGTGTTCACCCATCGCGGACCGCGCTGCCGCGATGCCGTCTACTAGGGGCGTCACCGAAATAACAGCCGCCACATCGTTGCGTGCGCCGGCGGCCGCCAGCACATGCCCACCCGCCAGGGATACACCCCACAGCACAACTCGCGTGGGATCGACGCCGGGAAGGCGAGACGCGGTGCTCACCGCGGCGTGATAATCACCGATCTGATGGCTGAATGAAACTTGTTGCCGGGGAAAGCCGTCAGACGATCCGAAGCTGCGGTAGTCAAAGGCCAGGGCGTGCATGCCCGCAGCGGCCAGCCGCTCCGCGAACGGTTCCAGTCCCGAATCCTTGGTGCCGCCCAGGCCGTGCGCCATCACCACGACAGGAGCCGACTCCGCTGACGTTTCCGTTCGGTAAAACCATGCATCACAATCGATTCCGTGGCTACTGAATCGGATGTTCTGTCGGTTCACGCCGCTCCTCCCGCCCGCGCAAATCCGCGGGGGATTTCCTTGGTTCTCATATCGTGTTCATAGAGGAAGTAATCCAGCTGCTGGGTATGGCGCGGGCGATCAAGCATGTGCCCGGTGTACTTGCGATGCTCTGCCTCGATCACCGCGTGCATCTCGTCGACCGAGGGCAATCGGTACTTGCCCGCCGCGTAAGCGCCCACCAGGCGGGCCTGACATTCGACGAAGGGGAAAAGCGACGGAACTGCCTGCGCCAGACCGACGAAGATCAGGTCGTCCAGGCCGGGCTTGAACATCCTTTTGTATAAGTCGATGCGATTGCCCGGGGCACTGAGGAATTCCGGATCGAAAAACGGGAAGGTGATGTTGTAGCCGGTCGCGAAGATGATCACGTCGAAGTCCGCGAATGTGCCGTCCTCGAAATGCACGGTGTCACCGTCCAAGCGGCTGATGTTGGGCTTGGGGGTGATGTCACCGGAGCCAAGTCGCAGCGGGAGCTCGACGGATTGAGTGAAGTGTGCCTCGCCGAACTTGTGGTTCGGCATCGGGAGCCCCAGTTGATCTGGACGGCCCGACATGACCGGCTGCATCATCTGAAAGAGCTTGCGCTGCCATGACATCGGTATGTGCGGGCTGGTGCGGAAGTACTTGTCGGCGGGTTGTCCGGCGACGTACTTGGGAACGATCCAGGCGCCGGATCGAGTGGAGAGAGTGACGGCGTTTCCCGTCGCTCGTGACGATAGCTCCACCGCGATGTCCGCCGCGCTATTGCCCAGACCCACCACCAGAATTCGCTTGTCCATGAGATCCAGGGGAGTGCGCGGATCGATGTAATGATGCGAGTGCAATGTGGTGCCGGTAAACGTGCCCGGAAAGTCGGGATACCTGGGGTCCCAATGATGACCGTTGGCGACGACGAGCAAGTCGAACAATCGGCGTTCACCCGTCTGTGTGAGCAGTTCCCAGCCGCCGGTCGGTAGTCGCTCAGCGTGCACGACGCCATTGCGGAACTCGATGTTGGGCCTGAGATCGAAGGCTGTGGCGTAGTCCTCGAGGTACTGCTTGATCAGGGTGTGATGGGGAAAATGCGGATAGTTGTCAGGCATGGGGAAGTCGCGGAAGGACAGCTGATGTCGCGAGGTATCGATGTGCAGGGAACGGTAGGCGCTGCTGTGACCATTGGGATTGCCGAATGCCCAGTTTCCGCCGATTCGATCCGACGTCTCGAAGCAGGTGAAGGGAACTCCATAGTCGGACAGCATCTTCGCGGATGTCAGCCCGCTGATGCCGGCACCGATGATCGCGGTACGGGGTCGGGTCATGGCACTCCTAGGAATACGACCACGGCGATGCGGTCGCCTGTGGACAGTTTCAGAAATCTGTGCATCCGAAGTGTACACAGATCTTGAAATGTGTCTACACCTTGTTTACATTGAGGGTATGACTGCGGTGTTCGATGAAGGTGCCATACCCGATCCCGATGGCGCATCGGTGGCCGCCCGGCTGCTGGATGCGGCCGAAAGAATTTTGGCCGACAAGGGGATTCGTGCGACCACAATGACGGACGTAGCCGAGGAAGCGGGCGTTTCGCGCTCGTGGCTCTACCGCCACTTCCCGGATAAACAGACCCTGGTCGGCGCGGCGATCATCCGCTTGATCGAGATCAGCTGGGCACAGTCTGCCGCCGAGCTCGCAGACGTCGACGGGTTCGAGGCTCGGTTGGTGGCGGGAGTGAAGATCGGCCGGCGCGCATACGACGATCCGGGCACCCTGCTCATGCGGATCCGGGTGCGCGAGCCCGAGGAGTTCATGGCCTGTGCCGGAGCGGGCGTGCAGGGTCTGGTGCCGGACCTCGCCGCCTTCTGGCGCCCGTATGTGGAGGCGGCCCGCGATGCCGGGGAGATCCACGCGCGGACCGATGTCGAGGAAGCCAGCGAATGGATCGCTCGCGTGATGATCAGCCTGGGAAGTGTCCCCGGAAACTGCATTGACCCGGACGATCCGACCTCACTGCGTCGCCATTTCCGGCGGTATGTCCTACCGGCGCTTCGTATAGCGCCCGTGAAATAGCAGTACTACAAGGAGAATTCGCAATGGCTTCCCGTGACGACGTCCAGTTCGACACAGTGATCAAGAACGGGCGATGGTTCGATGGCACGGGCGCGGCGTCCGCTATCCGAAACATCGGCCTCAAGGATGGCCATATCGCCACGATCTCGGATGGCGACCTCGACGAGACGAACTGTCCGCACATCATCGATGCCACCGGAAAATGGGTGCTTCCGGGGTTGGTGGATGTCCACACGCACTACGACGTCGAGGTACTTGCCGCGCCCGCATTATCGGAGTCGGTTCGTCATGGTGTGACGACAGTGCTGCTGGGCTCCTGCTCGCTGTCGGTGGTGCATGTCAATGGCATCGATGCCGGAGACATCTTCGGCAGAGTGGAAGCGATCCCGCGCGACCACGTCATCGGGGCGATGGATCAACACAAGACGTGGACCAACGCGCGTGAGTACATCGAGGCTCTTGAGTCGCTACCCATAGGGCCGAACATCGCTACCTTCCTGGGGCATTCGGATATGCGCGCGGCGGTGATGGGGCTGGACCGCGCCACCCGCAAGAATGAACGGCCCACGGCCAGTGAGCAGGCGCAGATGGACCGCTGGCTGGCCGAGGCCCTGGATGCCGGTTTCGTGGGGATGTCGTCGCAGCAGCTCTTGTTCGACAAGCTTGACGGCGATGTGTGTCGTTCCCGGACGCTGCCGTCGACCTACGCCAAGCCGCGCGAGTTACGGAAACTGAAATCACAACTTCGCCAAAGAAATCGGGCGCTGCAATCTGGACCGGACATTCAGAACCCCCTGAACGTGTTGTCTCAGGCCGTCCAGTCTCTGGGTATCCTGCGCAAGCGGCTATCGACGTCACTGCTCTCAGCCGCAGATATCAAGGCCAACCCGTACGCGATCCGGGCGATGGGACCGGTGGCCCGCATCGTCAACACACTGGGTGGAAACTTTCGCTGGCAGCATCTGCCCGTGCCGTTCGAGGTCTACGCCGATGGCATCGATCTGGTGATCTTCGAGGAATTCGGTGCGGGTGCCGCGGCGCTGCACTTGCGCGATGAAGTCGAGCGCAATGAGCTGCTGCGCGACGAGAAGTACCGGCGCCGGTTCCGCAAGGAGTATGAGAGCAAGTTCGGTGTAAGGGTTTGGCACAGAGACTTTTTCGACTCCGAGATCGTCGCCTGCCCGGATGTGTCGGTGGTCGGCAAGTCCTTCGGGCAGGTCGGTGTGGATCGCGGGGGACTGCATCCCGTCGACGCGTTTCTTGATCTGGTGCTCGAACATGGGACGGCCCTCCGCTGGCGGACCACGATTTCCAACCATCGCCCCGAGGTGCTCAAGCAGCTCGCGCAAGATCCCGGCATCCAGCTTGGCTTCTCCGATGCCGGTGCCCACCTGCGGAACATGGCCTTTTACAACTTCGGGCTGCGGCTGCTGCGGCACGTGTACGAGGCGCAACTAGCCGGACATCCGTTCATGACCATCGAACAGGCCGTACATCGACTGACCGGTGAGCTCGCCGATTGGTACCAGATCGATGCCGGGCATCTCCGAATCGGCGACCGCGCAGATCTTTTCGTGGTCGACCCAGAGAAGCTCGATGGATCTCTGACCGAGTACGCCGAGCAATCGGTGGCCGAGTACGGGGGACTAGCGCGGATGGTCAATCGCAACGACGCGACCGTCAGCACGGTACTGATTGGCGGCCGGACCGTCGTGGTTGACGGCCGGCCGGTCGGCATTTTGGGCACGCAGCGGACCGGCAGTTTCCTGCGGGCGGGGGAGAAGGTGCGTTCGGCCGCCGCGGGACCGGTGCCCGCCGCCAGTTAGTACATCTAGATCTGAATACAGAAGACGATGTACTATTGGATCCATGCAGACCCTGGCGCATCGTGACGCTCTGACGAGGTTCGGATCCGCGCTGTCGGACCCGACGCGCACGGCCATCCTATTGAGCCTGCGCTCGCGGCCCGGATATCCCTCGGAGCTCGCCGATGAGGCCGGGGTGTCGCGACAGATCATGTCGAATCACCTTGCGTGCCTTCGTGGCTGCGGTCTGGTTATTGCTGTTCCGGAGGGCCGGCGCACCCGTTATGAGCTCACCGATGAGCGCATTGCTCACGCTCTGGACGACCTGGTGGATCTGGTGTTGACGGTGGATCCGTCGTGCTGCCCGGCTGACGAGGGCTGCTGTTGATGGTGGTCGCGTCGCAGCGGCGAGATGTGCTCCATCGGCGGGTTCGTCTTTTCGTCGCCGCCACCATCACCTACAACGTCATTGAGGCCGTCGTGGCTCTCTCCGAAGGTGCACGAGTGTCCTCGACTGCGCTGATCGGCTTCGGCTTGGATTCGGTGATCGAGGTGTCATCGGCTGCGGCGGTGGCGTGGCAATTCAGTGCCAAGGACCCGGAGGTCAGGGAGAAGACTGCTCTTCGCGTAATCGCATTCTCGTTCTTTGCGCTGGCCGCCTATGTGGCGGTGGAGTCGATCCGGGCGCTAGCGGGGTTCGCTGAGCCCAGGCATTCGACAATTGGGATCGCCTTGGCCGCGGTGAGTCTGGTGGTCATGCCGGTGCTGTCGTGGGCGCAACGGCGAGCGGGCCGCGAGCTCGGGTCGGCGTCGGCGGTCGCCGATTCCAAGCAGACGCTGTTGTGTACATATCTATCGGCGGTCCTGCTGGTTGGGCTGCTGGTCAACACCCTGTTCGGGTGGTCATGGGCTGACCCGATCGCAGCGTTGATCATCGCTGCCATTGCGGTGCGCGAGGGACTGAATGCCTGGAAGGGCGAATCCTGCTGTGCGCCGAATGTTGCCTCGGTGTCGGTGCAGGCCGACGGCGACGAATGCGGCTGTTGCGAGCACTAACGCCACCCATGGTCTATTATCTGCGTATCAATGCAGATACGTAGTAGGGGAGCTTCCGTCATGGGGCGTTTGTATGAGTTGGCATACCGACTCGGCGTGACACCGTGGAAGCAGGCAGACCGTGATTCTGGGTTTGTCATGCAGCTGTGCTCTCTACTGGATCAGGAGTCTGTGGAGCTGCCTACGCCGGCGAAGGCCCTTGACATGGGTTGTGGCACGGGGGAGCACAGCATCGATCTGGCCAGACGAGGATGGAAAGTCACCGGCCTCGATTCGGTTGAACGCGCAGTGGAGCAAGCGTGGTCTAAGGCGCGCGCCGCGAACGTCGACGCCGAATTCCTTCAAGCCGATGTCACGGACTTCTCTGAAGTCGTCGGGACCGGGTATCGCTTGGCGCTCGACGTCGGGTGTTTCCACGGGCTCAACGCTCGAGATCGTCACCTGTACGCGCGCGAACTCACTGCGGTCTCCAATCCTGGCGCGATCCTGCTGATGTTTGCGTTCAGCCCCGGTCGCCGTGGTCCATTGCCCAGTGGGGCAAGTCGAGCCGACGTCGAACAGACCTTCACTAAGTGGCGCGTGGTCGGGGATGAGGACGCGGATTGTCGAGGGCTCCCTGCGCCGATCGGGAGGACAGCGCCCCGTTGGTTCCGTCTGATACGTGAGGACTGAAGCGAAGTGAATGCAGATGAGTCGCCATTGGGCGACGAACAGGTTGGGTTGGTTGTCGAAGTGTTTCGGATGCTTGCCGATGCCACCCGTGTTCGAGTGCTGTGGGCACTCACCAGCGGTGAGCTGTCCGTCAATGAGCTGGCAGACCTAGTGGGCAAACCGGCGCCGTCGGTATCGCAGCATTTGGCCAAGTTGAGGATGGCCCGACTGGTGCGGACCCGTCGCGACGGCACCACCGTCTATTACAGCCTGGAGAACGAACATGTCGAGCAGCTGGTGACCGACGCGGTCTACAACGCTGAGCATGCGGGCCCGGGCATCCCACCGCATCACCGCTCGGAGGCCTCGCTGCGGACTGCGGAAACCGTGAGAAGGGCTGGTAGGAAATGAGTCATACCCGCGATGAAGTGACCCATCACGATCACGACCATCACCACGCGGTCGGTCTGCGGGGAATGCTGGCGGAGATCGTGTCCCCGCACAGCCATGACGCCTCCGACAGCATTGACGACGCGCTCAGTTCCAGTGCGGCGGGGACGCGGGCTGTCAAGATCAGCCTGGTGGCACTGCTGCTGACCGCCGCGTTTCAGGTGGCGATCGTGGTGGTGTCCGGCTCTGTGGCGCTCGCGGCCGATACCATCCACAACTTTTCCGATGCGCTCACCGCGATCCCGCTGTGGATAGCTTTTGGACTGGGAACCCGAGCTGCGACAAGGCGATACACCTACGGGTTCGGGAGGGCCGAGGATCTAGCCGGCCTGTTCGTCGTATCGATGATCGCCTTATCGGCCGTGGTGGCCGGTTATGAGGCGGTGATGCGCCTGATGCATCCAGTGCAGATCGGACAACTGGGGTGGGTGGCGACGGCGGGTGTCGTCGGCTTTGTCGGCAACGAACTCGTCGCCCTCTACCGGATCCGGGTTGGGCGCCGGATCGGCTCGGCGGCACTTGTCGCCGACGGACTGCATGCGCGTACAGACGGGTTCACCTCGCTGGCCGTGGTGCTGGGCGCTGCGGGCGTCGCCTTGGGATATCCCTTGGCAGACCCGATCATTGGGCTGGTGATCACCATCGCGATTCTTGCGGTGCTGCGTACTGCGGCCCGGGATGTGTTCCGGCGGTTGATGGACGGGGTGGATCCCGTGTTGGTGGACGCTGCTGAATCAGCGCTGGAGGCTCAGCCTGGTGTGCGGACCGTCCGCAGCGTGCGGTTGCGGTGGATCGGACATCGCCTCCATGCTGACGCCGAGCTTGACGTCGATCCCGACATCAGCCTCGCCGAGGCCCACCGCATCGCACACGTCGCCGAACACGAACTGACCCATGCGGTGTCAAAGCTCGATAGCGCTCTTATTCACGCGTACCCGGAGCACTGAGGCGGCGCCCGACGTAGATGAGGATGCCGACCGCCAGTACTGCGGTGCCGGCGAGGACCGATGACCGCGGCAGCGCGAGGGCAATCACGACGCACCCGGTCAGGCCGAGTGCGGGAACGATCCTCGGCGGGCGGCCCTCGGCGGGGGAGAGCGTCCACGCCGCCGCATTGGCCACCGCGTAGTACACCAGCACCGCGAAGGACGAGAACCCGATCGCGCCACGCAAGTCCGCCGTGGCTGCGAGGATCGAAACCACAAGACCAACAAGGAGTTCAGCGCGGTGCGGTACGCCGTACTTGGGGTGCACCGCCGCTAGGACGTGTGGCAGATGGCGATCGCGTGCCATCGCGAAGGTCGTGCGTGATACCCCGAGAATGAGTGCCAACAACGAGCCCGTCGCCGCCACGATGGCGCCAATCCGCACCACCGGCTCCATCCACCGCACGCCCACGACGGTGACGGTATCCAGCAGCGGGGCCGCGGATGCGGCCAACCGTGATGGCCCCAGCGTGGTCAATGTCGCGACGGCGACAACGCTATACACGACCAGTGCGATTGCCAGCGCGATCGGGATGGCGCGGGGAATGGTGCGCGCGGGGTCGCGTACCTCCTCGCCCAAGGTCGCGATGCGGGCATACCCGGCGAATGCGAAGAACAGCAGACCGGCGGCCTGCAACACCCCGAAAATCGACACGTCGGTGATGTCGAGGGATGCGGCGTCGATACCGTCGGACCCAACCGCCGTGACCACAATCGCGGCCAGTACCGACAACACGGTCGCGACGATGACACGTGTCAGCCACGCCGACTTGTGAACTCCCGCATAGTTGATCGCGGTCAAGGCAACCACCGCAGCCACCGCGACGGCGTGCGCGTGGGCGGGCCACGCATAGAAGCCCACCGTCAGCGCCATCGCCGCGCACGACGCGGTTTTCCCAACCACGAAACCCCAACCAGCGAGATAACCCCAGAACTCGCCGAGACGCATTCGGCCGTAGACATATGTTCCACCGGAGGCGGGATACACCGCGGCGAGTCGAGCCGAAGATGTCGCATTGCAGAAGGCGATCACCGCGGCGACTGCCAAGCCGACCAGCAGGGCGGATCCTGCCGATTGCGCCGCGGGCGCCAAGGCCGCGAAGATTCCGGCGCCGAGCATCGAGCCCAGCCCGATCATGACGGCGTCGAATGTGCCCAGTTCCCGGCGAAGGGGGCCGGACGGGGCGCGGCTCATGCGTTCCGGGGCATGTACATGATGACCCCGACACCAGCCAGGCAGAGCAGCGCACCGGCCACATCCCAGCGATCGGGGCGGAACCCGTCTATCGCCATCCCCCACAACAGGGACCCGGCGACGAACACCCCGCCGTAGGCTGCCAATATTCGACCGAAGTGGGCATCTGGCTGCAGGGTCGCCACGAATCCGTAGGCGCCCAGTGCGATGACGCCGAACCCCACCCACGCCCAGCCGCGATGCTCGCGCACGCCCTGCCATACGAGCCAGGCGCCACCGATTTCCAAGACCGCAGCCGCCGCGAACAATAGGATCGACTTTACGACAAGCATGTGGGGAGCCTAATCGCCCCGATCGGACCCGGCGGGGGTGCGCGACTCGTAGGATTTCGACTCGTTGCACTTCGGGGGAAGGAAAGTTGTGGCGATGTCATCAGCGTCGGTGGTTGTCGGTCTGTGGGTAGCTCTTTCGGAGAGAAACTGGAACGCCGTCACGGCATTTCTTGACGACGACTGCATCTATCTGGACATGCCGGTGGGACCCACCGCCGCGGCATGCGGACCAGAGAACATCGTCAAACGTCTGAAGATCGGGCTCGAACCGCTGAAGGATTACGTGCACCACGACGGGCTGATCGTCGCTAATGGTGAAGACGTGATGTACGAGCACTCCGAGACGTGGATTTGGAATACAGGGGAGTCGGCGCTACTGCGTTTTGCTTCCGTGCTCAAGGTGGTCGACGGCAAGATCACGCTCTGGAAGGACTACTGGGACATGGGCGCACTGACGAACTTCGCTCCCGCATCGTGGTTGGAAGACTTTGCCAACGCTGACATGAGTTGGATTTACGACGCGACGGGACAGGTCTGAGCCTCAGCGAAGCTTCTCGCCGTATATCCGCCCCACGGTGAGAGCCATCAGGACGCGTCGGTCCGACACCATGACCGCGCGGTACTCCTCCCAGTCGGGATGTTCACCGGCCGCGCCACGGTAGTAGTCGACAAGCGCTTCGACCTCGGGGCCGTGTGGGTCGGTACCCGGTCCGGTCAGGGATACGTCCCCCTCGGCCGTTGCCCAGGCCCATCCGTCCGAGCTGGTGACCTCGAGCGCCGCTCGGGGCTCGCGGCGAAGATTCACGGTCTTGGCACGGCCATCGGTCATGGAGACGTAGAGGACGCCTTTGTCCCGGTCGTAGAACGGGGTGACGGGGGAGAGCTGCGGTAGTCCGTTGGACTTGATGGTTGCCAGTATGCCGATGCGGCTGTCGGCGATGAGCGCATGCGGATCGAACTGCTGGACAGCATTCATATCTGGACGAACCAGGTGCATCGGACGGGTATTCCGCGCGGTCGAAGCGGAAGTTACCGTGAATGAAGGCTGACGTCGGCAACGCGATATGAGGTGAGATGTGAAGGTTCACCATCTTAATTGCGGCACAATGACATTCGGATTCATTGACCACTGCCTGCTAATCGAGACGCCGAGTTCGGGGCTGGTCCTGGTCGACACCGGTTTCGGTCCCGACTGCGTCCAGCATCCACGATTGCTCGGCTGGACACGGCACACTATGGGCCCGTCCTGCGGGAGGCCGAGACGGCAGTGCGGCAGATCGAGGCGCTCGGATATGACCCGCTCGATATGCGGCACAGCCAACTGTCGTCGATCGAATCCGTTATCGCACTGCACATTGTGCGGTCACGGGGTCAATTGGCAGATCAACGAGCTCGACGGTGGCGAGCCACGGTTCGGCTTCAATGCCGTCCGCGACCTTGACGGGCTGCCGCCGGTGATCCTGGTCGTTCCGCTCTACGGCCATACGCGAGGCCACGTCGGCGTCGCCATCGACACCGGAACCGGCTGGCTGCTGCATGCCGGCGACGCCTACACGGAGCCGCACGCGCTCGGTAGCGGCCCGTTGACCACCGCGAGCAGGGCAATGCACATGGTCACCGCGCATCCGAGTCACCCACGTGCTCAACTGCAGAACATGCGGCGCCTCACCGAGCTCGTCACCGATCATGGCGAGGATGTCACCGTGTTCTGCAGCCACGACAGCGCAGCGTTCGCACGACTTGCGTCAGAAGTTGTCTGAGTGTCGAGCAGGGCCTAGACGACAGTCACCGTCCCGGTGCAGTGGGCGGTGTTTTCGTCGTTCCAGAAGAAGCCCGAACGGCCGCCGTAATCGGTGGTGATCTCCACCTGGCCGGGACCGGTGACGACATTGAAGATCGATGCTCCTGCGGTGCCCGAGCCGTCGCCGTGTGCCTCGCCGGCAGCGCCGGTGGTCAGGTTGCGCCACTGGAAGTACGCCTGCTTGGGTCCGGCGAGACCGTCCGTGGCGTTCATGTTGAGCGTGCCGGGAATCAGGTCGCGACGTGCATCGGCTTGGCTCGCCTGCCAGGCGCTGACGCGCACGTCACCGTCGAAACAGAGGGCTACCTCGCCCGACGGTGCTGCCAATGCCAGCGGGCAGGAGGAAAGCCCCGCGCCCAGAACGACGAGGGTGAGAGCGGCCGCACGGCCAACAGGTATCGAACGCATGCAGGGAGTATCGCCCATGTGTCCTCGATCTGGCCGACGTTTCCCTAGGCGGCGGTTCCGCCGACGCCCAGTGCCGCGGAGATCAGGCGCCACAGCCGTTCGGTGATCTCGCCGGGTGCGGGGAGTGGGGTCAGTCGCAACTGCTGCGCAATCCCGTATCGAATTCCGCCGATGATGAAGGCGCCTGCGCTGTCGGGGTCGATGTCTGAAGGCAACTGACCCAACTTCTGGCCGCGGCGGATGTTCTTGGCGGCGTTATGGCTAATGCGTTGCAGGTACGTCGCTTCCAGTTCGGCCAGTTGCGGATCTAACGCGGCGCGGTTGAGCAGGATCGGGGCCAGCGGGTCGGCCACGTGATAGCCGACAAACAGGCGGGTGCGTTCCAGCTCGTGGACGCGCCAGTCGGTGTCCATGGCCAGATGCGTGTCGGCGATTGCCTGCACGAGGCCCTCGTAGAACTCGTCGTAGATGACCGCGAGCAAGCCACTTTTGGATCCGAAGTGATGGTAGAGAGCACCGGTGCTGAGTCCGGCACGCCGGGTCAATCCGCTGAGATCCATGACTCCGCTGCCGCGAACGAGTTCATCGCGGGCGGCGTCGATGAGCTGTTGACGTCCGATTGAGGGGCGTGCCACTATGTGATTCTACAAAACATAATTATCTTATGTTTAGGAGTGTCGATGAGCACGGAAGTGTCATCGTTGATGGATTTGAGCGGCGACCTGGCCGGAACTCATCGACGGACCGCGAGCAGCGGCGAGAGTGTCAATCCCGCTGTTGCCGACGCGGATTTGGCGGCGATGCGCCGCGACGGCTATGTGATTTTGCCGGATCTGCTTACCGCTGACGAGCTCGTAGAGATCCGTGAAGCCGTTGCGCCGTTGCTGAATCTGCATGGCCGCAATGGATTTGAAGGAAACACCACGCAGCGGGTGTACAGCGTGCTGAACAAGACGCGCGCATGCGACCGGATCGCGGATCACCCGCGGGTCTTGGCCCTACTGGATCGGCTTTTTCTGCCGAACTATTTGTTGTCGATGCTGCAGGTCATCAACATTCTGCCAGGTGAGCAGGCGCAGATACTGCACACCGACGACGGCTTCTATCCGATTCCGCGTCCCCGAGCCGGTCTTGGTGCCGCCACGATCTGGGCGATCGACGACTTTACTGCCGACAACGGCGCCACCGATGTCATTGCAGGCAGCCATCTTTGGAGTGAACGGCGGCCGCGGGACGTCGAGCGTGAACCCGTGGTGATGAAGGCGGGTTCCTGTGTGTTCTTCCCGGGCACGCTATGGCACGGCGGGGGAGCGAACCGATCCGATGCCGCACGGCTGGCCCTGACAGCTCAATACTGCGAACCGTGGCTGCGTCCACAGGAGGCGTTCACCCTGTCGATGACTCGTGACACCGTCCGAGCGGTATCTGAGGACATTCGCCGGATGCTGGGGTACAGCATTCACCCGCCGTTTATCGGCCAGGTTGACGGCATGCATCCCAAAAGACTGCTTGATCCGGGCGCCCCGTCGCTCTAGTGCTGATAGACGTCGTTGAGTGTCACTGTGCGCAACTGCCGTTCCCCGATGACGTCGAGCAGCTGGTGATAGACCGTGGTTACCGGCGGGTGATTGAGGTGGCCGATGACGATTGCCTGCGGATTGAAGTACTTGCGGGCCATGTCCACGATGTATTGCGGGGTGACGACTCCTGAGTCCGACAATGACCCGTACCAGAGCACCGGCGGCCCGTAGCCGAGCCCCTGAGTAAGTGAATCAGTTGCGGCGTTGTGTTTTCCGTAGGGTGGGCGGAAGAACGGCGCCGGATCGACTCCGTAGGTGTTGGTCAAGAACTTGGTATTACGGGTCAGCTCGGCAGCGATCTTCTCGGCGGTCAGTGTCGTGAGATTCGGATGAGACCACGTGTGATTGCCCAGCTGGATCTGTCCGCTGTCGACGAGCGGGCGAAGCAGTGGGGCATTCTGCGTCCATCCCGCGTTCACACCATTGACGAAGTAGGTCAAGCGGATTCCGGTATCGCGCGCCAGCTGGGTGTACGCGGCGATGACGTTCCCATCGGTGCCGTCGTCAAGGGTCAAGGCGAGTAGTCGCTGTCCGTCGGTGCGGGCCGGCAGAGCGGTCAACGCACCGCCGCCGGGCAATGGCACCCGCGTGAGCCCGCTGCTAGAAGCTCCAGCTGCCGTGCCGGGGTCTGCGGACGCAGCGGCTGATTCGATGACTGAGGCAGCCACTGCGGCAGTGGCTGCCAATAAGGTCAAAAACCGGCGACGGTCGAGCACGACGCCAGGGTAGCGCCGGAACCTGGAGATCACGCGGTGTGGCGGCTGGTGTCGGGCTACCGTCCCTGTCGTGATCGATTTTGCGCTGAGATCGTGTGGCCTGCGCGGGCATGCGACATTCGCTCCCGATGAGCAGCCACTTCGGGAACGCCTGAGGGTTGAGACGCCCGCAGGGACGGCCTGGCGGTGCTTGCGGTGCGAGACGTTTGTGGTCGGCGCGCCACGGTATCGGGGACCGGCCGATACAGCACCAGAGATTCCGCGCGGACGGCTCCTGCGTGATCGGACCTTGATGCGGATACTGGCCGTCGAACGCGTATTCCGCGGTCTCGTCTTTGTCCTACTCGCGGTCGGGGTGGTCAAGGTTCGCGGTTCCCGCGAACATCTCCAACAGGTTTTCGAGCGGGACCTGCCGCTGATCCGGCCGCTGGCCAATCAGCTCGGATGGAATCCGGACAATTCGAAAGTCATCCGTCATATCGGTGAGGCGTTCTCGTTGTCGTCCTCGACACTGATGTGGGTGGCGGTGGGCTTGGCGGCGTATGCGGCGATCGAGTTCATCGAGGCCTTCGGTCTGTGGCTGATGAAGCGCTGGGGTGAGTACTTCGCCGTCATTGCGACAAGCATCTTCTTGCCGCTGGAGATTTATGAGCTCATCGAAAAGCAAACCGTTCTCAGGGTTTTAGCGCTCCTGGTGAACATCGTGGCTGTGGTCTGGCTGCTATGGAGCAAGAGACTGTTCGGGCTCAATGGTGGCGGCAATGCCTACGAGGAGGAGCATCGCGCCGAGAGTCTGCTGAGCGTCGAACGGGCTGCGCTGGCGGACAATCCGCACTAGCGATCGGTGGGCAGCCGGTCAACCCGTCAGGCCGTGGCTCCTCAGCCATTCATCGACGGTGATCGTGGTCGTCACCTCGTCGAGGTCCAGGACCAGGCGGGTCTGACTGTTGATCATCTGCACCGCGCGGTCGCAGACGGCGGTGGACTCACGGCGCACGGCGGCATCGATCGCGTCGTTGGTGTCCGACGGTAGATCCGCCGAGTCCTGGGTAAGGCGTTCGGCCGTACGCGCGGCAGTGGTGGCGATTTCACGCAACGTGTAGTGAGCATGGCGACGGATCGCCTCCACATGAGTGATTCCGCGGGCCAACGCCAGGTACTTCTGGCGCGTATCCGATTCGGGCGGATGCTGCTGGCCGAGCCGATTGGCCGCCTCACGAATTCTGTCGGAATCATCGACGGCCTCGAAGGCGAGGTAGAAGCCCGCGACGGCGCGGCCGATACGCGTCGAGGTGTCGACCGCGGGAGAGGCAGGTCGTGGCGGACGCTGGGAAGGTGCAGACTCGGGCAGGGCAGAGTCGACGAGCGACGGTAAGGCGCACCGCGGGACATCCATCCGTCCATACTGCCCGAAAAATAGACGGAGTGTGCAGAAGTTCGCTGGGAAAGGGCCAGGTGGCGGGACTTTCAGTGTCGTCCGAATCGCTCTCGCAGCTGTGGGTCGTTCTCCCACCATAGTGTCGGCGTCGCCGGATCCACGGCTGTCGTGTTGCCCGGGTCGAGTGAACTCTGGTCGGCGCGGTCGAGTTCGGCGTCGATCCGTGCGGCCTGCGCCTTGTCGTCGGCAGACAAGGCGCGCATGAGTAGCAGCAGGAAGGGCAGTCCAAGGACATCACCGAGGATCCAGAGAACGCCCGCGCCCAAGGTCTGATCCGTTCGCAGATCCGGCCCCCTGGCGCGGTGTAGCGCCAGATAATAGGTTGACGCGACAAGTGGGCCCTGCCACAGCACCAGACCCAAGACCCCGTCGCCGATGGTCTCGGCCACGCTGATCACCAGCGATATCAGCTGTGGATATTTGTGAGGTACGGGGTCTACCTGCAGGCGCGCGTAGAAGTACGCGAACCCGATCAATGCCAACGCCGTTCGTGTCATCGCACCGAGCAGGCCATGAGTCAGAGATGCCGTGTACCACGGCGTCAGATACAGGAGCCATGGTGTGGCCAACATGGCCAGGGACGTCGTGAGCGGATGTGTCAAGACCTGCGCGGGTGCCGACGACAACGCGCGACCAAATCTGGCCAGCCCATCCGGTCGTAGCGCGCCGCGCACAACAGTGACCGGCCGACCAAGGGCTACCAAGAACGGCACGACCAGGAGCAGCAAGACAACCTGCAATGCCCGCATCCAGAACAGCACGTGTGCGTAAACGCCAACCACACTCATGCATGCGACGACCCAGCATCCGATTCCCGCGAAGAAACAACTCGCCCACACGCCGCTGATATCCGATTGGCGACGCCGCACGCGGGTCAGGGCCCAGCCGTATCCCGTGCCTAGGGCGATAGCGCACAGGGCCGCCGCTATATCAAAATGCCATGCACGCCAAACCATCACCCAGGTCAGTGGCTCCGTGGGCGAGAACATCTCAGGCCGCGGGACGGGGGGATCGGGTGGTGATCGGTGTCTTGTGAAGGGCCGCGGCCGCGATCGTCACCACGGACGTCGACAGCACCACTGCCGCCAAGACGTCGACCACCCAATGGTCTCCGAGGTAGAGACGACTGCCGGCCACCAACATCACCGCCGCTACTGCCGCTACCAGGGCCGCCAAGCGTCGCCAGCCGCTATGGCGGTAGGCGACCACGACGGTCAATATTCCGGCAAGAGCGGTAGTGCCCGTGACGTGTCCGGACGGAAAGGACCAGCCGGTTTCCTCAACTAACTGCGTGTTGATAGGTGGACGGTTTTCTCCCACTGCCCATTTCGCCGCCGCGGCAAGGAAGAACGCCGATACGACGGCCGCGGCTACGGTGGCCGCAGTTCTCAAAGAGCGTGTGAAGCGCCAAATCGCAAGTGTTGCAACAGCCGTCGCTACGGACACCATCGCCGGGCTACCGATGTCGGTGACGTCAACCGCGGCCGAGGTGAGCCAACTGTGCCGGTGAGTCACCAACCAGTCCAGCGTGCGGTGGTCGACGTTGGTGCCTGAGCCGTAATGATGCGCTATCGCCGCCAGGGTCGCGAAAACTACGAACAATGCTGCCGCGAGAACCGCAGCGGTTCGCGCGCACGTAGTTTCGGGTCGAAGATTCCGCAGGCTGAAAGTCATTGTGTCCTTCTCATCGATTCCGGGACCGACGAACGAGGCTAGATCTCTTCCCTGCGAATCTGCTGTCAGCGCTTAGTGGTCTCCGGCCACGAGGCGCTGGTTCAGAGTGGCCGCCCGAAGCGTCAGGTGGTTGCGTTCGGCGAGGTTGTGGGCCTGAGCGGCGGCGTCGGCATAGAGCCGCGCAGCTGTGGCGATGTCTCCGGCGCGCTCGTGAAGGTAGGCCGATGACGCGGTGTACCGGGGGAGAGCCGCATCGAGTTGGTCGAGTGCGGCGAGCCCGGCACGTGGACCGTCCACAGCGACCGCGCGATTAAGCCGCACCACGGGGCTATGGGTGAGCCGGACCAGTTCGTCGTACCACTCGACGATCTGCACCCCGGCCGATCCAATCGGACGTCACTCACCGTTCTTTTGGCTCGCGAAATCCGTTGGGCCATCGTCGCTTCGGGTACCAGGTATGCCTGCGCAATCTGCCGGGTGGTGAGGCCGCCGACTGCCCGCAAGGTCAGCGCGGCTGCCGATGCGGGGGAGAGGCGCGGATGCGCGCACAGGAAGTAGAGCTGCAGCGCGTCATCCACGGAGGCCACTGGTCCTGGCTGCGGCTGGTCAGTGATTCCATACTCGCGACGTCGCCGGGCGGTATCGGATCGTGCGAGATCGATGAAACACCGCCAGGCGGTGGTGGTCAGCCAGCCCTTGGGGTCATCAGGTCGCCGCGATGGGCACGTCTGGGCGGCCCCCTCCTGCACGGCGTCCTCTGCCGTGGCGAAGTCCGCGCCACGGCGCACTAGCTGCCGCCAGCACTCCGGGGATAAGGTCCCGCAGCTGGGCTTCGTCCACCGCAGCGTGGGCCATCAATCGAGGTCGGAGTGCGCGGCTGTCATGAACGGCCGAACCTCGAGCCATTCGTGGATCGGCTCGCCGCCGGCTCCGGGAGCTGCCGATAATTCCGAGGCGACATCAATGGCACGCTCGTACGAGTCCACGTCGATGATCATCCAGCCCGCGATCAAATCTTTGGTCTCCGCGAACGGGCCGTCGGTAACCGGGGGCTTACCCTCACCGTCGGAGCGCACCCATGCGCCTTCCGGCGCCAGGGCCTGGGCGTTGACGAATTCGCCGGTGCCTTCCAGCCGGGCCGCGGGGTCGTTCATGTATTGAATGTGCGCTTGAACCTCGGCGGGCGTCCACTGATCCATCGGCACGCAATTGACGGCCGCAGGTGCACCGCGATAGTGCTTGAGCAGCAAGTACTTGGCCATGACGGTCTCCCTTCATTCGCGACCCTAGTTGGTCGCTCACCTCTGGGACGGAACCATTGCGCCGTTCTCGACATCCGTCGTTGAGCTTTCTCGGATATGTGTCAGAAAGTCGACCAGCCGTATCCGCGAAATCGTGGGCCGGTTTCGGCTGCGATGGCCCAGGTCAGGCTGCTGTATGCGGTTGCACGGCAGATGGTACGAGGATGAGTTCCTCGAGTTGGCGAACGATCATTGCCGGTGAGATGGGCAGCGGTTGGGAGAACACCGTCAGTAGTGCGTCGACGGACTGTCCGACCGTGAACCTGTTGCGCGCCTCGTGACGGATTGACCGTGGAAGCGATCCACTGTTGATGGCCTCGCGGATACCCAGGGCCAGCGCTTCGGCATTGTCCGGGGCGACAAGAATTATTCCACCGCAGTCTGTTTCGGGTAGCCCGCCGTCATCGGATGCGATCACGCGGCAGCCGGAGTGTTGGGCCTCGATCGAGACGATGCCGAAGGTCTCATGCCAGTACTGGCTGTTGGACGGCATGACCACAATATCGTGCTCGGTCATCAGCGTCGCCATCTTGCTCGGCGTTTTGCAGGTGGGGACCACGGAGATGCCAGGGTGCTCGCGCAGCAGTCGCTCGATAATCCTTCCTTGCGGCTTGTCAGCGCCGGCAGTCGTCGCGGTGAAGCTGAGTTCGGCGTCCTGTTCGATGATGTCGATGTGCAGCGTCTCAAGGAGGGTGTAGACGCCCTTCTCCGGACTGAGTCTGCCGGCGAAGAGGATTCGAGTTCTTCCCGTCTCATTCTTGGGCCGGGGCTGTGTGCCGAAGCACGGTTCGGCGAATGGGTAGACGACGCTGATCGTGGCGATGTCGACGTCCAGATAGTTCGACCACAACCGGGCCGCGTAGCGGCTGGTAGCGATCAACACCCGATCACGGGTTCCGTTGATAGCGAACGCTTTGTAGCGTTCCCGGATCGGGGGCGGGTTGTGCAAGATCAGGAACGCCGGACGCTTGGTCTCGACAACATGGGGTTCGTTGACGAACACAACGGTGCCGTCGAGCTCACCTACCTCAGCCAGCGTCGATAGTGACAGGAACGGGATACCACTGAAGTCATTGCGGCCGTCTTCAGCACCTAGGCCGACGGTGACCACTTGAGCCGGTATGCGGCGCCGATTCAGTTCGCGGACTTGGCCGACGGTGTAGTTTTCTGAGCCGCCGGTACCGGCCGGGAGAGCGTTTCCTGGAGACCAAATGAACGAGATCATTTGCACTGCCCTGCTTTTCATTTTTCAACGGTCGTCTTGGGGCACGGTGACGACTACGGTGAACCGCTCCCACGAGTGCGGGTTTGGTAAGTCTGCATAAGGACCGCTGACTGAGCAACGACGCTACGACACGGTTCCCATGCGAATGCAATCTCACTCGAGGTCGACCGTCGACGAACCGACCGAACGCACGACACTAAATTAGGTGGTGATACGGATAATCCCATGGCCCGCGACGGGGCATGCGGCACGATCCTTCGGTGAAATGCTCAAAACCAGGATGTCGGCGCGAAGGCTACGACAGTCACCATGGTGAACAAAGACAACTAACGGAACGGTAACACACAACGGCGATGTCGGCATGGCCAGTCAGGCCGCGGGATACGGGGCGCGACTCTATGTTCTCAATGAACTCTCAGTGCTTGACAGGCATTGTCGGGGCATGCCGAACATTGATCATGTGACCCCATCGCCTGAACCACCTGCCGACTCGACGGTTAATACTGAGGAAGGGATTCCGGCCGCTGGGGCCGTCCCCGATAAGCGCAAGCGTGAACTGTTGTTTCGATCGCGGGCGCGGCGGCCGCTGTTGTGGCCGTGTTGGCGCTGACGTTTGGTGCTGGTGTGTGGGCGGGTAGCGAGTACGGAGACGAGTATGGCCGAGATGATCACGGCCAGAGTGAATCTCATTCATACGAGCGTGATAGCGCCGAACGCGACTACGACGGTGACTCGAGTCGCGATCGGGACTCTGATAACGATGATGACGAGCGGGGACATTCAGTGTCCGATCGCGGTGATCGGCCGTCTGTCACGTCTCCGGTAGCGCCTACATCCGCCCGGCCAACCTCGGGGCGGTCGTAGCACCGGCATGATTACTGGATGTGGTCGTTGCGCGTGACGCGACATTTCAGCAGAACGGCACGAGGTTTGGACGGATGCTGAAGGCCCGCGCAGTCATTGTTGCGGTACGGGCCCGGTTGCGGCGCTGGTGCGGTGGGATCGCGACTCGCTCGGCGGTGGTGCTTGCCAGCCTGGTGCCTGTGGGGGCCACCTCGGTGGTGCTGCTGTACCAGTCGATGTGTGCCGACGTCGATACTGCAGCCAGGGCCCGGGCTGTGGCGGTGTGAGAGCGGCTGCGTGAGGAACCACCCGATGGGCTCGAATCCGTGCTGTTGGCCACCGATCAGCGGATCGTGTCCGTCCAGGTGATCGACGGCAGCGGCCAGGTGGTGCGTCGCCCGGAATCGGCATCACAGATTCCGCTGATCCCACTGCATGACAGCACATCCAGTGACGCACGGGTCGGTGTGTCGGCTACACCGTGCTGGCGGGGTGGTGGCATCGAACCGATCGAGTCGATGGTGTCGACTGTGGCGACGATGCTTGTGCCATCACCGCACCAGTCGTTGCGGTGATGGCCGCCGTGGTGACGTGCCGATAGTCCGCGATGGCCGAGGGGGCGACGGTCTGCACCGAACTCCTGTGCAGAAAAGTGCCGATAGGCGCCTTTCCATCATTGGCGCTGCGTATATCTGCTGGTACCGGTGCGTGTTCAGCAGGTGCGAGTTCGGGGACGACGGCTAGCTATCTGGTGACGTTACAGCGCGGAGAGTAGTGCGTTCACTCAAATGACTTGTGCCACATGTGGACGGGCCGCGGGCCTTAGCTCAACCTCGAGATTAAGTACCTCGCGATCGGTGTGGTTGATTTTGTGCGGCAGTTCTAGTTCACGCAGCATCACCAGGAGCGCGTGGTTTTCTGCGAGGACGTCGGCGGTGAGCCGTGTGATCCCGTTTCTGATGGCGGACTCGGCGAGGGCCTTGAGGAGCATTGTGCCCACGCCGCGCTGATGGTCGGCGTGGGCGACGAGGATGGCGACCTCGGCGGTATGGCCGTCTTGACTGATGACGTAGTTTGCAACACCGACCAATCGCCCATGCTCGAAGGCTCCTATTGACAGTTCTCGTTCGGACTGTTGGGTCAGTGATTCAGCAAGTGCTGCAACGTATTTTGGGTTGGTGGTGAAGAATCGCAGGTAGCGATCCTGCTCGTTGAGTTGGGAGTGAAGAAGGGCGACCGATTGGACGTCATCCCGATCCAGCGTTCTGAGCGTGGTCGCCGCGCCGTCGATGCTCCTGTCGGTCTTCTTTTCAGGTTCAGGGACGGTGAACTTCATGGTCGCCGTGCGACGATGACGGGTACTCGCGAGGCTTGAGCGACGGCAGAACTGACTGCGCCGAGCAGCATTCCGGCGAAGCCCCCGCGGCCGTGACTGCCGACAACGACAAGCTGGGCGTGCGCGGACTCGGCGATAAGGTATGGGCTGGGGTAATCACATACGACACGGCGGTCGACCTTCACGTCGGGGTAGCGTTCTTGCCATCCTGCCAGTCTTTCGGCGAGTGTTTGTCTTTCTTGAGTTTCCGTAGCACGCAGATCAAATGCCGGTTCGAAGAAGTTGGGCATGTGCCAGGCGTGCACGGCGATCAACCCAACCTTCCGATGTGATGCTTCATCGAAAGCAATGGCTGTCGCTTGCTCTGATGTCGGTGAGCCGTCGACACCGAGCAAGACAGGAGCGTGCTTGTCGAGTGTTGCCTCGTTGTGGATCACCGCGACGGGGCATCGCGCGTGGTGCAGGACAGCGGTACTGACCGAGCCCAGCAACAGACGGTCGAGGGCGCGCCGTCCTCGACTGCCGACAACGAGTAGGCGTGATTCCTGCGCAGCGTCGACGAGCGCCCACACCGGATGCCCGAATACCACTCGGCGGCGTGCGGAGGGCAAGGCGCACCCGGCGGCCTCTTCGGCAATGCACTGTGCGTTTTCCAGGACCAATTGCGCTTGACGTTCGCGCGATTGATAGATCCGCTCACGGAGTTGCTGGTCGTAGACATGGGTTTGTTCGATGTCGAAGGCGCTGATGAGGGTCAGCGGTTCATTGCGCATGCTCGATTCTTGTGCGGCCCAATGAACCGCCATATCAGCACAGGCCGATCCATCGACCCCGACCACGATCCCCGCATGATGGTTCTTGGATATCATCGTGTTTCAACCCCATTCGTCATCATGAATTGTTAGTTGCGAACGATCAGGATGGTGCGATCGCCGTGCTCTGCTGAAGGCCGCATACGGATGACATGTGGAATATCTGCGCGTCCCACTACTGCCAGCTGGATCGGTTCATCACAGTTCGTGAGAAAATGGCCGATATCCGAACGTGCTGCAACCGGGTACATGTGGACGTCTGGATAACGTTCACGCAGGCTCGCCACGCGTCGATCGAGTTCGTCGTAGGGCGATGCGCCCATGTCCTCTTGCCAGGTGCCCACCGCAAGAATCGGAAGATGGCGAAGTCGTGCTTCCTGCACCGCGTGGTCGATGACGGTGTCCGTGTCCTGAGGACCGTTGACAGCCACAGCGATCCACACGGGAAGACCATGCGCGACAAACACCGGTCGATGGACTATCGCGACGGGGCAGTGCGCTCGCTTGGCGATTTCAGTTGCGGTGGAGCCCCAAAAGGCACTCGCCAATCGCCCGAATCCCTCGGAGCCAACGCATACGAGGCTCGCGGTTTGTGATTCTGCGGCCAAGGCATCCGAGGCCAGCCCGTGACGGATCACGCAATCGACCTTGACGGGCTTTCCGGTCTCCTTGACAGCGGCCGCGGCATCACGCAGTGACGTTTCTGCGTACTCCTTGTCGATGTTGTACTGGTCCACAAAAGATTTGGCGGTGACCACGGGCCTGGTCACATGAACCAGGCACAGCGGCACATCTCGGCTGATTGCTTCATCTACAGCCCATTCGGCCGCGTGAACAGCGGCCCGTGAACCGTCAATGCCAACAACTACGGGCCCGTGCCGGTCGGTATCAGTCATTGGACTCACTCCTTTGGGTGATCGAACGCGGTTCGCCAGCCCTTTGATCGGCTGAACTGACGGTAGGACCGATTTCGGGCGCCGGGCGGAGTCGTAAGTCCCCGATTCCCTGCCAGTGGTATACGCCGCTCCGTGTCAAAGGGTTGATGAGCACCGTGACCAATGACCTGGTCAAGTGGAGGCCGCGGTCTCTGCAGCGTGGACGCACCAGATGCGACGATCAGCTGGTTACCGCCGATGCTCGGCCTAGGAGATGTCATGAATGTCTTGGTGTTTGGCTATGTGCAGGTCCTGCTTACCAGATTGTTCCGGCGCCATCCTTTGGTCCGGGGCTGCGATCGGGTCGCGGCCGTTGTTCAGCTGGTGGGGTTGCTGTTGGCGTTGGTGATGTTGTCGGTGGCGGGAGCGGTCGGCACAGCTCTGTACGACGCCGGAAGCAGAACCAGCAGCGAACAATTGCATACACGCCACCAGGTGCAGGCAGTGGCAACCGGCGATAGTCACGCGGTGGCACCCCGGTACAGCCCGGTCGTTCTGGTACCAGCCCAGTGGAGCCTCGGGGGCGTGCAACATCACGAAACTGTCCGCTACGGTGCAGATCTCAATACAGGAGACAGGTTCCTGATGTGGGTTGATCCTACTGGTCGCAGTGTGTCGGCACCGACGTCACGGGGGGACGCCGCAGCTGATGCCATTGCCGCCGCGGTCCTGCTGTGGACGGCAATGACGAGTCTCATCGTCGGTACCGTCGGGTTGGTGCTCCGGCGCATCCATCGGCTCCGGTATGCGCGCTGGGAATCAGACTTCAATGCCCTGGTGGATCGCGGGGGCCGCCGGAAAAGCGACCATTGAGCTCGTAGGTTCATTCGTAAGGAGAAGGGAGGAAGGCAGCCAATGGACACAGAGATGCGGGCCTGGCAGGTACAGCGGCCGGGCCTCATCGCGAGCGGGCCCCTGCGCCGTGTGCGCTTGCGAGTGCCCGAGCCTCACCCGGGGGAGTTACTGGTGCGAGTGCTTGCCTGCGGGGTTTGCCGTACCGATCTTCATGTCGCCGAGGGTGATCTGGTCCCGCACAGGCCAAACGTTGTGCCCGGACACGAGATCGTTGGCGAAGTCGTTGGACTGGGCGAGCAGGACGGCACGGATTTCAGGGTAGGCGATCGAGTGGGCATCCCATGGCTTCGGCATACGTGCGGTGCGTGCAGGTATTGCCTCCGTGGCAACGAAAACCTTTGTCCCGGATCTTTGTACACAGGCTGGGATGCCGACGGTGGGTACGCAGAATTCGCGGTGGTGCCCGCAGCCTACGCATTGGGGCTGCCTACGGGGTACGCCGACGCCGAGCTTGCCCCGCTGCTGTGTGCTGGCATCATCGGTTACCGCTCACTGCAGCGTGCAGAGCTGCCTGCGGGTGGCCGCTTGGGCCTATACGGATTTGGCGGCAGCGCACACATCACCGCGCAGGTCGCCCTGGCCCGGGGCGCCGAGGTCCACGTGATGACCCGGGGGAAGGACGCCCAACTACTTGCCCTCGAGCTTGGTGCCAGCTCGGCGCAGGGGCCCGCCGATGCGCCTCCCGTTGCGCTGGACGCCGCGATACTGTTCGCGCCTGTCGGGGAGTTGGTGGGGCCGGCGCTGGCGGCGCTTGACCGGGGAGGCACATTGGCCATCGCCGGTATCCACCTCACCGACATTCCTACCCTGAATTATCAGCAGCACCTGTTCCAGGAGCGGCAGATTCGATCGGTCACGGCAAACACCCGGTCCGACTCGCGGGCATTCCTCGACTTTGCCGCGACACATCGTCTCCACCTGGCAGGTCCCCGATACGAACTCCAACATGCGGACCGTGCTCTGTCAGATCTTGCCGCCGGCCGGATCACCGGCGCCGCCGTGCTCGTTCCCTAGCCCGTACACCGGGGCGCTCGGCATGAAGCTACTTACCCGCGAATTCGAGGACAGCAGAGAGTGGCCGCCGCGGCGTGGGAGCCGGTATCGGCTCCAGCGGTGGCGTCGTGCCAATCCGGACCACCGCCTGCGGGTAGTCGCGGTCAGTGATCCCCTCGATGATCTGACGACTCGCGACAAGCTCTGTGACATGGGTCAGAGTGCATGTGGCCGACCCGGCAACTGTGGCTTCAATCAGCAAGGCTGACAAGGCTTCGCCACATTTCACGTAGTCCTTTGCAGAATCATCGCCGGTCGAGAGCACCACCAAAGTTGCCCTATCCTGCGGCACGGCGGCACGGCGCTCCTGATGCCGCGCGAAAGGAAAATCGCGGCCGATATCGACTCGATTTCCTTCTTCCTCGGAGGGCAATGAGCTGTCCGGGATTCCCTCGGAGAGCTTGAACGGCGCAGTCCACCAATCGATCTCCGCCTTGTACTCTGAGTCGTATTGGCGAAGTCCTTCACTGAGCTGAGCTGCCTCAACGACGCGAGGACGGGCCCCGTCGGCGAGGACATCGAGGAAGGCCCGGTCGCTGACTGCCTGCCGGAGTAGCTGCTCGGTCACCGCCCACCTGCGCGGCGGCAGGAAGGGGAGTCGATCGGTATAGCGCCGCTCCAAAGCATGTAAGCGATCGCGGTGTGCGTCGGTGACGTACTGCATCTTGGTGAAATTCATTGTTGCCACATGCGTATGGTCATTGGGGTTCGGGAAGTACTCCGGGCGCACTAGCCAACCGAAGGCGGCCGCAGCCACCCGAAAGTGATCCAGCACGGCACCGCAGCTGATCAAGGCCTCCCGCTGCGAGGGGTCGGCGCGTAGTACGCGATTCACGTCGAGGAAGAGCTTGAGTTCGTCATCCATAACCCAACGCCACGGCTGACTGTTGTGGACCGACGGCGCCCGGCACGCGGCCTGGATTGCCTTGATGACTACATCACGGCCTAGCACTATCTGCGTCACAGCCATACCTCCGTGTAAGTCGCCCTGCACCAAGCATGAACTGAGGCGAGATCGCAGATGAGAGCAATTGGTCCCGGTTTGGCAGTGCATTAGGACCGAAGAACCGTATTGCCTTGCTGATCGGGGACGTGCTACCCGGCGGAACGGGACCTTTGACCGTGGGAGATCGCACGGCTGATCCATAGCGTTGTCGTCACCAGCCACTGGTACCGACCAACTCGGAGGACACCATGAACACCACACCACGTCCATACATTTTGGTGGGCATCGACGGATCTGCGTCCGCTCTGCATGCATTGACATGGGCGGGGGCCGAGGCAGAACGGCACAATCTGCCTCTTCGGCTCGTGCATGCTGTCGACTACAGCAGCTTCGGTTACGGCTTTAACCTGTCGGCGTCGACAAGCTTCTACGACCATATGGATAACGACGGCGTGGAGTTCCTTACTCGGGCCAAGGACCACGTCGTCGCCCTGCACCCCCATCTAGAAGTGGCTACCGCCAAGGTAACCGCTCAGCCCGTGCCCACACTTGTCGAGCTGTCCAAGGATGCATTCATTACCGTGGTCGGATCTAGCGGGCTTGGCCGATTCACCGGGATGATGGCAGGGTCGGTGTCGGTCGCATTGACCGCGAAGGCGCACAGCCCCGTCGTAGTCGTTCGCGAGTTGGGAACTCCGCCCGCGGGCCCGGTTATCGTCGGTGTCAGTGGATCTCCCTCAAGCGAGGAAGCAATCGCGTGGGCCTTCGAGGAAGCGTCCATGCGCGGCGCCGAGTTGGTGGCCGTGAATGCCGGGGGCGAGGTGCCGCCTAGCTATGTGTACGCGTACACCGCCTGGAACATGATGGATTGGGATATCGCCGAGCAGCAGCAGGCCGAGATACTCGCCGAGAGGCTGGCGGGCTGGCAGGAAAAGTATCCCGATGTCACCGTGCGCCGGGTGGTCGCGATGGGCAATCCCGCGGACATCCTGCTGCACTGGGCTCAGCACGCGCAGCTGCTCGTGGTCGGCAGCCGTGGACGCGGCGACGTCGCAGGCTTCTTTCTCGGCTCGACTAGTCACGCCCTCATTCACCAAGCTCCCTGCCCGGTGTTGGTCGCTCGCCCACATGCAGGAGACGAGAAGCGATGAGTATGGCAACGCCAGGAACCGCGCGCCATCACACGGCCGCCTTACCTGCCGATCAGCTCGCGGCAGTGGATGCGCAGTGGCGGGCCGCGAACTACCTCACCGCTGGTCAGATCTATCTCATGGAAAATCCGCTGCTGACGGCACCTCTGCGGGCCGAGCACATCAAGCCCCGCCTGCTGGGGCACTGGGGAACCTCACCGGGACTGAACTTCATCTACGCCCACATGAATCGGGCCATCATCACTCACGATGTCAACGCGATCTACGTCACCGGGCCCGGGCATGGCGGGCCTGCGCTGTTCGCGAATACATGGCTCGAGGGCAGTTATAGCGATATTCGTCCCGATGTCCCCCGTGACGGGCAGGGTATGCGGAAGCTATTCCAGGAGTTCTCATTTCCTGGAGGCGTGCCCAGTCATGTAGCGCCGCAGGTCCCCGGATCTATCCATGAGGGCGGCGAACTGGGTTACAGCCTGGCCCATGCATATGGCGCTGTGTTGGACAACCCGGATCTGGTCGCAGTCTGCGTGATCGGCGATGGTGAGGCCGAGACCGGGCCACTGGCCGCCAGCTGGCACGCCAACAAATTCCTCAGCGCCGCGACCGACGGTGCGGTCCTACCGATCCTTCATCTCAACGGCTACAAAATCGCCAACCCCACTGTGCTATCGAGAATTACCGATGAAGAGCTTGAGAGCCTGCTGCGGGGGTACGGCTACACACCCATCTACGTCACGGGCCATGAACCCGAAGATATGCACCAACAGATGGCCGCTGCACTGGACCGGGCGATCATGGAGATCCGCGACTTTCAGACGTTGTCCCGTTGCCAGGTACCGATTTTACATCGCGCCTTCTGGCCCATGATCGTTCTGCGCAGCCCGAAAGGGTGGACGGGCCCTGCTGTGGTTGACGGACATCAGGTCGAGGGCACATGGCGATCGCATCAGGTACCGATCGCCAATGTGCGTGAGAACCCAACACATCGGACCCAACTTGCCCACTGGCTGCGGTCCTACCACCCTGAAGAGCTCTTCGACGAGACAGGGGCGCCGAATGAGCTTGTAACGCGGCTTATTCCCTCCGGGCAACGACGCATGGGGTCGAACCCGCATGCCAACGGTGGCACGCTCCTGACGCCGCTGTCGCTGCCGGATCCGGGAACCTTCGGTGTGGTGACCGGCCAGCCGGGCGCTGTGGACGCATCACCGACCAGGGTCCTGGGCCGCTATCTTCGAGAATTGTTGGTCCGCAACGCCGACCGAAGGAACTTCCGACTTTTCGGGCCGGACGAAACCGAGTCGAACAAACTCGGAGACGTCTATGACGTCACAGACAAACAGTGGAGCGCAACGATTCTGCCCGGCGATCAGCACCTGGCGCGAGATGGTCGCGTTATGGAGGTCTTGTCCGAACACCTGTGCCAGGGCTGGCTGGAGGGCTACTTGCTGACGGGCCGCCATGGCTTGTTCTCCTGCTACGAGGCGTTCGCCCACATCGTGGATTCGATGGTGAACCAGCACGCCAAATGGCTCAAGATCAGCAGGCAACTACCGTGGCGCCGCCCCATCGCGTCACTGAATTATCTGCTGACGTCCCATGTGTGGCGTCAGGACCATAACGGCTTCTCACACCAGGATCCAGGTTTCATCGACAATATTGCGAACAAGCGCGCGGAGGTGGCGCGCATCTACCTACCGCCGGATGCCAACACTCTGCTGTCGGTTGCGGCGCATTGCCTGGCCAGCCGCGACTACATCAATGTCATCGTCGCCGGCAAGAACTACACGCCGGTATGGCTCAATCCTGAACAGGCAGCGCTGCATTGCGCACGTGGTGCCGATATCTTCGAATGGGCCAGCAGTGACGCGGGAGCCGTCCCGGACGTTGTCCTCGCCTGTGCCGGTGACGTACCCACCATCGAGGTACTGGCCGCCGTGTCGATACTGCGAAAGCATCTGCCGCAGTTAAAGGCCCGGGTAGTCAACGTCGTTGATCTGTTTCGTCTGCAGCCCGATAGCCAGCACCCGCATGGCATGTCCGATGTCGATTACGACACGCTGTTCACCGCGGACCGTCCTGTGATCTTCGCCTTCCATGGCTACCCGGCGCTCATCCATCGGCTTACCTACCGTCGGGCAGGTCATGCGAACCTGCATGTTCGCGGCTACCTGGAGGAGGGCACCACCACCACGCCCTTCGACATGCTGGTGCTGAACAAGATGGACCGATTCCAACTGGTGATCGACGTAGTGGAGCGCACACCGGGCCTGTTGGAATGCGCAGACGCCCAAGGGCTCAGGGACGAGATGCTCCGCATGCATGAACGCCACAACGCGTGGATACGTGCCCATGGCGAAGACCTGCCGGAGGTGCGGGATTGGCGATGGGAAGGACACCATACGAGATGATCACCGTGTTCCTGGTTGATGACCACGAAATCGTGCGGCACGGGGTGGCCGATCTCATCGACGACGAAGACGACCTTGTCGTCATAGGGCAGGCCGGTTCGGTTGCTGAAGCGATGGCCCGCATCCCGGCCCTCAATCCCGACATCGCGGTACTCGATATACGGCTGCCTGACGGCAACGGGATCGAACTCTGCCGGGACCTACGTTCGCGGTGTCCTGCCCTGAATTGTCTGATGCTGACGTCGTTCACTGATGAGCAAGCCATGCTGGATGCGATCCTGGCCGGAGCCGGCGGATACGTCATCAAAGACATCAAGGGTATGGATCTGGTGTCGGCGATACGGACGGTCGGTTCTGGACGGTCCTTGCTGGACAACCGGTCGGCAGCGGCCCTGATGGATCGACTGTGCGAGGCGACTCAATCCTCGCCCGTTGCCTCGTTGACGCCGCAGGAGCAGATTCTGCTGGAGCTGATAGGACAAGGCCTCACCAATCGCCAGATCGCGGGGGAGATGTTCCTGTCGGACAAGACGGTGAAGAACTACGTGTCGAGGTTGCTGGCCAAGCTCGGACTGGAACGTCGCACACAGGCCGCGGTGCTCGTCACCAAGCTCGCCGGCGACCGAACCGCTACCGGAGAACGATACTCGGAGCGTTAAGACTTGGCCTTTGACTGCCGATATCGACTGGGTGCGCCATACTCAGTGGGTGACCGATCGGTTGGGTGCCGACGAGTCGGTGTCCAAGGAACTTGCGCATATCCAGCTCCGCGAGCTGCTGGCGGAGGTCCAGGGCCGCATTGAGCGCATCATCACTGAGACCAGGGGCCGGGTCGATGCGCTTCTGGATGCCGTGATGGCGGTCAGCGCGGGGCTGGAACTGGATGTCACACTCCGCCAGATTGTCAGAGTCGCCATGGAGCTCGTGGATGCCCAATACGGAGCTCTCGGCGTCCTCGGCGAGGACGGCATGCTCACCCAGTTCATCTACGAGGGCATCGACGACGCCACCCGGGAACTCATCGGGCCGCTACCCACCGGCCACGGAGTCCTCGGAGTGGTCATTGATGACGCCAAACCGCTACGGCTCAGCGAGATCATGCACCACCCGGCGTCGATCGGATTTCCGCCCAACCACCCACCCATGCGTACCTTTCTGGGCGTGCCCGTGCAGCTGCGCGACGAGGTATTCGGGCGCCTGTACCTCACCGAGAAACGCAAGGGCGAGGAATTCACTGCCGATGACGAGGTGGTCGTGCGGGCGCTGGCCGGTGCGGCCGGGATAGCTGTGGAGAATGCCCGCCTCTACGAAGAGTCCCGGCAGCGGCAGCGCTGGCTGCAGGCGGCTGGCGAAGTGACATCCAAGCTACTGGCCGGGGTGGAGCCCGCTGAGGCGCTGCAGCTGATAGCCGTCCGCGCGGCCGCACTGGTCGATGCGGACTACGCCTTGATCGCGCTGACCCGGGAGTTCGGTGATGACGATGATGCCGGCGAGCTCGTGGTGGCAGCATGTGCCGGCGCCTCAAGCCGGGAACTCAGCGGAATACGTATTCCGCTGAAGGGGTCGACTTCCGGAGCGGTACTCCGAGATCGACTGCCACGCACGGTAACCCAGCTGGAGTTCGATATCGCTGCGGGAACGCATGTGGCATTTGGGCCGGCGATGGCGTTGCCGCTGCGTGGACGGGATTCCACTACCGGCGTGCTCCTGCTGATCCGGCAGGCTGACGGTGCGCCTTTCGCGGATGGGCAGCTCGATATCGCCGCGTCCTTCGCCGATCAGGCGGCACTCGCGCTTGAACATGCCCAGACCCGCACCACGATGAATGAACTGCAGATGCTGGGCGACCGTGACCGCATTGCCCGCGATCTTCATGATCACGTCATCCAGCGACTATTCGCCGTCGGATTGGCCATGCAGGGAACGCACCGGCGGGCAGCCAAATCACCGCGAGTAGCTGCCCGGCTTGCCGAACACATCGATCAGCTGCACAACGTCATTCAAGACATTCGTACCGCCATTTTTGACTTGCATACTGTCGAGACCGACGGCCCTTCGCTGCGTGCGGCCCTGCGCACTGTCGTCGCCGAGCTGACCGATGACACGTCGCTGCAAGTCTCCGTGCGTATGAACGGACCGCTCGATGTCGTCCCGACGGATATCGCCGAACACACCCAAGCTGTGCTGCGCGAGGCCGTAAGCAATGCCGTCCGGCATGCGAAAGCATCGGAATTGGCGGTACTGGTCGCCGTCGGCGACGATGTCGTCGTTGACGTCGCCGACAATGGGATAGGCATACCCGAGGGCGCGAACCACCGGGGCCTGCGCAATCTCGGTACCCGGGCTGCGGCGCTGCAAGGGAAACTGACCATCGCCGAGTCAGCTGGCGGCGGTACCCAGGTCTCCTGGTCGGTGCCCCTGCCCTGACTATTTGGGCGGATTGGCGGCGAGGAAGTTGAGCCAGCGTGGCAACGGATAGCGGCCGAATGCCGCGATGATTGTCATCTTGATCCCGGCGAGAACCAACACCCAGAGAAGCACCAACTCGACCGTGGAGACACGTTCTGTCTTGTCCATCAAGAACAGCACAGCCGTCGCCAGCACAATCACACCCATGACCAGCCAGCTGAATCGTTCCATCGGAGTCGTTTTCACGATCCGGAATGCCGGCGTCTTCGATAAGTCCATTGTCGTTCCTGTCTCTTGGTAGTGACACCACAGAGCGTCGCACCGCTCGGCGTCCTCTAGTAGAGAGTTATGCCCGTCGCAGCTGGGTCCTTGGTCATCAGGTCCGTTCAGCTGCGTGAGAACCGCTGACGCACCATGATCTTCACCATGCAATGGGCGAACTATGCGCCGGGTCTGGCACAGCTGCGGAGGTATCAGAAACGGTGGCTGCGGGGAGATATCCTCGCCGGAATCACGGTGGCCGCATACCTCGTCCCGCAGGTCATGGCATACGCGACGCTGGCCGGCCTGCCGCCGGTGGCGGGGTTGTGGGCGGCGCTGGCCCCGTTGGCGATCTATGCGATGCTGGGTTCGTCCCGGCAGCTGTCCGTGGGACCGGAGTCGACCACCGCGTTAATGACCGCGGCAGTGTTGGCTCCCTTGGCCTTTGGTGACGCTGCCCGATATGCGGCGCTAGCGGCCGCGATGGCGTTGCTCGTCGGGGTGGTGTGCTTGATCGCAGGGCTGGCTCGCCTTGGCCTGCTCGCCAATCTGCTGTCGCACCCGGTGCTTGTTGGCTACATGGGTGGCGTGGGAATCACGATGGTGGGCAGTCAGCTCGGTGCCATTACGGGCACGGCCAGTTCTGGTGACGAGTTTATCGAGCAAATCAGGTCATTTTCCGTTCACGTCGAGCAGATCCGTTGGCCCACAATCATCGTCACTACATCGGTGCTCGCACTGCTCGGTGTGTTCGCACGATGGGCACCGCGAGCACCAGGGCCGCTCATCGCGGTGTTGATGGCAACGACCGCAGTGGCTGTCCTGCCGTCTGCCGGTTCCGGCATCGACCTCGTCGGCCGAGTCCCCGCAGGACTGCCGCACCCCGGGGTACCTCCGGTGGGCCTCGATAGCCTGGGCGCCCTCGTCATACCTGCTCTCGGAGTCGCGATCGTGGCGTTCTCCGACAATATTTTGACCGCACGCGCATTCGCCGTCCGTCGCAACGAAGACATCGACGCCAACGCGGAGCTACGCACGCTGGGGCTGTGCAATTTGGGATCCGGACTTACACAAGGTTTTCCGGTCAGCTCTAGCGGCAGCCGGACCGCACTGGGAGACTCGGTAGGAAGCCGCAGCCAACTACATTCCTTGACCACACTCGCACTGGTCCTGATGGTGCTAATGTTCGCGCACGGAACCTTGGAGCAATTTCCCCGCGCTGCCCTGGGGGCACTCGTGGTGTATGCCGCCATCAAGCTGGTTGATGTTCCCGAATACCGCAGGTTCGCCCGCTTTCGTCGCAGCGAGTTCATTATCGCCCTGGCCACAACATTCGCCGTTCTCGGGGTCGGGGTGCTGTACGGAATCCTTACGGCCGTGGCTTTGTCGATCCTGGATCTACTCCGCCGTGTCGCACACCCGCACGACAGCGTGCTGGGGTTTGTACCGGGAGTGCCGGGAATGCATGACCTTGATGACTACCCCGGCGCACACGCGGTACCCGGCCTCGTGGTCTATCGATACGACGCACCTTTGTGTTTCGCCAACGCAGAGGATTTCCGTAAGCGCGCGATGGCGGCTGTGGCCGCGGGGCCAGAACCGGCCGAATGGTTCATTCTTAGCGCGGAGGCGAATGTCGACGTGGATCTGACCGCGCTCGACGCACTTGATCGGCTCCGGGAAGACTTGGAGAACATGGGAATTGTCTTCGCGATGGCACGAGTCAAACAGGACCTGCGTGACGCGCTGGCCACGGCTGGGTTGCTATGCAAGATCGGTGAGGGCCGGATTTTCGTGACACTGCCCACCGCCGTCGATGCGTTCAACGCACGGTAGACAGGCTCGGCCTTACGAGATGGCGTGCCCGACGAGGGTGCCGATCAGGTAGGTGACCGTCATGGCCGCAAGTCCGCCAATGGTGACGCGCAAAATAGCTCGGGTCCGGCCGGCTTCGCCGATGGTGGCGCTGATCCACCCAGTGGCAATCAGAGCCAGGCACACGGCGACCGCCGTCACGGGGATTCTCCATGCTGCCGGCGGGAGGAGGATCGCCACCATGGGCAAGATGGCGCCGGTCAGGAACGATAAGGCCGACGAGAGGGCGGCATGCCACGGGTTGGTCAATTCGTGGGGGTTGATTCCCAACTCTGCGTCAGCATGCGCAGCGTAGGCATCATGGGTGGTGAGCTCAACTGCCACTTGCCGGGCGGTTGTTGGCGACAGGCCCTTTGATTCGTATATCGAGGTGAGTTCGGCGAGTTCTTCGGCGGGCAGGTCCTTGAGTTCCTGCCGTTCCTTGCTCAGAAGGGCTCGTTCGGTATCTCGCTGTGTGCTCACCGAAACGTACTCACCTAGCGCCATGGAGACGGCGCCGGCGGCCACACCGGCCAGCCCCGCGGTGAAGATCGGTGCCCGCTCGATGGTGGCTGCCGCGACACCGACCACCATGCCTGCCGTCGACACGATGCCGTCGTTGGCGCCCAAGACGCCGGCGCGCAACCAATTCAGCCTTGCGCCGGCACTCGCCTTATGCGGCTCGGCAGAATGCGCAGCCTTTTCGTCAGTCACAGCTCACCTAAGCAATTCTGAACTCTCTTGTCCAGCAAGGTAGTACATACTAAGTTCGCGGCGTCTATTTCGCTGCCCGCGGCGGGGTCTCGGATCTGTTCAAGAAGGCCTCATACATCGCGCTGCCCGCAAGTAGGCCATTGGTATACAGCTCCAACGCCGGCATGATCATGTCTCGGTCGTAGTCCCGCAGCACTGCCGTCATATCGTCGGGCGTCTCGTGCATGTGCAAGTACAGAAGAAACCCGCCGCCGCCGTTCAACGCCAGGAAGCGAGCGCGAGCCTTGGGGTCGCGACTGGGCACAATGGAGCCCATCGTGACGGCATCTTCGAGATACGCCTCGGCGTTGTCGATCATCTGGTGCATCAAAGCGCGGCCAAGATCGCCACCGGAGATCATGCTGCGCACGACATACTTCATTATCGGTGCGTATGAGTCGACCTCGGCCAATTGCCGGAACCAATCGTCCGGAGACATCGACTGCAGTGCCTCCGATTTCGACTCCTTGACGAGCTCCGCCACATAGATGTCGCACTCCCTGCGAAGGTCCCCGGTGGAACCGACAAGTTGGGCCGCCAGATCTACACCGGTACCGGCCGCGTGGGCAATCGCCGCCAAGTCGGCATCGAACCCTTTCCTGCCGAACTGTTCGATTGCCGCGTCACGAATTCGTGCGTGTATCGCCTGTTCTATCTCGGGATCAGGCGCCATGAGCATGTCCATAGCGAGCCTCCTCGGTCAATTATGTTGTCGGGATGGCCTATTGGATGCGCCACCACGGCACTTCCGGCGGGACTGTTCCCTGGGGCATGAGCCGTTTGACCGCGGTGCGTCGGTAAACATCCGTTGCGGTCGATCACAACGCTTATCTAAACGTCCGAAGGTAGTGCCAAACAGAGGCTTTCGGCCCTGAATCCGTAAGCGCATAAGTGATCGTATTCACATGAGGTCAACGGACCTCGAACCGCAACCACCAACGCGTAGAAAGGAAGGAACAATGCGTACTGTAGATCAATCCGAGGCCCGTACACGGGCGTTTGCCCGCGTCCTTGGCCCCTTCTTCGTCATCGTCCCTCTTGCTGTGGCCATTCGCGCACCACATATGCGCTCGCTGCTCGACGAATTCACCGCCGGTCAGCTCTGGTCATGGATCATGGGGGCGTTTGTGTTAATGGGTGGACTGGCCATCATTGCCTTTCACCAGTACTGGCGCGGTGCTGCCGCTGTAATTGTCTCGCTGCTCGGATGGCTCTTAGTCATTCGTGGTATTTTCCTGCTCGCTTTTCCTGAGACCTTTGCCAATGTTGCGAATCACATCGTCGGTTCAATCACGGTCTGGCGGTCCGCGTACGTCATCGTTGCCGTGCTCGGGCTCTACCTGACATATGCCGGCTGGCGGCAGGAACAGCAGTCGACATCAGTCCAAAGCCGGCGGGATAACGATGGGGACTTGCGCCGCGCGGCCTAGTAGTTGTCCGAAGTACCCGCGCAGGGCCCACGGTCGGCCAGCTTGCTGTGGGCCCTCCGCTCCGTCACACCAACGTTCACGAAGGTTTGATCATGAGTGCAAGATTCCCCGACAGTTCCACCATTCGTGCGGCCATCACACTGGCGAATCGGGCGCCCTCTATCCACAACTCACAACCCTGGAAATGGCAAATAGGGGACAACAGCTTGCATCTGTGGATTGATCAGAATCGACATCTTGTACACACGGACCCGGATTCGCGCGATCTGATTATCAGCTGTGGAGCCGCACTCAATCATTGCGCCATCGCGTTGACGGCGCTGGGTTGGTCACCGTGGATACACAGGTTCCCCAATCCCGCGGAGCCAGACCATGTTGCTTCGATCGAAGTACGCAAGCAGTGTCCTGGTGCCGACGACCTTAGGCTGGCAGCGGCGATTACGCGCCGCCGAACCGATCGCCGCCACTTCAGTTCGCGGCCAGTCACGGTCTCCGACGTCAGCCTCCTGGCTGCGCGAGCCGCCCGGATGGGCGCAATGCTACGAAGCGTGCACATCTCGCCCGATGTGAGATCCTTGGTTGCGCGAGCTGCAGCACAACATGCCCAGGACTCTGGATATCTGAGCGAGTTGTCGATGTGGAGCGGTCGCCACGCCTCTCCGCAGGGCGTGCCTGCGCGGAACATCCCGGCGCCAGAACCTGTCGGGGCGGGGCTGCATCGGCGTTTTGCCGCAACGCGACCGTCTTCGCCCTCTCACAATCCGGATACCGCTGCCGAGAGTGGCGTGCTGCTGGCCGTCGTTACGTCGACGGATGACCGTTTGTCCAGGCTAAGGGCGGGGGAAGCTACCAGCGTGGTCTTGCTCACGGCGTCCAATCTGGGTCTAGCCAGCTGCCTGATAACCGAAGTGTTAGAGATCCCTGAGACGAGAGATGCTTTACAGGACTTGACATTCGATGGTGGTTATTCGGCCCAGATGCTGTTGTGGATTGGCTGGGCACCGATCGAAGCCGGCCCGCTACCCGAAACGCCGCGGCGGCCGGTTGAAGAGACGGTAGCCCTTCTGAATGATGCAAGCGCGCCCTTGTCGTAACAGGTCATAACGGTTGAGGAGACGAATGCGCGCATTAGGCGGGTTGGTCCGCAGGAGAATTCCTACGAACCAACCCGTTCGTGTCAGGGCCAATTGATGGCCCGGATGGCGATATGTTTTGGACTTCGCCCCGTTCGGTGCGCTGGGCCTTAATTGTCAGCTCGCCATCGCTGTTGGCCACTGCGTATCGCAACTATCGCGCCCAATGTCAACTCCGTAAGGATGGCCAAACCTAACTCAATGAGCGCCGTGATCCGTTCTGATATAAGGATATTGGGTCCATGCGTGCATACCCGAGAAACCAAGTACCGATAGAGCTCGACAATCAACATATCCATGGCGACGTCCGACTTCCTTAGGCCGCCCGGACCACAATCACCGGCGCGTGCGATGCCTGCACGACCCTGCGGCTCACGGACCCAAGCAACATGCCGGCGAACCCGCCGCGGCCATGGCTACCTACCACGACGAGCCGCGCGTTGCGCGAATGTTCGACCAACCACCGGCCGGGGTTCGTCTTGACCACCTCGCGGCTCACGCTTACTTCCGGATAACGCTCCGACCACCCGGCCAACCGTTCACCCAGCAATTCCCTGGCTTGCTCCCGTTCTACACGCCAGTCAAACTCGGGTGCTGTGTCCAACACATCCACCCATGCGTGCATAGCAATTAAGGGTGCATCACGTTGAGCCGCTTCATCGAACGCGAGGGCGATGGCTGCCTCCGAAATCGGAGACCCATCGATTCCGACAATAACTGCGCCATTCTTATTCTGGCCCTGTGCCTCGTGTACCACGGCCACTGGGCAGTGCGCGTGGCGCACGAGCCCTAAGCTGACCGAGCCCGCGACGAGACGGTCAACGGCGCCCAATCCGCGACGCCCGACGGCTAGGACGCGCGAATCTTTCGACATATCGGCAAGGACAGGGATCGGCTTGCCGTAGACCAAATCGGTGCATATCTCTGGCAGCGAGTGGCCGACGGTTTCCTCGGCGATGTTTTTGGACCGCCGCAGGATCTCCTCCCCGTGGTGGTGTTGCCAGTGATAGACGCGATCCTGGGTCTCTGGGTCACGGATGTACAGATACTCCCGACTGACAACTGAGACGATGGTCAATCGGTCGTGACGCATCGACGCCTCATGAGCGGCCCACCGGACCGCGGCGTCCGATTCTGCCGAGCCGTCCACGGCAACGACAACACCTGTCTTCTGGGTGATCTCGTACATACTCGCGTTCCTTTCACCTGGATCCTTAAAGCAGGCTAGAAGTCGGTGCCGATGGCGCGATGGAGTCCGCAGTCCCTATCTGGCCGCCATTGGTCACGCGGTATGAGGTTGTCATCGCGGACTTTCGGCTCTGCATGAACCAACTCTCGGCACTTAACCCTGACTCGCGGACTCGCGAGAATCAGTGCTGTGCGGCAGTGTATTTCGAATCGGTCGCTCACGTTGAACGCTCTCATCGAATGGAGAATGTGATGCGAGACAATACAGGCGCACACAAAGATGGCCAGGGCGCGGCCGATCCCAAGGAGGACAAACCGGCATCCGCTGTGGTCGTCGGTATCGACGGATCGCATCGCGCTATCGCGGCGGCGTTGTGGGCAGTTGATGAAGCCGTTGAACGGGATATCCCACTGCGCCTCATTTATGCCATCGAGCCTCGACAGCAGTCAGACGACGATCTCTACTCTGCCTACGACGTGGCGACAGCAGAGATTGCCACCCAGGGGGCAGTACTCGCCGTTCAATCCTGCGATAGGCCCGTGAAGCTGGAGGTTGAGATCCTTCAGGGCCGAGCTCAGGAGGTTCTGATCGGGCAGTCGCATTCTGCGGCGTTGATCTGCGTGGGTGCGCTGAGTCGGGACCGCGCATCAGATCACCGGGTGGCATCGACAGCGGCCGCACTATCGCGGCATGCCCATTGTCCTGTTGTGGTTGTTCGAGGAAGCCGGTACGCCGACGGGCAGGGAAGTGTTCTCATCGAATTCGAGGACTTACGTGATTTTGAGGATGAGCTGTCACAGGGTTTACACGCCGCGACATTGCGGGGCGCGGCCGTCCAGATCATTGCTTGCCGATCAGGGCAGGGGAGCAGTACGTACGGTGCCGATACAGACCTCTTGCGAGCACGTCTGGATAAACTCCTGGAGCCATGGCGTCACAAATACGCCGGTGCGTCCCTCGATGTCATCATCTCGCAGAGACAGATCACTGATTATCTTGCGCACGAACGTGATTCAGTGCAGTTGCTTGTCGTAGGGCGGCACCGCAAGCAGGGTGTCTCTGAGCTTATCGATCAGATACCGACCGTAGGGCGTCCCGGCACCACCTGCACCGTCATGATCGGCGGGCACGATCTACGTCTCTGAAATTTTAGCCACCACCCTCATCCGAAACTCAGAAAGAGGCTAGGCACATGGGCCTATACCGCATTATTCCGTTAGCACTGAACGCCGTTGGACTACTACTTACCGGGCTGCTGGCGGCGCCCCTGGGGAACGCCGCAGGCCCGTGTCCGCACCACTTCGGATCCAACCAGCAGGTTTCTGATGCCGGTGGCGGCGTACAAGAGTGGACCATCTTCGACTTAAAGAAGTCCACGGCGGTGCTTCCCGGGTACACCGCTTCCGGACAGATCTGGGAAGCTGAGGCCACCGTGCGAGCCACCGTGGGCACCATCACTCCGTTCATTCCCAATCTGCAGGCCCGCAGTACAGAGTTGCGCTACCCGGTGCTATGGCAGGTTGCAACCGAACAAGGACTGGCCGCGGCTACGTTGACTCAAGGTGAAACAGCTGCGGGCATAGTCTATTTCGACATCACCGGCCCCGACCCAATGGGCGTGGTGTATACCACCGGTCCAACGCCGACGATGATGTGGTGCTGCGGTGGGGCTATGAGCATGCCGATGTCCGCCCCGATGAAGGCGTCTATGGACGCCATGATGGAGAGCTAACAGGGTGAAGCGGGCGGTCTGACTCTAGGAAAGTGCGGTGCTGAACCGCGCCGCGCGGCGTTGGACGTGGTGCCGAGGATCCTGCGGTTTTGGTGTGCGGGTCGCTGTCTGTGCCGTGCTGTAGAAGAGCTTCTTTCCCGCCTCGATGAGGATGAGGTAGCAAACGACCATGAGGACCAGCGCGACGAAGAAGCCGAGCGGCAGCGGGTGAAAGCCAAGGCTGTGTGCGAGAGGTGTCGCCGGTAGCAGTGCCCCGATCACAACAACGCCGAGCGCCGAAAGCACCAGCGGCATGCTGGGGGTGCTACGAAAGAATGGTATCCGCCTGGTGCGGATTGCGAAGATCACCAGAGCTTGGGTAGCGAGCGACTCGACGAACCAGCCAGTGCGGAATTGTGTGGGCCCGGAATGGAACACCCACAGCATGACCCCGAACGTAGCGAAGTCGAACAGTGAGCTGATCGGGCCGAAATACATCATGAACCGGCGGATGAAACCGATGTTCCACCGAGATGGCCGGGCGAGTTGCTCAGCGTCCACCTCGTCGGTGGGAATAGCGAGTTGGCTGCCGTCGTAGAGCAGATTGTTGAGCAGAATCTGCGAGGGCAGCATGGGAAGAAAGCTCAGGAACAGCGACGCGCCGGCGGCGCTGAACATGTTGCCGAAGTTGCTGGAGGTGCCCATCAGGATGTACTTGATGGTGTTGGCGAAGATTCGCCGGCCTTCCATCACTCCATCGGCGAGCACGTCGAGATCCTTTTCGAGCAGGATGACGTCTGCGGCGTCCTTGGCGACATCGCTGGCCGAGTCAACGGAGATCCCGATGTCGGCGGCGTGCAGGGCAAGTGCGTCGTTGACGCCATCGCCGAGGAACCCCACGTCGAAGCCGCTGTGGCGCTGGACCCGCACAATACGTGCCTTATCTTCGGGACTTACTCGGGCGAAGATTGTGGTGTTCTCGAGAACGGCGCCGAGTTGTTGATCATCGAGGACATCAAGGTCGGGGCCGGTCAGTGTGCCGGTCACGGGCAGTCCAAGGTCTTGGCAGATCTTGTCGGCGACCGCCGGACTATCCCCGGTGACGATCTTGACTGCTATGTGCAAGCGTGCCAACCGTTGTAGGGCCGCGGCGGCACCGAGCTTGGGGGCGTCTAGGAAGACCAACAATCCGGCAAATCGCAAGTCGCGCTCGTCATCGGGACTCGGCGTCACCAAAGTGGTTGCGGAGCGGGTAGCCACGGCCACTACACGATTTCCTGCGGCGAATTCCGCGGCGAGCGCCGCTAGCGCTTGCGGCGGAACATCGGCACACCGATCAAGAACGGTTTCCGGTGCCCCTTTGGTTACCAGGGTCCGTCGACCTGCTGAATCGTCCACGAGCACAGAGGACATCCGCCGTTCGTGGTCGAAGGGAATCACCGCCCGCACTCGATAGCCGGCGACTTCACTTCGATGCCGCACGGATTGAGAAGACTCCCACAACGCCACATCCAGCGCGTTTCCGCCGAGCACCGTGGAGCCCTCCAGGTGCACCTCCGTACATACCAGACCCCAGCTCAACGCCTCGTCGGAAAGACCGCCATCAGGGCCTAGCGCCCGCATGAAACTGATTCGCCCCTCGGTGAGGGTGCCGGTCTTATCGGTGAACAAGACGTTCACATTGCCCAAATCTTCAATGCATACCAGCCGTTTCACCAACACCTTGCGCTGAGACATTCGCCGGGATCCGGCGGCCAGACACGTGGAGACAATGGCAGGTAGCAGTTGGGGACTGATCCCGACCGCGATCGCGAGAGAGAACAGCAACGCGTCGATAATCGGCCGGTGCAGCGCGAGGTTGACAACGAAGATGAAAGTGGTCAGCACTCCCGCGACTTTTACCAAGAGCATCGAGAAGCTGCGCAGCCCAACCTGAAATTGTGTTTCGGGGTGGCGGATATCCAATCCAGCTGCGATACGGCCAAACTCGGCCTGCGCACCGGTCGCCACGACAACGCCACGCCCGCTGCCGGCGTGCACCACTGTGCCCATTAACGCGCACCCGGACAGCTCGGCGAGCGGCGCTCGGACGGGGCTCTGGCCCACATTCTTCTCGACGGGCAAGGATTCGCCAGTCATTACCGACTCGTCGCATTCCAATTCGGTGACCGATAACAACCGGACATCGGCAGGCACAATGTCACCCAGACGCAGCTCCAACACATCTCCGGGTACCAGCTCGGTGACATCCACCAGAACCTGATGTCCATCACGCACAACCAGCGCACGGTGGTGGATCTGGGAGTGCAACGCTTCGGCAGTTTTCGCCGCACGGTACTCATTGCCGAACCCCAGGCCGACCGAGAGCGCAACTATCGCGCCGATCACCAGTGCATCGGTGCGTTCTCCCACGAAGAACGATACGGTTGCCGCCGCGACTAGCAGACCAAGCAAGGGGGATCGGAGCTGGCGGCAGAGCACCGCGGACATCCGTGCCCGATGTGAGTACACAGCATTCGGACCGTACTGGAGCATCCGCTGATGAGCTTCGTCCTGCGTCAATCCGTTCTCACTGGCCGCTAATCGAGTCAGCACTTGCTCGACTGGCAACGCGCTCGCCGCAGCAATACCCAGGGGTGCCGTGCCGGTATCCGGCGAGGTCTTCTCGCCGGTGCTCATCGGCGCAGAACGCCAGGGGAGCAATCGATCTCGGCGACGTACAGTGTTCTCGGCATCGTTTGCTCCCTGTCGGGCGGGTCATGTGAACTATCGGCGAGACGCTGCGTTGGCGAAAGAGGCTTTCGTCCCTGCTCACCCGAATGAAATGGGTAACGAGAAAGAGTCACAAGGCCTCGATATCCGGGCATCGGCGGACGATCATGGGAGCCGTGGACGCAATCCAGCCGGGTACGCACCGAACTTCACATGAATTGGCGTCCAGCGTCGCTGCACAGTTTCGCGAAACACACACAGCGTTCGTAATCTTGATTGGCGATCGCGCGTATAAGGTCAAGAAGGCGGTGACGAACGATTTCT